>NZ_JAQKGN010000008.1:0-191938 GCF_027956555.1 Agrobacterium sp. ST15.16.055
GTCCCTGTGATGCTGTCGCGATAAATCCCATAGGGATTTACGCTGGTAACGCGGGGTGGAGCAGCCCGGTAGCTCGTCAGGCTCATAACCTGAAGGCCGCAGGTTCAAATCCTGCCCCCGCAACCAACGATCCCTGTGATTGCGCCAAGCCCTTGCCACGCAAGGGCTTTTTTGCGTTTCTGGACTGATGAAAACACTTCAGGTCTGCGCCTGCAATGATCGGCCCGATTTCTAGCCTTTTGTCACCTGAGATGGTGGAAAAGCCGGATATGCGGGTTGCGGGAACGCTCCAGGCTAAAGGCTGAGATCCGGAAGAACGGTGCGGATGTGGTCACCCAGCGCCCTGGCTGCTGAAGATGTCTGCGCGTCGGCAAACTCGATGGCAATGCCGATCGTCGGTAGGGGTGGTAGCCCGTTTTTGACGATATGAAGGTCGGCTGGAACGGCTGTCCTTGTCAGCACGCTGATGGCGTGGCCGGAGCGTGCGATTGCGATGAGGCCGGAAAGGCTGTTGCTGGCGAAGGCGACGCGGTAGCGGCGATTGGCGGTTTCCATGGCGGCGCACGCCGCGCGGTGATCCAGCGTCACGGGCGCGGAGAGTGCGAGCGGCAGCACATCCTTGGCGAGGAGATCCGGCTCAGGCCTGTCCGCCACCCAGACGAAACTTTCCCTGCGGAGCACATCGCGGTGATCCGGATCGGATTGCGAAACCAGGGCCATGTCGATCTGGCGGCGCTGCAGGAGGGGACGCAATTCCGTCGTGGGCGCACAGACCATGCGCAGGTCGATTTTAGGGTAGGTGCCGAAGAAGCCTCTTAGCAGTTCCGGCAGGAAGGCAATGGAATAATCTTCAGGGCAGCCAAGGCTGACGGTTCCCTGCAGCGTCGCCTCGCCCATATCGGCAAGGATTTCGTCATGCCGGGCAAGCAGGGCACTGGCATGGGCAAGCAGTCTCTCTCCCGCTGCGGTTACACGCACTCCAGAACCCGTTCGCTGCAGCAGGGTATGGCCTACCAGCCCTTCCAGCCGCTGCATCTGCGTGCTGAGCGCAGACTGGGTGCGGCCAATCTGCATTGCGGCGACACTGATGGAGCCGGCGCGAGCGACGATGATGAAGTTCTTCAGCAGGGTGAGATCGAGCATGGCGATATCAAGATTATCGATACCGGAGTATAATACTATCAATTGGACTGAGGGGGCAATGGGCGGTTATGTTTCCGCAAGATAAACTTTTGGGGAATGTGCCATGGACAAGCCTGCGAAGACCTTCGCCTCGCTCAATGACGAACCGGCTTTCTGGGAGGCCGCCAATAAACATCTGACCCGCTACGGACCGGCCTTCGAGGAGATCATCGTCGAGCGGGCTGAGGGAAGTTTTGTCTATGATGCGGATGGGCGCGCCATTCTCGATTTCACCTCCGGCCAGATGAGCGCGTTGCTCGGGCATACCCATCCGGATATCGTCGCCACCGTCAACCGGCAGATGGCATCGGTCGCGCATCTATTCTCGGGCATGTTGTCTCGCCCGGTCGTCGACTTGGCGGCGCGGCTGGCGGCGCTTGCGCCTGGTCTCGATCGTGTGCAATTGCTGACCACCGGGGCTGAGTCCAACGAGGCGGCGATCCGCATGGCGAAGCTCGTGACCGGCGGGCATGAAATCGTCGCTTTCGCGCAGAGTTGGCACGGCATGACGGGCGCTGCGGCCTCCGCTACCTATAGTGCCGGCCGCAGGGGCTATGGCCCTGCCGCGGCTGGCTCACTCGTTATTCCCGCGCCGAACGCCTATCGTCCGCGCTTCAAGAATCCCGATGGATCGAATGACTGGCAAGCGGAACTCGACGATGCCTTCGAACTGATCGATCGCCAGTCGACCGGCAATCTTGCCGCCTTCATTGCCGAACCGATCCTGTCGAGTGGCGGTATCCTCGAACTGCCGGTCGGCTATCTCGCTGCGCTAAAGAAAAAGTGCGAGGAGCGCGGCATGCTGCTCATCCTCGATGAAGCCCAGACCGGTGTTGGCCGAACCGGGCATATGTTCGCCTTCCAGCGCGATCGTGTGACCCCCGATATCATGACGCTGTCGAAGACACTCGGCGCTGGCCTGCCGCTTGCGGCGGTGATGACGAGCGCGGAGGTCGAACAGAAGGCCTTCGAGAGGGGTTTCCTGTTCTATACGACCCATGTTTCCGATCCCCTGCCGGCGGCTGTCGGCGTGACGGTTCTCGATGTGGTGGCACGCGATGGGCTGGTGGAACAGGCGATTGCCCGCGGAAACCGTTTGAAGGAGGGGTTGCTCTCGTTGCAGCAGCGCTTCGAATGCGTTGGTGACGTGCGCGGGCGCGGGCTTTTACTCGGACTTGAAGTCGTCGCCGACCGGCATACGAAAGCCCCGGGTTTCGAACTCGGTGCACGCATCATGCAGGAGGCGATGTTGCGTGGCCTCAGCATGAACATCGTCAAGCTGCCCGGCATGGGCGGCGTCTTCCGCATTGCGCCGGCGTTGACGGTATCCGAGCCGGAAATCGATTTTGGGCTGGAGATACTGGCGGATTCGATCGAATCCGCGCAGCTTGCCCGCTAGGTGTGGCCGGCATTTGCCGGGAAGGTCAGTTCAACTCTTGCGCCTTCGCCGGGTCTGGAAGTGATATGCGCTTCGCCGCCGCTCTGGCGCACGAAACCGTAGACCATGGCGAGGCCGAGACCTGCGCCGCCATGGTCGCCCCGCGTGGTGAAATAGGGCTCGAAGGCCTTGTCCACGGCCTCCGGCGTCATGCCGATGCCCTCGTCGGCGACAGCGATCACCAGCGAATCTTTGCCCGAAGCGGCCTCGATTGAAATCAGGCCGCCATCGGGCATGGCGGCTGCGGCGTTCAGGCAGAGATTGAGGATGGATTGTTCGAAAAGGGCCGGGTCCAGCGGTATCGAGGGAAGATCGTCATCGATATGGAGCGCGATCCGGCATTTGGGGCCGACAGCGATTTCGAGAATATCGGCCATGCCGCGCAGCAGGCTGGCGACATTGATGACGCTTGGATGTATCGGTTGCTGGCTGCCGATGGTAAGCATGCTGCTGGCCAGAGAGCGGCCGCGATCCGCCGCCTTGCGGATGCGGGCGATGTGCCGCTTCTGGCGGTCGTTGAAACCGGCCTCCCGCTCCAGAAGACCGAGGCTGCCGGTGATGATGCCGATCATGTTGCCCACCTCATGGCTGACCTGGTGGGTCATGCGCATGATGCCATCAAGTCTCTGTGCTTTGACGGCTTCCGCTTCCTGGCGATCGAGCGCGGTCACATCGCGGGCGAGCAGCACGATGCCGCCGTCCGGCTGGCGTGACATCGATACTTCGATCACCCGCTGATCGTCAGTGCGGTGGCGCAGGACTGCGCGGTCGAGCAGTTCTCCCCGCTCTGCCTCGAAGGGCAGCAGGGCCGGGTCGATTTCCGGGATCGGCTCGACAAACCGGCGAAGCGGCAGTTTTCGCGATGAGCCGGAGCGTCCGACGAGTTCGATGATGCGGCGGTTCATGGTGATGGGCCTGCCGGCCGGATCGAAGAGTGCTATTCCCTCATTCATGGTGCGGAATGTCGAGCGGATGGTCCGGGCTGCCGCTTCCGCCGTGCGCCTGAGGCGCGAGACGCGGTCGACGCTGTCATGGAAGGCGCGAAACGCATCGAGCAGCCGGATCAACTCCGTCTCGGGACCAGTATACGAGGGCGGGCCGACATCCTTATTTCCTTTCGCAAGGGCATTCATGCCGTTGGAGAGCGTCACTATCCCGCGCGAGACACGCATCACTGAGCGGATCGAGAAGATCGCCACGATGAGAACCAGAAGCGAGGCGACGGCGACAATGATCAACAGTCGGTTGAGAGCATCGGAGGTCGAAATCAGGTCTTCGTTCAGCCTGCGCGCAACCGCATCGCCCTGGGTCTCGGTTGCGTGGGAAAGATCGCGCGACACGGTGTGAAGACGGGACACCGAGGCACGGATGGCGAACATTTCCAGAAGGTAGCGGCTCTGGGCCTCGAAGACCCGCTCATAGGGGTGCAGCTCGGACACGGGCAGGCGTTCGCCGGGATAGCCCTGTTGGCGCGCTGTTGTTTCCGCCACGTAACGGCGGCGCAGTTCACCAAGCTGGAAGAGGCTGTCGGATGCGGATGCGGCCTGCACGATGCCGTTCATTCGCCGGCGCAGTTCCGGATCTAGGATGCCCTGACCGGTGGCGATTTCGCCGAGTGCTGCTGCCGCTTCCGCTTTATGGCCCTGTGCCGCATCGGCATCCTTCGCAAGATCGAGCGTCTGTTCCCGGATAATCTGGAGGAGTTCAACGATGCGTTCGCTGGCAAAGCCGCGGGTAATCCGTTCGCCGCCGCCCGATCCTGTCATTTCGAGCAAAATATCGACCTGCTGGACCACCGAGCGGCTTTCGCTGGAAACGCGGTAGGGTGAGGCGGCGTTCATCAGAAATGGTGCGCTGGAGACGAGATCGGAGACCTGCCGCGAGACCAGCGAAGCCTTGGCGAGACTGGAAAAGGCCTGCAACCCATAAGCCGCCATTTCATCGCGGGCGCGCTGCAGACCATAAATGGCGATGGCGGAAAGGCTGAAGACGAGGAGGCAGGTAAAGACGATCGCAAAGGGCAGGCGGAAGGCGATGGAGGACAGGAAGGAGCGGCTGATCACGGGGAAAGCTCGCCCTCGTCGGTATGCAGAACATAACCCTTGCCGCGCCGCGTCTTGATGTGGCGCGGCAGGTCGGGGTTTATCTCGATCTTGCGCCTGAGCCGCAAAACCAGCACGTCGACATTTCGGTCGATATAACGGTCGCTTTCCGAACCCAGCCTGTCGAGGATCTGGGAGCGGCTGACGGGCTGGTTGGGTGTTTGCGCCAGTATTTCCAGCAGCGCGAACTCCGCAGTCGTCAGCGTTCGGCTATGATCGCTCAGGCAGACCGCCCGGCGGGCGTCGAGATCGATCGCCCAGTCGCCAAGGCACAGCGCCCCGCGCCCTTGATCGCTGTCCTTGTCCTGTTTCAGCGAAGGGATCGTTCGCCGCAGGACGGCCTTGATCCGGGCGGTGAGTTCGATCGGTTCGAAGGGTTTGACAACATAATCGTCGGCGGCCGTTTCCAGACCGAGAACCCGGTCAGCGGCGCTGCCGGCGGCGGTGACCATGACGATACCGATGTCGATCTGGCTGCGCAGCCGCTGGGCGAAGGTGCGTCCGGACGTGCCGGGCAGATTGTGATCGACGAGCACAAGCTGCATCCTTTCGCGCGCCAATATCTCGTCCGCCTCCTCGGCGGAGCGCGCGCAGGTGGGTAGCCAGCCCTCCGCCTCAATGAGGTCCGAGATGAGCTCGGCCATATCCGGATCGTCCTCGACGATCAGAATGCGAACCTTCTGATTAAGCACTGCACTTTCCTCCCATCACCATCATAGGCATGGCAGCGGCGATCTTCAAAGGCTCGCTGGTTATCGCTGCTGTCATAAATGTAATATCTGTAATCTTGTTCGGCGGTGCGGTGAAAGATTGGTAACCATTCTTCGATTGCGGTGCGGGCTGGATGTGACATGCTGTTGGTGGAGACTGGAACGGGGAGGTTCCAGGCAGGGAGGCTTAATTGAAAGCATTGACCGCACTTGCGGCGAGCATGGTCCTATGGCTGTGCGGCGCAGGGCATGGCATGGCCGAGCCGAAGTTGAACGTCCTGTGCGGCGTCGACGAGGCCTGGTGTTTGACCATGAAGCAGGCTTTCGAAGCCAAGACCGGTCTCGAGATTTCGATGGTGCGAAAGAGCACCGGTGAAATCCTCGACCAGATTCGCGCCGAACGATCCCATCCCACTGTCGATGTCTGGTGGGGCGGTACCGGCGACACCCATTTGCAGGCCGGCTCGGAAGGGTTGCTGGATGAATACCGGCCCGCCCACCAGCAGGATTTGTTGCCCTGGGCGCAGAATTTCTCGGTAATGTCGGGATCGCGGTCTGCGGGAATTTATGCTGGCGCGCTGGGTTTTGCCTATAATTCGGAACTGCTTGCGAAGAACAATCTGCCGGCGCCGACCTGCTGGAAGGACCTGGCGAAGGATGTCTATCGCGGCCATATCCTGACCGGCAATCCGAACTATTCCGGTACGGCCTTCACCATGCTGGCCACCCTCGTCCAGCTGTTTGGCGAGGAGGAGGCTTTCGGTTTCATGGCGAAACTCGACCAGAATGTCGTGAGCTATACCAAGGTGGGCGCTGCGCCCGTCAAGGCGGCGGCGCGGGGCGAGATCATGATCGGGATTTCCTTCATGCACGATGCCGTGACCCAGAAGATCGAAGGTTTTCCGCTGGTCATCGTCGCGCCGTGCGAGGGCACCGGTTATGAAATCGGGGCTGTGAGCATCGTCAAGGGCAATCGCAATTCGGCCCTTGCACAGGATTTCGTGGAATTTGCGCTGAGCCCGGAAGGGCAGGCGACCGGGGCCCAGGCCGGCCAGAACCAGGTGCCTTCCAATGCCCGGGCGACATTGCCGCTGACCGCACCTGACATATCGATGATCAAGATGGTGGATTACGATTTCGCCACCTTCGGACAGCCGGAAGAGCGAAGTCGGTTATTGAGCCGCTTCGACAGCGAAATCCACCCCACCCAGACCCAGTAGGGCCAAAACCAACATCCCGAAGAGACAGCGCGTGCTGCAAGACGCCGCGACCGGCAGCGCCATGTCTGCGCGCGGCCCAAGAATTCAGACGCAAGCTACAGGAGGATAACCATGCGACTGACGATATTTTCCACCCTGCTTTTTGCCGGCACGGCACTCAGCGCCGTTTCCGCTCAGGCGGCGGGCGAACTCAACCTGATCTGCTCGGCCGATGTCGTCATCTGCGAGCAGATGAAGGGCGATTTCGAAAAGACGCATGACATCAAGGTCAATATGGTGCGCCTGTCTTCAGGCGAGACCTACGCCAAGGTTCGCGCGGAAGCCCGCAATCCGAAGACAGACATCTGGTGGGCCGGCACCGGCGATCCGCATATGCAGGCGGCATCCGAAAACCTGACGCTCGAATACAAGTCGCCGATGCTGGACCAGTTGCAGGACTGGGCCGTGAAGCAGGCGGAAAGCACCGGTTACAAGACTGTCGGCGTTTATGCCGGTGCACTTGGCTGGGGCTACAATACCGAAATCTTCAAGTCCAAGGGTTACAAGGAGCCGAAGTGCTGGGCCGACCTGCTGGCGCCGGAGCTGAAGGGCGAAATCCAGATCGCCAATCCTAATTCGTCCGGCACCGCCTATACGGCGCTCGCGTCGCTCGTGCAGATCATGGGCGAGGATCAGGCGATTGATTATCTGAAGAAGCTTAACGCCAATATCTCGCAATATACCAAGTCGGGTTCTGCGCCGGTCAAGGCGGCGGCGCGCGGAGAAACGGCGCTTGGCATCGTCTTCATGCACGATGCGGTGGCGCAGACGGCGGAAGGCTTTCCGGTCAAGTCCATCGCGCCGTGCGAAGGCACGGGCTACGAGATCGGCTCGATGTCGATCATCAAGGGCGCCCGCAATCTCGACAATGCGAAGATCTGGTACGACTGGGCGCTGAAGCCCGAAGTCCAGTCGCGCATGAAGGACGCCAAGTCCTTCCAGCTTCCCTCCAACAAGACGGCGGAAGTGCCGAAGGAAGCGCCGAAGTTCGAGGATATCAAGCTCATCGACTATGACTTCAAAACCTATGGCGATCCGGCCAAGCGCAAGTCGTTGCTGGAGCGTTGGGACCGCGAAGTCGGTGCGATCGCAAACTGATCTGAACCACTGATCTGAACTCAGGCGACAGGCATCCCGGCTTTTTAAGCCGGGGTGTCCGCCACTCTTTCATCGGCATGAAACAAGCGAGGTCGGCCATGACACGTGGCAATCGCAGGCTGGACATCGTCCTGGCGCTCGGGGCTTTTGCCCTCATTCTTCTCCCCTGGTATCGCATCGAAGGCGGCTTTTTCAGCTTCCGCTGGCTGTCCGGATTTTTCTCTTCGGCCAGCGATGCGCCCGGTGTGCTGCAAATATTGTCCTATGGAAAACCATGGCTCGTCGGCATCGTCCTCTTTTTCCTTGCCGCGTGCCTTGTTCGGCCGATGCGTGATCCAATGCGGCGTGGCGGGTTGCTTGCCTTCATAGGCGCCGCCGGTCTCTTTTTCCTCGCCTTGCAGGGGCTGGCGATCGGCTTCAGCGGCTGGACCTGGACGGCGAGCGAAAACCTCTTCGGCATGCTTGCCGACGGCCAACCCTCCATGGGCGCCGGTGCCGTCGTCATGTCGCTGGTCTTCGTGCTTCTCTTCGCCTTCGGGCTTGCAGAACGCGGAGTCATGAAAGGCGACGCCTTTGTCGTCGCCGCCATTTCGGTTCTGGTCTTCCTCGTCGCGGTTTTTGTCTTCTATCCGATCGGCAGCATGCTGATCGCGTCCGTTCAGGATTTCGACGGCTCCTTCAATGCCGATGGTTTTATTCGCAATATTCAGGATCCCGGCATCTGGAGCCTTGGCTGCGTTACGGGGGAAGAGCGTTGCGGCGTTGCCTGGCGCACGCTGTTTCTTGCCTTGATGACGGCCTTCGGTTCGACCGTGCTCGGTCTCGGCTTTGCTCTGATCGCCACCCGCACGCGCTTTCCTTTCAAGAAGGGCCTGCGCCTTCTCACCGTTCTGCCGATCATCACGCCGCCTTTCGTCATCGGACTCGCGTTGACGCTGCTTTTCGGCCGTGCCGGTGTTGTCACCGAATGGCTTTCTTACCTCTTCGGCATCGAACCGGGCCGCTGGCTTTACGGCATGACCGGCATCTGGATCGCACAGGTTCTGTCCTTCACGCCTATCTCGTTTCTGGTGCTGATCGGCGTGGTCGAAGGCGTCAGCCCGTCAATGGAAGAAGCCTCTCAGACGTTGCGCGCCGACCGCTGGCGCACCTTCTGGCGGGTGTCTCTGCCGTTGATGAAGCCCGGTCTCGCCAATGCTTTTCTCATCGGCTTCATCGAGAGCATGGCGGATTTTGGCAATCCGCTGGTGCTCGGCGGCACGCATGGCGTGTTGTCGACGGAAATCTTCTTTGCCGTCGTCGGCTCACAGAACGATCCGTCCCGCGCTGCGGTTCTGGCGATCATCCTGCTGTGCTTCACGCTTTCGGCCTTCCTTGCCCAGCGCTTCTGGCTGGCGGGCAAGAATTTCGCCACGGTGACGGGCAAGGGTGACAGCGGCGCGCATATCGCGCTTCCGCGTGGCCTGTCCATCGGCGTCCACGCTGTCGTCGTGCCGTGGATGGTCTTCACCATCGTTGTTTATGGCATGATCCTTGTGGGCGGTTTCGTGAAGACCTGGGGCCTCGACAATTCCATGACCCTAGACCACTACGTCCGCGCCTTTTCCATCAGCTTCTCCAATGGCTCGATTGCCTGGACAGGCGTTGCCTGGAATTCGTTCTGGACGACCATGAAGATCGCATTGGTTTCCGCACCGCTGACCGCCGCCGTCGGTCTTTTGACCGCCTATATCATCGTGCGGCAGAAATTTGCCGGGCGGAACCTCTTCGAATTCGCGCTGATGATGAGCTTTGCCATTCCCGGCACGGTCATCGGCGTCAGCTACATCATGGCCTTCAACCTGCCGCCGGTGGAAATGACGGGATCGGCACTCATCCTCATCGCTTGCTTCGTGTTCCGCAACATGCCGGTCGGCGTGCGCGGCGGCATTGCGGCGATGAGCCAGCTCGACAAGAGCCTCGACGAGGCCTCGCTGACGCTGCGGGCCAATAGTTTCCGCACCATCCGCAAGGTCATCCTGCCGCTCTTGAGACCCGCAATCACGGCCGCGCTGGTCTATTCCTTCGTGCGCGCCATCACCTCCATCAGCGCTGTCATCTTCCTCGTCAGCGCTGAATACAACATGGCGACCTCCTATATCGTCGGCCTTGTCGAGAACGGTGAATATGGGGTGGCGATCGCCTATTCCTCCATGCTGATCGTGGTGATGATCACCGTCATCACAGGCTTCCAGCTCATTGTCGGCGAGCGTCGCCTGCGGCGTGAAAACCGCGTCGCCGGCCTGCCCTCCGCTTCCTCCGTTCCTCTTGCCCAGGAGAAAACCGCATGATTTCCGTAAAGCCCGGCTCCGTCACCTTTCAGAATGTCCGCAAGACCTTCGGCGCCTTCACCGCCATTCCCGACCTGTCGCTCACCATTGAGCCCGGCACGCTGGTGACGCTGCTCGGTCCCTCCGGCTGCGGCAAGACGACGACGCTGCGCATGCTGGCGGGCCTCGAGCATCCGACCTCGGGCCGTATCCTCATCGGCGACAAGGATGTGACCATGCTGCCTGCCAATGAGCGCGATGTCTCGATGGTCTTCCAGTCCTATGCGCTTTTCCCGCATATGACGGCGCTCGACAATGTTGCCTACGGCCTGCAATCCTCCGGGCTGCGCAAGGCGGAAGCGCGGGAAAAGGCGGAAGAGGGTTTGAAGCTTGTCGGCCTTGCCGGCATGGGGCATCGCCTGCCCGCCGAACTTTCCGGCGGGCAGCAGCAGCGTGTCGCGGTCGCCCGCGCTCTGGTGCTCGAGCCGCAGGTTCTGCTGCTCGATGAGCCGCTTTCCAACCTCGATGCCCGCCTTCGCCGCCGGGTCCGCACGGAAATCCGCGAATTGCAGCAGCGGCTTGGCTTTACTGCCGTCTATGTGACGCATGATCAGGATGAGGCGCTGGCTGTTTCCGACCGGATCATCGTGATGAAGGATGGCGAGATCGCTCAGTCGGGTGCGCCACGCGATCTTTACGAAGCCCCGGCCTCCGCCTTCATCGCCGATTTCATGGGCGAGGCGAATGTTGTCGGCTGCGAAGTGATCAGCATTGAGGGTTCGGACGCACTGATCCGCGTTGGCGGCATCGATCATCGGGTTTCGGCGCGCAACGCAAAACCCGGCCCGGCGAAACTTGCTGTGCGTCCCGGCTCGATTTCCATCGGACAGCTTGGCGGGCCGGGCCTTGCCGGCCGGGTGCTGCACAGCGCCTACCTCGGCGGTCACGTCGAATATGAGGTGGAAACCGATATCGGTACGCTTTTCATTGTCGACCATGCCGTGGAGACCAGCCTGCCGGCAGCGAGCAATGTGACGCTGGGGTTCAAGAACAGGGGCATTGCCTTGATTCAGGCTTGAAGCCGCTCCTGCACTCAGGATTACATGGCGACAGAGGCAGATTTGTTCTGCCTCTGTCCGTCGGGAGCGCCGGTCTCAAATATCCTTTGCCAGACGCAGCGCGTCGTAGATCGCCGCATGGGTATTGCGCGCGGCGACCGCATCGCCGATCCGGAAGAGCCGGTAGGCGCCTTCCGGGTTGCGCTCAACCGTCTGGGCCGTTCCCGCAAGCAGGGCGTCATAGGAGATTTCGCCAAGGTTCTTTGAACCGGGCTTGAGTTCGAAATAAAGGTCATCCAGCGGGATCGTGCCGTGGTTGACGACGATCTGGTCGACGGTTCTCGATTTCGCCACGCCGCCATAGTCGCTGCCGACATGGGCGACAAGCTGGTTGCCATTTCTTTCGGCCGCTTCCAGCCGGTAGGTAACGGTGAAGGTGACGTCGAGCTTTTGCAGCGAGCGCATATAGGGAACGAGGTTCATGGCCATGACTTCCGGGGCGAAGGAGCGATCAGGCGTCATGATCTCCACTTTCGCCCCGGCTTTTGCGAGGAATTCGGCGGCCTGCAGACCTGCATGGTCGCCGGCATCGTCAAAAACCAGCACATTCGTTCCCGGTTTGACGTCCCCGGAAATGATATCCCATGCCGAGACGACGAGATCGGCGCCGCTGGAAAGCACATCGGTGTGCGGCAGACCGCCGGTGGCGATGATAACGACGTCAGGGTTTTCCGAAAGAACCGTGTCCGCTTCGGCCCAGTTGTTGAAGTGGAAGGTGACGCCCAGCCTTTGACACTGGCTCATGCGCCAGTCGATGATGCTGATCATTTCCCGGCGGCGTTCGCTTTGCGCGGTTAGCCGGATCTGGCCGCCGGGATTGTTGGCGGCCTCGAACACAACGACCTCATGGCCGCGTTCGGCACAAACGCGCGCGGCCTCGAGCCCGGCCGGACCGGCGCCGACGATCACCACCTTCCGGCGCTCCGCCGCTTTGGGTATCTCGTGCGGCATGGTTTCCTCACGGCCCGTTGCCGCATTGTGAATGCAGAAGGCGAGACCGCCCTGATAGATGCGGTCGAGACAATAATTGGCGCCCACGCAGGGGCGAATATCGTCCTCGCGTTTTTCCATGATCTTGCGCACGATATGCGGGTCGGTCATGTGGGCGCGGGTCATGCCCACCATGTCCACCTTGCCGGCGGCGATGGCGTGGCGCGCGGTGGCGACATCGGGGATCTTGGCGGCGTGGAAGGTTGGGAAACTGGTCGCGGCGCGGATTTCACCGGCGAAATCGAGATGCGGCGCGTTGGCCATGCCTTGGATTGGGATGACGTCGGTCAGGCCGGGGTCGGTATCGATATGGCCCCTGATGACATTGAGATAATCGATCAGGCCGCTATCCTTCAATCGTCTGGCAATTTCGATGCCCTCTGCCTTTCCGGTGCCGCCCTCAAGACATTCGTCGGCGGTATAACGGACACCGAGGATGAAATCGTCGCCCACGCGTTCGCGCATCGCCCTGAAGACGTCGAGACAGAAGCGCAGGCGGTTTTCGAGCGGGCCGCCATAGGGACCGTCCAGTTCATTGGTCAGCGGCGAGACGAACTGGTCGATCAGATGGCCATAGGCTTCCAGCTCCACGCCGTCCATTCCGCCCGCCTTCATGCGTTCGGCGGCGTCGGCGAAGTCCTTGATGATACGCTCGATATCCCAGTCCTCGATCTTCTTCGGAAAAGCCCGATGCGCCGCTTCGCGATGATGAGACGGCGCAAGGATTGGCAGCCAGTCCCCCTTGTCCCAGCGGGTGCGGCGGCCGAGATGTGTGAGCTGGATCATGATCGCCGCACCCTGTTCATGCACGGCGTCGGTCATTTCCCGGATCCATGGGACGATTTCATCCTTATAGGCGAGCAGATTGTTGAAGACGGGCGGGCTGTCCCTGGAGACAGCGGCGGAACCGGCTGTCATTGTCAGCGCAACGCCGCCCTTTGCCCGCTCCACCGTGTAGGCGCGGTAACGTCCCTTCGGCATGCCATCCTCGGGATAGGCGGGTTCGTGCGATGTGACGATGATGCGGTTGCGCAGCGTGAGGTGTTTTAGCTGGTAGGGCTGCAGAAGTGGATCGCTCGACATAGCCTGCTCCAAAAGGTTTCTATCTCAAGGCTAAGCGTTAATGTACACTTGTGTCAATTTACAAAACACAATTGTCTTTCTTTTCGACATGGGTGTACATCCGCTTGTCGCGAAGAGGCCTATTTGCTACGAACTCGTTATGGAAGCGACATTGAACGACACCGGTTGGCGTGGATCGCAGGAGGGGTGGCTTGAGGCCGCCTATCAGGCTTTGCTGGAATCGGGCGTGGATTCCGTCAAAATCCTGCCGTTGGCGAAGAAGCTAAATCTGTCGCGCACGAGTTTCTACTGGTTCTTCAAGGACCGGGAGGAATTGCTGGCCGCGCTCGTCGCCCGCTGGCGGGAAAAAAACACCGGAAACATCGTCACGCAATCCGAAGCCTACGCCGAGACGATGGCCGAAGCCATGCTGAATGTTTTCGATTGCTGGCTGGATTCCTCGCTCTTCGACAGCAGATTTGAGTTCGCCGTTCGAAGCTGGGCTCTTCAGTCCGATGAGATTCTTGCGGAAGTTCGCAAGGCTGACGAGATGAGAATGGCGGCGCTTTCACGCATGTTCGTGCGGTTCGGTCACAATGAAAACACGGCGGATGTGCGTGCCCGGACCACCTATCTGGTGCAGATCGGCTACATTTCCATGCAGTCCGAGGAAGATGTGGCGGTGCGGATGCAGAGGATTCCAGACTATATCGCCATCTATACCGGTGAGATGCCGCAGCAGCGTGAGCTTGACCGGTTTTATGCGAGACACGGGTACAGACCGGGTTCGTAAACCTTAGGCGACACGTCCATAAGACCTCCCTTTTGCGAAAACACACGCAATGCCGTCGGATTTTGGCAGGCAGGGTGGTAGAAGATGAACTGTCCGTGCGTCCTCGTGCAATGTAGCTGCAACATTCAGCGAACAGTGGTGAGGGTGGCAAGGATTCATCTGGGGAACGTCATTGCGTATCTTGCTTCTTGAGGATGAACCCGAAATGGCGCGCGCGCTTCTTGAAGCCCTGCGTCGGCGCGATGTGCTTGCCGATCATGTCCGCACCATCAGCGATGCTGAAGCCCTTGCGCGGGACGGGTCATACGATGTTCTGGTTCTGGATCGCCGCCTTCCCGATGGCGAGGGGCTGAATCTGGTGGCTTCGCTTCGCCGGAGCAGGCATTCCGTGCCTATCCTTGTTCTGACGGCGCTTGGAAGTGTCGATCACCGTGTCGACGGGCTCGATGCCGGAGCGGATGATTATCTTGCCAAGCCCTTTGCAATCGAGGAGCTGCTCGCTCGCCTCAGGGCTCTGCATAGACGCGGCTCTTCTCTTTCCGACAAATATGCGCATTTCGGAAATCTTAGCATCGATCCGCGCAGCAATGAGGTCAGCATTGCCGGCTCCATCATCGAGTTGCGGCGTCGGGAATATCTGGTGCTGGAGGCGCTGATGCGTCGTCCGAACCGCATCGTCACGCGGGCGAACCTGATCGAGGCGGTCTATACGCTCGATGACGAGATCGAGTCCAACGCTCTCGATGCGCACATTTCCCGTATCAGGAAGAAGCTGGCGCAGGCGGAAGCCTCGGTGGAGATAAGGGCCGTGCGGAATATCGGTTATCTCGTCCGGTTGAAGACATGACACAGGAGCGCAATCGATCCCTGCGATGGGGGCTGATGAAGCGCCTTTTCGCATTGCAGGCGTTTCTGCTCGTGCTTTTCGTCATCCTTCTCATAGGCTGGATATGGATCATTGATCCGCGGCTCGAAGGTGCGAATGAAGAGGCCGCCCGAATTGTCGCGGAGAGCGTGACGAAGGATGGACAGGGCAGGCCGCAACTTTCGGCGACGCCGGAGCTGGCGGAGCTGAAACGGCGCTATCCTAATCTCTGGTTTGTGGTGCGGGACGCCAAGGACATCGTCTTGCAATACGGCGTTGTTCCGGCGTCTGCCCTGTCGGCGGCTTTTCCCTGGAGTTTTGACCGCGCGCGGCTGGAGGCGGCCGGTACAGTGCGCGCCACCGTGGAAAACCGCGATACATCCGCCGGGCGGCTTCAGTTCATTGCCGGGACGGAGGAAGGAATTCCCAATGACGGGCTGAGTATCTGGATCAATGTTCAGCTGGATCTGGAAAAGGATGCCGAGGGCGCCATCCGCTGGCTGACCGTGCTGCCAGCGCTGGGTTTCATCATCCTCATCGCCGTCGTGCCCATGCTGATCCTGACGGGCATCGCGACACTGCTCGTGACCCCTCGGGCGGTCGGCCGCTCCTTGAGCGGGCTGATGGAAACCGTCAAACAGGCGCAGTCCATCGATTTCGAGAACCGGTCTGAGCGGATCGACCGTTCGAAAGTTCCCCTTGAAATCATCCCGCTGGTGGATGCCTTCAACGTCGCGCTGTCGAGGCTCGATGACGGGTATAATCGCCGCAACCGCTTTCTTGCCGATGCGGCGCATGAACTGCGGACTCCGATCGCAATCGTACGCACCAGAGCCGACCTCTTGCCCGATGATGCACTGAGCCGCCAGATCAGGGCCGATATCGACCGCTTGACCCGCGTTGCGCAGCAGCTGCTGGAAATGCAGGCGGTGGGTGCGGTGAAACTGCCGGCTGAGCCGCGCGATCTCAATAGGCTTGTCGAGCGCATCGCGACCGATCTCGCCCCGATTGCGATGGATGCCGGTTACGAATTCGATTTCGAGCCAGGCGTGGGCGACGTCGTTTTCACGGTGCAGACTTCGATCATCGAGATGGCGGTCGTCAATCTCGTGCGCAACGCAATAGACCATGCCGGGGGCAAAGGCGCAATTACGATCCGGATCGATCCGGCCGGAGCCATCGAGGTCTGCGATGAAGGGCCGGGCATAGCCGTTTCGGAGCGCGGGCAGGTATTCGAGCCGTTTCACCGTATCAACACGAATTCGCCCGGAGCAGGCCTTGGGTTAAATCTGGTCCAGAAGGCCGCCGAGCTTCATCGCGGCCGCGTTCTGTTCCTCGATCTCAATCCCGGCTTCTGTGTCCGGCTCGAAATTCGATCGATAGTTTCCAAAGGGGCTGCGACCGCGCGCTGATAGTGAAATTTCTTACGATTCGGTTAAGAAAACACATCCAAACCATTTAAATAAATAAATAATTTCTAATAAAATTCGCCCGATGTAATGCAGACGCAATTCTCGTGGGGAAAATTCCCTTATCTGCTGAACGCATCCGCATGTCATGTCGGCTGGCGCAGCAGACTAACGGGAGCCGGTTTCCGGTTCTTCAACGCGAACTGAAACTTGGCTGCGCCACAAGATGGCGCATCGGTTTCGTCTGGAGTCATTCATGTCGATCATCAAGAAATCGCTTGTCGCCGTGACCATCGCCGTCGCGGTTGCAGGCAATGCCTACTCCGCTGATCTCACCAACTACAATACGCAGCAATCCTTCGATTATGGCAATACGCCAGCCTTCTCCTGGGGCGGGGCCTATGTGGGTGTGCATGGTGGCGTCTCCTCCCCGAAATTCAACCCACTGGCCAGCGGCCGCGGCCTGACGGGCGGTGTGCAGGCCGGGTATAACTTCCAGTTCGGTTCGGGCGTGGTCGGTGCGGAACTCGAAGGGTCCTATCTCGGGAACGAGGCGCGTGTGCCGAACGGCCGGTTGCGAGAGCGTTTCCGTGGCGCGGCCAAGATGAAGGCCGGCGTGGCGCTTGACCAGACGCTCATTTACGGCACTGCCGGCCTGACCACGACGAAGTTCAAGGACGGCAATGGCGTGACGGGTCCCGATGGCTGGAAACAGGGTTATCTGGTCGGGGCAGGCGTTGAACAGAGCTTCGGCGGCGGCCTGTCGGCAAAGTTCGAATATAATTATGTGAGCACAGGAAATGTGGCCACGACGACTTCAAGCGGCAGGTCGAAGACCGATATCAGCGATCATGTCATCAAGGCCGGCCTGAACTATCGTTTCTGATCGGCCCGCCCCATGACAGGCCCAGGGAGAATTCTCAAAAGAACGCCGCCGCTTTCAAGGTGAAGGCGGCGGTACAATAACATGGACCGCAAAACAGGCGGCGCCAGATGAAATCCGGAAATGATCATTCGCATTCAAGCGACGGCTGCCGGAAACTTGTTACGTACCACTCGTTGCCGGAACTGCGCGTATAGAACGTATAATAGCAATCGATGCGTTCGACATAACCTGGCGTTTCCGACACTTCATATCGCTCACCGCGCCGCGTTGTCCGCACCTCGCCACTCGATGACCCGGAAACAACCTGTGTCTTTTTCTTCCGCCATTGAAAGGCCTGCTGGCCGGGGCCCAGACTATAAATATTGTCTGGCGGCCCATAGTCCAGCATCACGCTGGTAATGGGCGCGCCAATATAGCTTTTCATGACGGTTGAGGCGCAGGCCGTGAGCAGCATGGACGCGCCGGCGATAAGGATGATTGCTGTCGGGACTGCGAGTGAGGCTCTGCTGGACATGGGAATTCCTTTCAGCTGCGGGGACATACCGCAGGGATAGGACCAGCTTGTTGCAAGTACATTGCACGGCAAGATCGCTGGGCGGGCCGTGACTGCCGGTTGGTCTTAGCTAGTTCGCCGGTTATCTGTGTCAGAGGCCGGCAATGTTGCGGCCGATATGGCGTAGTATGCTTTTGAAGAGTTTTACTTCGGCCGGGTCGAGGCCTTCGATCGCGGTTTTTTCGAACATGGCGGCGATGGGCATGAGTTCATCGGCCAGTTCCTCGCCCTTCGGGGTGAGGGTGATGCGCACGATGCGCGCATTGTCGAGCGGTCGTTCGCGGCTGACGAGGTTACGCCGGACCATCAGCCCCACCAGCCGGGAAAGCGTGGAAATCTCCACCGACACCATGTCCGAAAGCTCGGTCAGCGTCTTGCTCTCCTGCTGCCGCAACGTGGCCAGCACCCGGTACATCGGCAGGGTGATGTCATAGGAGGCCAGTCTCACGGAAAAGCGCTCGCCAAGCCGAACGCCCACCCAGTTGAGCAGGTAGGGTACCGAGTCGGTGAATTGATAGGACACGAGCAAATCCCCGTTTGAGAGCCATCTGCGCAGATGCTGATGTGCGCCTATCGGCTGTACCGGCACAATCCGTCCGTTTCAATAGCTTCGCCCCATAAGACGGGGGAATGCGGCGTTCTCCCTTTCACAAAAAATGGCGAATAACATTTGCATTGACAAACGTTGCAAATGCAAATAAATAAGAGCACAGGATTTGGGAGGATCTCATGACATCAGCATTGTTTGGCCTCGGCAGCCTTGCGCCCGAAGGCGTCGGTCAGAATTTCCGTTCAACGATGCGCCGTTTTCCGGCGACTGTGACGATTATCACGGCCTGTGCCTCGGGTGATCAGCGCGATCACGGCATGACGGTCACGGCCGTCACTTCGGTCTCGATGGAGCCGCCGTCCCTGCTGGTCTGCCTGAACAATCGCACCCTGCTGCATGAGCTGTTGCTGTGCCGGCCCGATTTCATCGTCAATGTGCTGACGCAGGATCAGATTGCCCTATCGGATGCCTTTAGCGGCAAGGTGTCTCCGGAAGAGCGTTTCCGCGACGGTCAATGGCATCGCCACGACAATGGCGTTCTCTATCTGCCCGCGGCCCATGCCGCCATCGCCTGCCGCCGGGTCGCGGCCATGCCTTACGGAACCCATACCGTTTTCATCGGGCAGGTTTTTTCGGCCGATGTCAGCGAGGTGACACGGCCGCTGCTTTACGAAAACGCCCAATATTGCGCGGCAAGCCCCTCGCACGAACCTGCCTGAATTTCCGCGATCAGAGCATTCCCGCAAGGAGACAATCATGAACGATATGAGCCATGCGCCGCAGCCGGTGCAAACGAACCCGCGTGCCCGCCTCGCCAGCCGCGTTGCCGGCATAGCCGATCTTTTCCGGGCGAGCGCCAGACAGACGGAGGAGGCCCGGCGCGTTCCCGCCAGCCACATCGAGGCGCTTCGCGACATCGGTTATTTCGATATCGTCAAGCCCTGCGCCTTCGGCGGCAAGGGCGGAGATTTCGCCGAGTTGGTCGAGGCCAATATCGAGCTTTCGGCGGCCTGTGCGTCGACGGGCTGGGTCGCCGGCCTGCTGTCTGCCCATCAATGGCTTCTGGCGATGTTTCCCGAAGAGGCGCAGGCCGATGTCTGGGGTGAAAACCCCGACGCACTGCTGTGCGGTTCCTATGCGCCGGTGAAGATGGCGGAGCTTGCCGATGGCGGCTATCGCCTGAGCGGCAAATGGGCCTTCGCCTCAGGCTGTGAGAACGCGCAATGGTCGCTCTGCGCCGCCATCCTGCCGCCGCAGGGCGAGGGAAAGCCGGTTCCGGCCTTCTTGCTCGTTCCCGCCGGGCAATATGTGATTGAGGACACCTGGCACGTGGTGGGCCTGGCCGGCACGGGTTCCAAGACGCTCGTTCTCGATGATGTCTTTATTCCCAAACACCGGGTTCTGACCTTCCCCGACGCCACCAGTGGGAAGACGCCCGGCGGACGATATTATGCGGAAGAGGGTCTGTTCAACATGCCGCTTCTGACCGGCATCCCCTCCTGTCTTGCGGCGGCGGGCGTCGGTGCGGCGAGGGGGGCGCTTGCCGCCTATGTCGATCACGTCGGCGGCCGGGTGACGCGCGGTGCGGTGGCGGGCGGCAATAATCGCATGGCCGAATTTCCAACCATCCAGCTGCGCGTCGCGGAAGCAGCGGCGAGCGTCGATGCGGCTTGCGAAATATTGCTGCGCGATGTCGCCCGGGCGCAGGCGCTTTCGCAGGCGAGGATCGAAGGTCGGGCGGAGTTTACCGTGGATGACCGCCTTCTCAGCCGCCGCGGCCAGTCCTTTGCGGTGTCTCTCGCCCTGCGCGCCGTGCAGGCGCTCAACGACTCCACCGGCGGCGTCGGGCTCGATCTTTCCAACCCGGTGCAGCGGGCGTGGCGCGATGCCAATGCGGTCGGCCGCCATATCAGCATGAACTGGGACGCCGTCGGCACCATGATCGGTCAGAGCATGCTCGGGCTGGAACCCAAGGGCCAATATTGATCGCTTCTCAGGCGGCAAATCATACAGTGAATTCGGAGGAAATAACATGCAAGGCAAGGTCGCTCTCGAGGAGCATTTCGCAATCCCGGAAACTCTTCAGGACTCGGCCGGTTTCGTACCCGGCGACTACTGGAAGGAATTGCAGCACCGCCTGCTCGACATTCAGGATACGCGCCTGAAGCTGATGGATGCGCATGGCATCGAAACCATGATCCTGTCGCTGAACGCACCGGCGGTGCAGGCAATCCCCGACAGGAAGAAGGCGATCGAAATCGCGCGGCGGGCGAATGACGTGCTTGCCGAAGAATGCGCCAAGCGGCCGGATCGCTTCCTTGCCTTCGCAGCATTGCCTTTGCAGGACCCGGATGCGGCGACGGAGGAATTGCAGCGCTGTGTCAACGATCTCGGTTTCGTCGGCGCGCTCGTCAACGGCTTCAGCCAGGAGGGCGATGGGCAGACGCCGCTTTATTACGACCTGCCGCAATATCGCCCGTTCTGGGGCGAAGTCGAAAAGCTCGACGTGCCTTTTTACCTGCATCCGCGCAATCCGCTGCCCCAGGACTCTCGCATTTATGACGGCCATCCCTGGCTGCTCGGCCCCACCTGGGCTTTCGCGCAGGAAACGGCTGTGCATGCGCTGCGTCTGATGGCGTCCGGCCTGTTCGACGAGCATCCGCGCCTCAACATCATTCTCGGCCATATGGGCGAGGGCCTGCCCTACATGATGTGGCGTATCGACCACCGCAATGCCTGGGTGAAGCTGCCGCCGCGTTATCCGGCCAAGCGCCGTTTCGTGGATTATTTCAACGAAAACTTCCACATCACCACCTCGGGCAATTTCCGCACCCAGACGCTGATCGACGCCATCCTGGAAATCGGCGCCGACCGCATTCTGTTTTCCACGGACTGGCCCTTCGAGAATATCGACCATGCCTCCGACTGGTTCAACGCGACGACCATTGCCGAGGCCGACCGGGTGAAGATCGGCCGCACCAATGCGCGCCGCCTGTTCAAACTCGACGGGAACTGATCCATGCAGCCGTTCGTCTATACGGCCGCGCCCGCCCGCATCGTTTTCGGGGCGGGCAGCTCGGCGGGCGCGGCGGAGGAAATCCGCCGCCTTGGCCTGTCGCGGGCGTTGGTGCTTTCCACGCCACAGCAGAAGAGTGACGCGGAGGCGCTTGCTGCCCGGCTCGGCCGGCTTGCTGCCGGCGTCTTCTCCGATGCGGCCATGCATACGCCGGTCGAGGTGACGAAAAACGCGGTCGAAGCCTATCGCGCCGCCGGTGCGGATTGCGTCGTGGCGCTCGGCGGCGGCTCCACCACCGGCCTCGGCAAGGCCATTGCGCTGCGCACCGATGCGGCGCAGATCGTCATCCCAACCACCTATGCCGGTTCCGAGGTGACGCCCATTCTCGGCCAGACGGAAAACGGGGTGAAGACCACCATGCGCGGGCCGGAAATCCTGCCGGAAGTGGTGATTTACGATGCGGAACTGACGCTTGGGTTGCCGGTCGACATCAGCATGACGAGCGGGCTGAACGCCATGGCGCATGCGGCGGAGGCGCTTTATGCGCAGGACCGCAATCCCATCGCTAGCCTGATGGCGGCCGAGGGGCTGCGGGCGATGATCGGAGCCCTTCCCGGCGTGAAGGCCGAGCCGCGGGATATCGAGGCGCGCGAAACCGCGCTTTATGGTGCATGGCTGTGCGGCTCGGTGCTTGGCGCCGTCGGCATGTCGTTGCATCACAAGCTTTGTCACACGCTGGGCGGCAGTCTCGATCTGCCACATGCGGAAACCCATGCGGTGCTTCTGCCGCACATCATCGCATATGTGGAACAGGCGGTGCCGGATTTGCTTGCACCCCTTGCCGCTCTTGTCGGCGGCAGGGCAGGGGCGGGGCTTTATGATTTCGCCGCCCGACTTGGCGCGCCGGCAAGCCTTGCGGCTCTCGGGGTCCGGTCGGACGATCTCGATCCCATGGCAGAGCTTGCAACGGCCAATCCTTACTGGTGCCCGCGGCCAATCGAAAAAACTGCGATCCGCGACCTTTTGCAACGCGCCTTCAAGGGCACGCGTCCGGAGTAACGGGAGGAGGAGACGATGGATATGAAGATGAGCAATGATGACGGCTACTTCATCGAGGAACGTTCGGCTGAAACCGTGATCGCGCGCATGCGCGATTGTGACGATCCGCGTTTGAAGGAAATCATGGCGGTCGTAACACGCAAGCTGCATGAGGCGGTGAAGGAAATCGAACCGACCGAGGAGGAGTGGATGAAGGCCATTCATTTTCTCACCGAGGTCGGCCAGATCTGCAATGAATGGCGGCAGGAATGGATCCTGTTTTCCGATATTCTCGGCGTCTCCATGCTGGTTGACGCCATCAACCATCGCAAGCCGAGCGGTGCGTCGGAATCGACCGTTCTCGGCCCCTTCCATGTGGCCGATGCGCCGGAAATGCCGATGGGTGCAAACATCTGCCTCGATGGCAAGGGCGAGGATATGGTGGTCACCGGCCGCATCCTCGATACCGAGGGGGCGCCGGTCGCCGACGCGCGCATCGATGTCTGGCAAGCCAATGACGAAGGTTTTTACGATGTGCAGCAGAAGGGCATCCAGCCCGATTTCAACCTGCGCGGCGTCTTCATCACCGGCGAGGACGGGCGCTACTGGTTCCGGGCCGCCAAGCCGAAATATTATCCGATCCCGGATGACGGTCCGGTCGGGCAGCTGTTGCGCGCCATGGGGCGGCATCCCTACCGGCCGGCGCACTTGCATTATATCGTCTCGGCGGAAGGCTTTACCACGCTCGTCACGCATATTTTCGATCCCGATGACCCCTATATCCGTTCGGATGCGGTCTTCGGCGTAAAAGAAAGCCTGCTTGCCGATTTCCAGCGGGTTGACGATGCGCGGAAGGCGAAAGAACTGGGTTTTACCAACGATTGGTTCTGGTCGGTGAACCATGATTTCGTACTTGCCAGATGAGCGGCCCGAGAAACCCAACACGGCTTTACGTGCGTTTCGCCGAAAGCGATCCCGCTACGGCTTCGCAACGTGCAGCCCATCTGGACGCCCACAAGGCCCACCTGCGCAATGGCGACGCGATGGCCGACGGTTTTAGAATTCTCGCTTCCGGCCCAATGAGCGCCGTTTCCGGCGTCTCTTCGGCCGCGCTTGTCATTGCCGAAGCTCTCTCGATCGAGGACATCATCGCTTTCAGCGAGGCCGACCCCTTCGTCATTCACGGTGTCTATAACAGGATTCGTATTTTGAACTGGACCCCGACGCTGTCGACGATTTCCGGGCTGGAGGCCGGCTAACATTTCATTTGCAATTTTTGCAAATGCAACATTTAATCGAAGGCGGGTGATACTGGCGATATGTGCTTGACGGGAGCGAGGCATGTATCAGGGTGGAGCAAGCCGGGCACTCACGGAGGATATCGCAGGGACGGGAAGACGCTTATCCATTCCGGATGGCGCGTTCTTGCGTGAAAGGGAGGAACATGTCCACGAATTATCTGAGCGCCGCGTCAGTGCGGACGAAAAACCCGGCCGGCGTTATCGCGACATGCGGCCTGATGATCATGTTTGATGGTTACGATCTTGTCGTTTATGGCGCCGTCGCACCGGCACTCTTGAAAGAAAGCGCATGGGCGCTGAACCCGGCCATGGTCGGGCGCGCCGCCGCGCTGACGCTGGTGGGCATGCTGCTGGGCGCGCTGTTTGCCGGCACCATGGCCGACCGCATCGGCCGCCGCAAGGTGGTTCTTCTCAGCCTCGCCGGCTTTTCGGCGATGATGATCGCCTCGGCCATGACGCCGAATTTTCTCGCCTTTGAAATTACGCGCTTCTTCGCCGGTCTCGGGCTTGGCGCGCTTTTGCCGACGGTCACCGCGCTGGTGCTGGAATTTTCGCCGCCGCATCGCAGGGCGCAGGCCAACTCCCTGTCTTTCCTCGGTTATCTTATTGGCGGCATCATTTCCGGCGTCATGGGCATCCTTCTTCTGGAGACCTATGGCTGGCGGCCATTGATGCTGATCGGCGGTCTGCCGCTTGTTCTTTTACCGATCTTCATGCGGTTCCTGCCGGAATCGCCCGAATGGCTGGCAAGCAAGGGTCGGCAGGCGGAGGCTGATGGCATTTGCGACAGCTATGGCCTGCAACGCATCGTGCCGCATGCAAAAATCCAAAAGGGCGGGGTCGGCGCGCTGTTTTCGGAAGGCCGGATGCTCTCGACGCTGAATGCCTGGGGCATCCACTTCTGCTCGCTGCTTCTCACCTTCGGCATGGTCAACTGGCTGCCCACCATCATGAACAAGATGGGTTATGACATCAGTTCCGCGCTCAGCTTTTCCGTCATGCTCAATGTCGGGGCTGCGATCGGCATTCTCATCGGCGGGCGATTTGCGGATAAGGGGAACGTCAAGGTGGTCGTGGCGATCCTGTTTGCCATCGGCGCCGCCTCGATCTTTGCCCTGACGGTGAACAAGGGTCCGCTTCTTTATGCCTTCGTCGCCCTTGCGGGTGCGGGCACCATCGGAACGCAGATCCTGGCCAATGTTCTGGTCGGGCGGCTTTATCCCGTCCATATTCGCGGTACGGGTCTCGGCTTTTCGCTGGCGGTCGGGCGGCTTGGCGGCATTGCCGGCCCGATGATCGGCGGCGTTGTGCTGCAGCGGGGTCTGGCGCCGGAGTGGAACTTCTATATTTTCGGCTCGGTCGCACTTGTAGGGCTGATGCTGACGGTATTGACCCTGCTTTACCGCACCTCCGGTGATGCGCGGGCTTGATGAATGAAACGGCCGGCCGCGGAGGACTGAACTCTGCGGCCGGACCATCTCCGATAACGCTGCCGAGCGATTTTACGCCCGGAAGCATCATGCCTTACGGGACACCGGCGCTATCGTCGCCATCTGCTGCAACGTCCGCTCGTTTGTGCGTTTGGCCCGTGCCAGCGCATCGTCGCGATCTTCCGGCAATGTATAAGTCATATAGGACAGCGAGGTTTCGAGGTCGTTGTTGTTATGTCCGAGAATGGCGGCGAAGTAGCTGTTCTTGGTCACATGCGGCGGCGCGAAATTGTGAAAGGCCACCTCTGCATAGAGGTGCCGGAGGCCATAGGGCTTGGGAAGCTCTTCCTTCGGCCAGATATCCTCGAACAGGTTAAAAACCGTGTCCCGGAGCAGCAGACGGGTTTCCGACGAAAAATCGTCGATCGACATGCCATGCCACAATTTTCCCTGGCCGCTTTCACGCAGGCGCCTATAGGCGGCGAGAATGGTTTCCGAGCGGGCAAGCACCGGGATTTCATAGGTAATCCCGTATTTCGTTCCTTCGCCCTGTTTCGTCTTGGCCTGGCCGTTGAACAGGAGGCTCCATTTGGAGACGCCCTTGCCATAGGGGGCAGGGGAAAATTCGGCCTGGGTGAAGACCTCATAGGGGCGGCGTCCGGTCATGCCGATCAGGCCGATGCCGATCATCAGCGGATCGGCGGACAGGAGCTTATCGGCGCAGATCTTCAGAACCTCCCGGTAATTTTCGAAGGTGATCAGCGCGCCGTGCTTTCTGGCGATCTTCTCCATCTTGACCCGGCGCGCATCGTCATACATCGCGGCATCGCCGGTGGCGATCTTCAGCATCGGATGGTCGTCGCCGAAGGCCTCGCGGATGGCGTTGCGATATTTAGTGATGTAGGAGATGATCGTTGTCTGGGCCCTGCCCTGCATGGTGCTGATTTCAGCGTTCCACAGGGTCTGCATCTCTTCTTTCGTTCCCATACCGTTCATCGCCGAAATGAAATCCGCGATGCGCAGCAGAACGGTCGGCTTGCGACCGGCGGTATTGAACTCCGCCCGTTCGATTTTCTCGACGATGGAGGTCGCCACGCCGGTCTTCGTATAGTCGGCGCGCGCAATATAGGTGTTCAGCCGCTCGCGCAGCTTCTTCATGTTGCAGATGGCAAGCGGCGTGCTCTTCGGCCCGAACTCGGCCTTTAGCGCATTGCGATATTTCATGATGTAGAGTTCGAGCGTCTTTTCGGTGCGGCCATTTTCGAAATGGTAGCGGACCTCGGCATCCCACAGGTCGCGGATTTTTCTGTTGCGCAGGGTCTCATCGCTTTTCATCGCCTCTTTGACCTGGCCGACGAAATTATCGATGCGTTCCACGAGGACTGGTGTTTTCGTCTTTCGCTTTAAAGCGGGCATGCGGCGGCTCCCTGAACCCGTCCGGAAATACAAAATCCATGGTTGGCGATCAACAGCAGCACGGTTGCGGAAATGTGATGAACATCCACTGCAGGCCGGTTTCTTTTGAATAATAGTTTAGGCGATTCCGCAAGCACGGCCGCGACGCGAAGACGCGTCGTCGATGCGTTCGCCGTCAAAGATTATCCGAGATGTGGAATATCGGCCTGTGGTGATGCAGGCTATTTCGGCAGCCGGGTCTTCAGCGATGTCACGATACGCTTGGCCAACCCCTCATAGTCCTCGTCAAAATGGTGGCCGCCCTCGATGCCGACCGTTTCCACGCCCTTGGTTTTCAGGCCGGGGCAGGGGTCTTCATCTTCTTCTTCCGTGCCATAGATGCATTGCACCAGCTTCGGATCGATCTTGGCGATGTCATCCACCGTCTTGCCGCCCTTGCCTTCACCGGCAACGCCAAGCCAGCCTTCGACGGAAATCTCGAAATCCACTTCGGTCGAAAGTCCCATCAGGGTCACTTGCACGACATGCGACTTGTCGCGGTCAGGCAGCAGATTATAGGTGGCGGGAAGAATATCGGCACCGAAGGAATAGCCGATCAACACCACATTGCGGACTTTCCATTCCTTGCGATAGGTGTCGATGATGCGGCCGAGATCTGTGGCGACTTCCTGCGGTTTCTTTTCCTTCCAGAAATAGCGGAGCGAATCGACACCGATGACGGGTATGCCTTCCTTCTGGAAGGCGCCGCCCACTTCCTCATCGAGATCGCGCCAGCCGCCGTCGCCCGAATAGATCACCGCCATGGTGTCCATCACCGGGCTGGTTTCCAGAACCTTGATCGGCAGGCCGAGCGGGCTGTCGGTGTCGCCTGCGGCGTCGATCTGGTCGGACAGGGTCTGGGTCAGAACCTCGTCCGCCTTGTCATCCACATCCGTCACGTCGATATCGGGATGCAGCTTGACGAGCGCATTGACGTGGTCGCGGCCCTTCTGATCCGCGGCAGAGGTGAACAGCACGCTGACGGGTGCAGGCAGCGGGCCGTCGGTCAGGCCATAGACCGTTTCGCCATCCGCCTTGTCCTTGGTGGCGGGGGTACAGAGAATTTTCTCAAGCGGCAGGCCGGCCTTGGGGTCGACGGCAATGGCTTCGCGGACGGTGGAGACGGGGCTCTGCGCAATCATCGCCAGCGCCAGCGTTCCGCCCTTGCCGATGCCGGTGAGGATGGGCTGGCGATAGCTGCTCGTGCCGGCGGTGCGCTGAATCTGCTGCGAGAGCGACTCGATGTCCGAGATCATATAGATGCACTCGTCGTCATCGGCCTCGAGCGCCTTCAGATATTCCTTGAAGTCGATGCCGACCACGGCAGCACCCTTTTCCACCAGCGCCTTGGCGCGGGTCTCATCGGTGGCCGTCCATCCGTCCGCATCGGAAATCAGGAAGACGCTGGCGAGAATTTCGCCATCCGGCACCATGATGTGTCCGGCGGGGATCATGCCGGTCTCGTAAGCGGGCTTGTCCTGCGCAAAAACGGTGACAGAAGCCAACAAGGGGGCGGCGAACAGAGCGGAGGCGGCAAGAACCGCTTTCAGCATGCTGGATTTCCTCATTTTCCGATCACTCCTCTGACGCCGCCGCTGATGAGAACTGTCGCATCCATCAGCGCCATAGCGGCGTCTGCGCCGTTCTGCACGGCAAGGTAACGCGGTTCCCATTTCGGGTGGAACTTTGCCTTGAAGGCGCGAAGTCCCTTGAAGTTGTAGAACCGTTCGCCGTGTTCGAACAGCGTGCTGCCGATGCGGTCCCAGACGGGGGCGGCGTCGCGTTTCGACATGCCGGACATGGGGGCCATGCCGAGATTGAAGCTCGCATAGCCCGCATCGCGCAGATATTGCATGATGCTGACGAAGAGAAAATCCATCGAGCCACGCGGCGCATCCGGCGAAAAACGCATGAGGTCGACGGTGGCTTCCTTTTTCGTGTCCGTCACCATGAGATTGGCGAAGGCGGTGATCTTTCCATCCTTGCGCAGCACGGCGACTGGTTGCGACAGGATGTAATTCGGCTCGAAAGCACCGAGCGAGAAGCGCTTTTCCCGGGTATTGTGGTGGGCAAGCCAGCCGTCGGAGACCTGTTTCAACTCATCCAGAATATCCGCGACCTGCGCTTGCTCGACCACCTCGAAGGTCAGTCCGTCGCGCGCGCCTCGGCTCAGCGACTGGCGAAGATTGGCGAGCTTTCCGCCCTTCAGTTCGAATGCGGTGAGATCGACCAATGCCAGTTCGCCGAGCTTGAAGGCGCGCAGGCCCGCATCGGCGCAATGGGAGAGGAGAAAAGGCGAAATCTGATAGAAGGCGGCGCGCGCGCCGGCGCCACGGGCGGCTTCCACGAATTGCCAGACCAGATCGGGGAAATCATTCTCGTCGCCGACCGGATCGGCGAAAGCGATCCATGAGCGGCCCTGAATCCCATACATGATGAAGGCGTTGCCGTTTTCGGAAAACATTACGTGTTTGTCGCCCATGCGCACCAGATTGGCGTCGGCCGCATCCTGCGTCATGACGATACCGGTCGCGCTCGTGACGTCGTCGGCCTTGATGGCCTCCGGCCTGAAGGCCACCGGCCGCATCAGGCTGAAGATGGCTATCGTGGAGGAGGCGAGCACGAGGCCTAAAAGGGCGCGCAATCCGCGCGGCGCTTCCTCGGAGAATTCGAACTGCCACCATAATGTCTGGCTGTAATCCGTATCGCGATAGACGAAGAGCAGGATTGTCGCCGCGCCCGCAATGATGACGGCCATGGCGGCGAGCCAGCTTGGCCCCAACGCCTGCTTCACCAGCGAGGCATGGCGGTTAAAGCTGCGCATATTGACGGAAAGGGCCGCGATGAAGACGCCGAGGATGGCGGCTTCAAAGACGGCGATGGCCTTGAGGAGCGAGAGGACCAGCGCCAGCGAGGCGGCGACCAGCGCAATCCACCAGGCGCCGTCCAGCCGCTGCCCGAGGCCGCGCGAGGCAACGACAAGTACGAGGCCGAGAATGCTTGTCAGAAAATGCGCGGCCTCGACGATGGGAAGCGGCACGAAATTGGAGAGGAAATCCAGATTGCTGTCCGGTGTCGGCGTCACGCTCGAAAAGATCAGCATGGCGCCGAGGATCATCGCGAAGGTCGATAACAGCGGCGGCGCGAGCCTGACGGCAAGCTGGCTGATATCGGAGACAACAGGCTTTGCCGCGAACTGCTTCATCTCCGAGACGAGCATGACCAGAATGGCCACCACCAGCGGCAGCACGTGATAGATCACGCGGTAGAGAACGAGGCTTCCGAGCAACTGATCGACGCTTATGGCATTGCCAAGCCCCGCAACCATGACGGTTTCGAAGACGCCAAGGCCCGCGGGTACATGGCTGAGGACGCCAAGGCCGACGGCGGTGGCGTAGATGGCGAAAAATGTCGGCCAGCCGAGATGTGTGTCGGGCAGGAGGACATAAAGCACGGAAGCGGAAGCGGCGATATCGAAGGCGGAAACGAGGAATTGCCGCGATGATGTCCGGCTGTCCGGAAGGCGCAGACGCCATGCGCCGAGCCGGATGATACGCCCGTTGCGCCCGACAAAGGCCGCCGCCCCGAGAGCCGCGATTATGGCAAGCGCCGTGCCTCTGAGGATAGCGGCATCGACGTCGATGATTGCGGCGATGCGCGGCGCGACGATGAAGGTGGAGATGGCGCTGACCGAAAGCAGCCCAAGCCCGAAGGACAGCGTGACAAAGGCGATGACGCGGGCGATTTCACCCGGTGAAAGACCCAGCCGGGAATAGGCCCGAAAGCGGATCGCGCCACCGCTCAAGGGGCCGAAACCGGCAGTATTGCCGATGGCATAGGCCGCAAACGCCGTTGCGGCCATGGGCGGAAAGGGCAACTTGCGGCCGATATATTCGATGGCATTGGCGTCGTAGAATATCAGCGCCAGAAAGCTGAGCCCGGTGAAGACGATGGCGAGCAGCACCGCCGACGCCGAGGTCTGCGTCAGCGCATCGATGACGTCGTCATAACGGACTTCGGAGGTCAGGTGATAGATGGCGAACGTCATCATCACGAAGACCAGCGTAATGGCGATCGCAGTCAGATAGGGGCGGTTTCTGGCAAAAAAGCTTTCAACCGCAGATTCCGTAACATCGGTTTGTGTAATTTCGCTCTTGTCTGCCATTTATTTTGCCCAGCGCCAGTTCCTGTTGGCGAACCACAGGATTGTGTCGCTAATTCGTTGCGGTTGAGGAAATGTGATTAGCAGAAAAGCATGAAGTGTCGATGTGAACTTTGTCGCCGGTTATTCGGGAATAACCAGCAGTTTAATCGCGCAAATACAACTGAAGAATGCAAGATTTTGGAGATCGTTCCCAAAGGGACAAAATTGACCGCGGCGGTTGCCTGGTGGTGGTGTTTGATGCCATTACACGCTCCTTTTGATTGAAGGAGATGCAGATGAATACGCCATCAAGAATAGCGCTTTCGGTGGTCGTCGCCCTTGTGGCGGGCGGCGGATACATGGCGGTGGACAAGATGCGCGGCGCCGAATGGGTCGTTTCGCCGCAGCAGATTGCGGAGGCCAAGGCGAAAGGGCAGATGGGTTATGAATCCCGTCCGGGTACCGTGACCGTGTTGCCGATCCGCAGCGAGACGGCGGATGTGCTGCCGATGAAATGGGCGATGGTCGGTGTCGTCGCCGGGCTTCTGGCCTTCCGGGTGAGTGGCAAGAAAAAAGCGGCAAAGGCTTAACGGCCTGCCGCTTGATGTCTCCGGCGTCCTGCGCCGGAGATGCACTTGATGGGAGGTCTTACGCGCCCCAGGTCTTTTCCAGCACGCGAATCCAGTTGCCGTGGCAGATTTTGGCAAGCGCCTCGTCGTCATAACCACCCTTGCGCAGGGCTTCGACCAGCAATTGCAGGTCGCCCGCATCCTTCATGGCGGCGGGAATGGTGGTGCCATCAAAATCCGACCCGAGCGCGACGTGGTCGATCCCGATGCGGTTGACGATATAGTCCACATGGCGGACGAGTTCGTTGAGGTCGGTGTCCGGGTTCTTGACGCCGTCCTGACGCAGGAACAGCACGCCGAAGTTGATGCCGGCAAGGCCGCCCGTATCGCGGATGGCGTCCAGCTGGCGGTCGGTGAGGTTGCGGCTGTGATTGCAGATTGCGTAAGCGTTGGAATGCGAGGCCACCAGCGGCGCGTCTGATATCTTGGCGATATCCCAGAAACCCTGTTCGTTCATGTGTGAGAGATCGACCATGATCTTCAGCTCATTGCAGGTCTTTACCAGCCGCTTGCCGGCATCCGTCAGGCCCGGGCCGATATCCGGCGTCGAGGGGAAACGGAAGGGAACGCCATAAGCGAAGATGTTCGGCCGGCTCCAGACCGGTCCGAGCGTACGCAGGCCCGCCTCGTGCAGAACGTGCAGCGCATCCAGATCGGCGCCGATCGCTTCCGCCCCCTCGATATGGAAGATGGAGGCGAAGGCGCCTTCTGCCATGGCGCTGCGGATATCGGCGGCGGTGCGGCAGACCTTGAGTGCGCCTGCGGATTGTTTCTCGGCGCGGAACAGCAGGGCCGCCATGGCATGCGTCGCCTTTAGCGCATCAGCCTCGGCAGGTGTCGGGAAGTCACCGTTGGCGTCCTTCTCCATGCTGGGCGACGGCACATACATGGCGCAGAGACCGCCGGCCAGCCCGCCCTTTTTCGCACGTGGCAGATCGATATGGCCAACGGTGTCGCCTTCGATGAGAAGCGTTTCGGGAGAGACATTGCCCGATTTCCATAACCGCAGAAGTACGTCGTTGTGACCGTCGAAGACGGGTACGGGTTTTTGATCGGTCATGGTCATTCACCTTCGGATAGCGGGAGGGCGCGGACGCGCGTCCATCAGACTTTTGGGAATTGGTAGAGGAAAGGTCAAGGCGGGAGCAAATGCAATCCATGCATAGGCTCTGCCAAATTTGGAATTGGTCGGGCCTCGTTTGCTCGTGGTAATCGCGGGAAAACATAAAAAAAACGACTGGATTGGGGCAAACCCATCATTTTCTGAAAAATAAGGTCCGAAAGGGGATTTTCGATGATTTCAAGACGCAACCTGCTGATCGCCGGCGCTGCCGTTCCGTTCCTGTCCTATGCGCGCATTCCGGCCTTTGCCGCAACGCCCAAGGATATTCTGGTGGTTGCCCAGCAGCTGGACAATATGACGAGCCTTGACCCGCATGAAGGTTTCGAGGCCGTTGGCGGTGAAATCATCTCCAACATGTACCAGAAGCTGGTGCGGGCCAACCGTGAGGATTCCACCAAGGTCGATCCGGTTATCGCGAAATCCTGGGAAGCCGATGCGGACGGCAAGGTCTTTACCTTCACGATCGGTGACGATGCGACCTTCTCCAGCGGTGCGAAAGTGACTGCGGAAGACGTTGCCTTCTCGTTGCAGCGCGCGATCAAGATGAACAAGAGCCCGGCCTTCATCATCGGTCAGTTCGGCTTCACGCCTGAAAATGCCGAAACGACCATTGTTGCCGCCGACGACAAGACGGTGAAGCTGACGACGGCCAAGCCGACCGCCATCTCCTTTCTGCTGTATTGCCTTTCCGCCAATATCGGCGCGATCGTCGAAAAGAAGGCGGTTCTCGCCAATGCTTCCGGCGAAGACCTCGGCAATGGCTGGCTGCAGAAGAACAGCGCCGGTTCCGGCGATTTCATGCTGCAGGCCTGGAAGCCCAGCGAAAGCGTTGCGCTCACCGTCAACCCCAACGGTCCCTATAAGGGTAACATCAAGCGCATCGTGCTGCGCCACGTCACCGATCCGTCTTCCCAGCTTCTGATGCTGCAAAAGGGCGATATCGATATCGCCCGCGACCTGACGTCGGAGCAGCTGCGCACCGTCAAGGACGACGCCAATATCGAGCTGCAGCGCAAGTCCATCGCCTCGCTGGTCCTGATTTCGCTCAATCAGGGTAATGAGAACCTTGCCAAGCCGCAGGTCTGGCAGGCCATCAAGTGGGCGCTGGACTATAAGGGCATGCAGGAAAACATCGTGCCGCTGACGCACGAAATCCACCAGAGCTTCGAGCCGAAGGGCTTCCCCGGCGCCGTCAACGACACGCCGTTCCAGCGCGATGTCGAGAAGGCAAAGGCGCTGATGGCGGAAGCCGGCCTTGCCGATGGTTTCGAGATCACCATGGATCACTATTCCGCCCAGCCCTATCCGGATCTGGCGCAGGCCATTCAGGCAAACCTTGCCGATATCGGCATCAAGGTGCGCCTGCAATCGGCCGAGAACCGTCAGGTTCTGACCAAGATGCGCGCCCGCGAACACCAGATGGCGCTATCGGCATGGGGCACGGATTATTTCGATCCGCATTCCAACGCCGATGTCTTCAACATCAACAAGGACAATGGCGACGACGCCAAGTCCAAGCCCTTCCTGTGGCGTTCGCGCTTCAAGAACGACGACTTTGCCGCGAAGGCAGAAGCTGCCCGTGACGAGAAAGACCCGGCAAAGCGCGTGGAGCTTTATGAGTCCCTGCAGCGCGAGCACATGGAAAACAGCCCCTTCGTGTTCATGTTCCAGACAACGAAGACGGCTGCCTTCCGCAAGGGCGTTTCCGGTTTCGAACTCGGCGTTCTCTCCGAGGGCAATTCCTACCACGATGCGAAGAAAGCGTGACATTGAACAAGCGCGTTAAAAGCATATCATCGATACTGAGCAGCGTCCTCCTGACGCTGTTCGGTTTGATGATCATCACCTTCATGATCGGGCGCGTCATGCCTGTCGATCCGGTCATCGCGGCGGTCGGCGACAATGCGCCCGAAGACGTCATCGTGCGGGTGCGGGCCGAAATGGGTCTCGACCAGCCGCTGGTCGTGCAGTTCTTCCACTATGTCTCGCAGGTCTTGCATGGCGATTTCGGCAATTCGATCCTGACCCGCAATCCGGTCTGGATCGATATCAAGCGCGTTTTCCCCGCCACCTTCGAACTTGCCACCGCAGCGCTTATCCTCGCCGCTCTCATCGGCATTCCGCTGGGTGTCTGGGCCGCCGTGAAGCAGGGCAAGCTGACCGACCAGGTGATCCGCGTCGTCTGCCTTGCCGGTCACTCCGTGCCGGTCTTCATGCTGGCGCTGATTTCGCTGCTTGTCTTTTACGCCACGCTCGGCGTCGCACCCGGACCGGGCCGGCAGGATATCATCTATGACGGCATGATCACGCAGGTCACCGGCCTGATGACGGTCGATACGCTGCTTGCCGGCGACTGGGACGCCTTTTACGACGCCATCGCCCATATGGTGCAGCCCGTCTGCATTCTCGCCTATTTCAGCATGGCCTATATCACCCGCATGACGCGCGCCTTCATGATCGACGCGCTGAAGGGCGAATATGTCATCACCGCCCGCGCCAAGGGGCTTTCGGCCATGACCGTTATATGGGGCCACGCCTTCCCGACGGTCGCCGTGCAGCTTGTTACCGTTCTCGCGCTGACCTATGCCGGCCTTCTCGAAGGTGCCGTGGTAACGGAGACCGTCTTCAGCTGGCCCGGCCTCGGCCAATATCTCACCGTCTCGCTCATGAACGCGGACATGAACCCGGTCGTCGGAGCAACCCTGTTGATCGGCTTCATCTATGTCGCCCTCAACCTGCTCGCAGACGTGCTTTACAGAGTTATGGATCCTCGCGTTCGATGATGTTAGCTAATTTCAGAAACTGGGCGCTGGATGAGACGCCGCATTCGCGAACACAGGCTGCCTGGGGCAACCGGTATCGCATCTGGCTCAATCTCAAGTCCAATCCGCTGGCGGTGGTCGGTCTGACCATCATCGTCCTCTTCATCGCCCTGTCGCTGCTGGCGCCGCTGCTCGCGCCCTACGATCCGGCGACGCAGAACCTCGGCAACCGCCTTGCCTTCCCGAGCGCCGAGCACTGGTTTGGCACTGATGAGCTGGGCCGCGACATTCTCTCGCGCATTCTCTATGGCGGCCGCGTCACACTCGGCATGGTCATTGCCGTCGTCGTTCTCGTAGCACCCATCGGTCTCGCCATCGGTTGCATCGCCGGTTATTTTGGCGGTATCGTCGATACGGTGCTGATGCGGGTGACGGATGTGTTCCTGGCCTTCCCCCGCCTCATCCTCGCGCTGGCCTTTGTTGCGGCGCTGAAGCCGGGCGTCGAAAGCGCCATTCTCGCCATCGCGCTCACCGCATGGCCACCCTATGCGCGTCTCGCCCGCGCCGAAACCATGACGGTGCGCGGCAGTGATTTCGTCGCGGCCTATCGCCTGACCGGTGCTTCCGCCTGGCGCATCATTGCCCGGCATATTGCGCCGCTCTGCGTGCCGAGCCTTATCGTGCGCATCACGCTCGACATGAGCTCGATCATCATCACGGCCGCAAGCCTCGGCTTCCTCGGCATGGGCGCGCAGCCGCCTTCGCCGGAATGGGGCGCGATGATTGCGACGGCCAAGCGCTTCATCTTCGAACAATGGTGGGTCGCCACCATTCCCGGCATCGCCATCTTCCTCGTTTCGCTCGCCTTCAACTTCCTCGGCGATGGCCTGCGCGACGTTCTCGACCCGAAGGGACATTGAGCCATGCTGGTCGAAATCGAAAATCTGAAGATCGCCTTCCAGACCCGCACCAGCCGTTTCGAGGCGGTGCGTGGTGTTTCCATGAAGCTTGGTACCGAAAAGCTCGGGATCGTCGGCGAATCCGGTTCGGGCAAGAGCCTGACGGCCCGGGCGCTGATGAAGCTTCTGCCCTCCAATGCCGATATCCGCGCCGATAAGCTTGCCTTCGACGGCATCGACGTGCTGTCTGCCAGCGAAAGGCAGATGCGCCAGATCCGCGGCAAGCGGGCGGGTTTCATTCTGCAGGATCCGAAATATTCGCTGAACCCGGTCAAGACCATGGGCGCACAGATCGCTGAAGCCTGGCGTGCCCACAAGGGCGGCAGCAAGCGGGCAGCCATGGAAGCGGCAATCGCGCTTCTCGATCAGGTGAAGATCCGCAATCCGCGTCAGGTCGCCTCGTCCTATGCACATGAGGTTTCCGGCGGCATGGGTCAGCGCGTGATGATTGCCATGATGCTGGCGCCCGATCCCGAGCTTCTGATCGCCGACGAACCGACGAGTGCTCTCGATGCCACGGTGCAGGCGGAAATCCTGCGGCTGATCGAGGAGCTGGTGTCGGAACGCGGCATGGGTCTCATCCTCATCAGCCACGACCTGCCGCTCGTCTCGCATTTCTGCGACCGCGTCGCCGTGATGTATTCCGGCCGGGTGATGGAGGAGCTGAAGGCGTCCGAACTTCTGAAAGCCGAACATCCCTATACAAAGGGACTGCTGAACTGCATTCCCTCGCTGACGCATCCGCGTGAGCGTCTTCCCGTTCTCAACCGTGATGCAGCGTGGTCCAGCCAATGATCGACGTCGATAATCTCCGTATCAAGTTCGGCGACCGTGAAGTGGTGAAGGGCGTGTCCTTTTCGGTGGAAAAGGGCGGCAGCTTCGGCATTGTCGGTGAAAGCGGCTCGGGCAAATCCACCATCCTGCGCGCCATGGCCGGGCTCAATGAAAGCTGGGAAGGCCGCATCGCCTTTGCCGGCAAGGACGCGCCGCTGCGCCGTACGCCGGAATTCTTCCGGCAGGTGCAGATGGTGTTTCAGGACCCCTATGGCTCGCTGCATCCGCGCCAGACCATCGACCGTATTCTCAGCGAATTGCCGCTGGTGCACGGCATGGACAATATCGAAAAGCGCATCCAGCAGGCGCTCTCGGATGTGGCGCTGCCGCAGGCCGTGCGTTTCCGGTTCCCGCACCAGCTTTCCGGCGGCCAGCGCCAGCGCGTGGCGATTGCCCGTGCCCTGATCGCCGACCCTGAGGTGCTGCTGCTCGATGAACCGACCTCGGCGCTCGATGTCTCGGTACAGGCGGAAATCCTGAACCTGTTGCAGGATCTGCGGGCGGCGCGCAACCTCACCTATATTCTCGTCAGCCACAATCTGGCTGTCATCGCGCATCTGTGCCCGCAGGTTGGCGTGATGCTGAACGGGGAAATGGTGGAGCAACTGAGCGCGGGTGATCTGCGCGAGGGCCGCACGAAACATCCGCATACGGAAGAGCTGCGCAGCCTGAGTATCCGGTTGGAAGAACCGGCCTGAGGTCGGGTCGCTAATAGATCGAGCGGGTGCTGCTCGTTTCTTCTCCCCGTCGGGGAGAAGTCCGCGGCAGCGGGATGAGGGGGCAAGCTCTCAGTTTATCGCTGACGTTGCCCCCTCATCCGACCCTTCGGGCCACCTTCTCCCCGGCGGGGAGAAGAAACAAGCTGCGATGGCGGCGATAAACCGTTGTCCTCGCGTGTGCATTCGACCCATAAACACACGAGACCAAACCATGCCACATCAATTCGATTGGAACGCCGCGTCAACCCTTTCAGAGACCTTCGTCTCGCAATGGGCGGGCAACGAGCCGGGCGGAGCGGTCATTGGTTTTGATCTCGATGGCATTCGTTTTGCCCATGCGGGCGGCGTCGAAAGTCTCTCGACCTTCGCACCCTTCACGCCGCAGAGCGTCGTGCGTTATGCCTCAGTCACCAAACACGCCTTCTGCGCCATGGTGCTCGCCCATTCCGATCTGATCGGGCTCAACGATCCGCTCGGCAAACATCTGCCGGAGCTGCAATCGCCGCTGCGCGACGTTACGGTCGGGCAGGCGCTGGATATGAGCGGCGGCCTGCCGGATACGCGCGAGTGCCTGTCGCTGCTTGGTCTTTCCGTCTATACCGAAACGAAAGCCGGGCCGCTCCTCGACTATCTTTCTCGACTGACGCGGCTGAATTTTTCGGCGGGCAGCGAGGTGTCCTATTCCAACACGGGTTATCGTCTGGTGGAAGCGGTGCTGGAGCGCCGGGGTTTCCGTTTCGATGATTTCGTGCAGACACAGATTTCCGGGCCGTTCGGCGTGTTTCTGAAGGCGCCGGATGTCTGGAACGATCCGGTCAATGGACTTGTCCCGGGTTACTGGAAGTCTGAAGAGAATTGGCAGCTCTCTGCCGCCGGCCTGCATATCTCTGCATCCGGCAGCCTTGCCGGCAGCGCCGAAGCACTTACTCGTTGGTTGCAGGGGCTGATGCGGGGCGAGGGCAGCTTTGCGGGTGTTCTCGACAGGCTTTCGGCTGAGCGGCCGCTCGCCGACGGGCGGATGAGCGAGTATGGCCTCGGCCTGCGCTGGTCGCATTTGGGCGAGCGCCGGTTTGTCGGACACGGCGGTTCGCATCCCGGTTACAAGACTTACTTTCTGCTCGATCCGGAAAACGGCACAGGCTTCGTCATTGTGTCGAACCGCGAGGATACCAACGGCTTCAAGATCGCTTTGGAAAGCATGGCGGCTTTGACCGGTCTGCCTTTGCCCAAACCCGCCGCCAGCCTGCCTGATGGTCTTTATGTGACCGAAAGCGGGCCGTGGTGGCTGGAGATCAAGGGCAGCACCGCCACCTTCATCGATAGCGACGACACGCTTTATGAAGATGTCGATGGTTGGGTTTCTTCCCGTTCCGCCTCATCTCCCATGCGTCTCAGGTTAGACGGCGATGCGATTGTGGGCGAGGCCGGTCACGCCACCCGCCGTTTCCTGCCTGTCGGAGAGCATATGGTGCCGAATGATCTTTCGGGAGCATGGCGTTCGGATGAGGGCGCGGAATTTATCATCGGCGGTTCCTCGCTGACAATGGGCATCGGCCCGACCCGCCGCAGCATGCCGCTCAAGGCGCTCGGCAATGGCCGTTTTCTCTTTACGCTCACCGATGGGCCCTGGACGAAGCGGGTCTGCCTCAACCGGCTGGGTGACTACCGGATCGAACTGGTGTCCAGCCGGGCGCGGATGATCGAATATTCCAGAAGCCGCTAACGACTGAGGCCTATCCCGGTGCGCCCTACAAACTCGATGTCATCCTTGGGCTTGACCCGAGGATCCATTGTCGCACTTGGTTGTGGATCCTCGGGTCAAGCCCGAGGATGACGCAAGCGGGCTCTAGTCAGTTTGTTAAACGACCCGAAGCTTTCTAAAGGGTTTCAATCGGCTTCCATTGCTCCTAATAAAGACCCGTGTTCCCGGCAGGCCGGGACAACATCTTTGTGGGAGAACAGGCCCTTGGAAGTCAAATGGCTCGAGGATTTCCTGGCGCTGGCTGGAACGCTCAATTTCTCGAAGGCGGCGGATGAGCGGCATGTGACGCAATCCGCCTTCAGCCGGCGCATCAAGCAGCTGGAAGCCTGGGTGGGCGCGACGCTGGTCGACCGCGCATCCTATCCCTCACGATTGACGGAGGCAGGAGCGAAGTTCGTGCCAGTGGCGCAGGAGACGCTCAAACAGCTCTACCATGCGCGGCGCACCCTGTTGCAGGAAGATGGCGAGGATGCGAAGACCGTACGGCTGACCGCCCTCCATACTCTGTCCTTCACCTTTTTTCCTGGCTGGTTGAAACGGTTGAATGACACAGCTGGCCCCCTGTTTTCCGTGCTGCGGCCCGACTCCGGCAGCATGGAGGAAAACCTCAACTCGCTGGTGGACGGGCAGAGCGATTTCCTTCTGACCTATGCCCACCATGAAGTGCCGATGCTGCTTGATGCGCAGCTATTCGAATTTCGTGTGCTGGGTGCAGAGAATATAATTCCGGTCTCAGCCCCGACTAAGGATGGCACGCCGCTGCATGCGCTGGTGGAGAATGCGAAAAAGCCCTTTGCCTATCTGGATTATGAAAAGGCCTCGTTCTTCGGGCCGCTGCTGCGCGATCTCTTAAGCGCAAGGCTGCCGCAATTCGAGCGGGTGCATGAGGGCAGCATGTCGGTGGGGCTGAAAGCCATGGCGATGGCAGGCTGGGGGGTCGCCTGGGTGCCGGAAAGCCTGATGCGGCAGGAGCTGGACAGCGGCACCCTTGTGCGCGCCGCCGATCCGAGTTTCGACATTGCCGTCGATATAAGGCTTTATCGTTCGAAGGAGAACCGCCGGCCCGTTGTCGAGCGTATATGGGCGGTTCTCGAAGGCTGATACCTGCTTAAATCGCCGTACGGCGGGCGTTTTCGAGGTAGAGCGCGCGCAGGCGGCTTACCATCGGGCCGGGCTTGCCGTTGCCCACCGGCTTGCCGTCGATCTTGGTGACCGAGACGACGAAGTTGGAGGCGCTCGTCAGGCAGGCCTCATTGGCGTTCATGGCTTCTTCCAGCGTGAAGGGGCGTTCTTCCAGCGTAAACCCGGCCTCCTTGGCCAATTCCAGAGCGGCAAGGCGTGTGCAGCCGGGCAGGGTCTTGTTGCTGTTGCCGCGGGTGATGATCTTTTTATCGGCGGTGACGATATAAGCGGTCGAGGACGCGCCTTCGGTGACGAAACCGTCCTCGATCATCCACGCCTCATCACAGCCCTCGGCCTTGGCGATGCGCTTGGCCATGACCTGTGGGAGCAGGCAGACGGTCTTGATGTCACGACGTTCCCAGCGCTGGTCGGGAACCGATTTGACGGCGATACCGGCCTCCTCGACGGCGGTGCCAAGCAGCTTTTTTGCCTGGGTGAACATGACCAGTGTCGGCTTCAGATCGGCCGAGAACAGGAAGTTGCGGTCTTCGGCGCCACGCGTCAGCTGCAGATAGATCATGCCTTCGACGAGGTTGTTGTCGGCGATCAGGCGACGTTCGGCTTCAACGATCTCTTTCGTCGTGACCGGCAGGGCCACATCGATTTCACGGGCGCTGCGTTCCAGCCGGGTCATATGCAGGTCGCTGTCGATCAGCTTGCCTTCCAGAACCGACGTGACTTCGTAAATTCCGTCGCCGAACAGGAAACCGCGGTCGAAGATGGAAAGGCGGGCGTCCGCTTCGGGCAGAAATTCGCCGTTGACGTAAACGATGCGGCCGGATGGGCTGGTCATGAAAACTCCGTCTGGAAGATCAGGCTGAAACAAGGGTTTTAAGGGTGTCGATGGAAATGGCTTCAACCGTGGCGGCCTTGCCGGTGCCGGCATTGAAGCCCGATGTCGTTGTGGCTGCGCAGAGCGAATTGAGGATCGCCTCCTCCGTCGCCTCAATCGCAGCTTCGAAGAGCGGCGAAATCGCATCGTTGGAAAGTTCTGGATAGTCCGCGACGGTCTTGCGGCGCGCAGGCGTGCGACGCAGCCGCTCATCGGTGGAAAAGGCCAGCGAATAGTCACCGGAGCCGTTGCTGAGTGCGGCGCCCGTGCGGGCCAGTCCACCGAAGCTTCTGGCAGCGAGGCGCTTCAGATTGCGGGGGGAGAGCGGCGCATCGGTTGCGACCACGATAACGATGGAGCCGTCCTTGTCTTTATGCTCAGGGCTGACATAGGGCTTACCGCAGACCAGCAGATGGCCACCATAATTGGACTGCACGAGAACGCCGAGTGTGTAAGTCTCCCCGGCGATGGGGACGATGCGGGATGCGGTGCCTATGCCGCCTTTCATGCCGAAGGCGACCGTGCCCGTTCCGGCGCCAACGCCACCCTCGGCCACCGGGCCTGTGGTAGCGTTTTTCAGCGCGGCCGAGATCTCCTCGACGGTCGGGCGGCCGGCGCGGATGTCATTCAGGCGGGAATCGTTGGTCTCTCCGACCACCGAGTTGATCGACACCACTTTTTCATTGCCCGGTTGCGATAGCGTATGGCGATTGATCGCCTCGATGGCACGGCCTGTCGCCAGCGTATTGGTCAAAATAACAGGTGTTTCGAGTTCGCCGAGTTCGTCGATCTGGGTCGAACCGGCAAATTTTCCGAAGCCGTTATAGACGGCGAAGCCGGCGGGCACCTTGTCCTGAAAAAGATTACCGCCATGCGGCAGGATCGCGGTTGCGCCGGTGCGGATCGTCTCGCCTTCGATGACGGTCGAATGGCCGATGGTCACGCCTTCGACATCGGTGATGGCGTTGAGCGGGCCGGTCTCGAAATGGCCGGGCCGGAAACCGATATCGCGCAGTCTCGGGCGGGTCGTCTGATGCATCGGGCGATCACTTTTGCGGAATGCAGGCTCAAGGTGGAACAGGCGCGGCTTCATGAAAAGCTTTGCTCTGACATGACGTTAGACTACTTCGCCGTGAAACGGCATCGCAAAAATGGAATAGTTTTATGCGGGCAATGGATGCGCTCAGGAGGCGCGCAACGCGGCTTCGCCTTCCCGCTCCAGCCATTGCCGCATCGCGTCTTCTGTCTCTTCGCGCGTCGGCGCGCCGGCCCGGCCGCCGAAGACGGTGCATTTCAGCGCGGCGGCAACGGAGGAGAGGCGGATGGCCGCGCGGCTTTGCATGCCTTCAGCCATCGCCAGCGCAAAGGTGCCGTGGAAGATATCGCCCGCCGCCAGCGTGTCCACTGCCTTGACCTGCATCGTCGTCTGGAAATGCACCGTCGGATCGCCGGCCTCCGTCCACCAGCAGCCCGCCGGACCGGCGGTGACGGCGATGAAGGTTTGCGGATAACGGGCATGCAGCACCGGCAGCATGTCTTTCACCGTTTCAAGCCCCGTCAGCCGGGCGGCGGCGGGTTCGGAAAAGACGATATGGGTTGCGGCGGGCGCAAGCTTCTCAAGGGTTTCGACGGGTGCAACGTCACCATCCAGAATGGCGGGTTTGCCAAGCGCTCGCGCCACGGTCAGCACATCGAACGCCAGTTCCGGCCAGCGCACATCAACGAGAACGGCATCGAAGGGGGCAATATCTTCCGGCGTGCAGGCGCGTTTTTTCTCGTGAAGGCGGTGATCGTAGAAAGGCACGATCAGCCTTTCACCACGATCATCGATGATGATCGTCGAGAGTGCCGAGCGCGCGCCGGAAGCAACGGTCATGCCGGCAACATCAATGCCGCTTTCGGAGAGATCGCGCAGGATACGGCTTCCGGTCTCGTCGTCGCCCACCGCGCCCCACAGGCTGGCGCGGCCGCCCATGCGATGCACGGCATAGGCAGCACTGGACGCCATGCCTTCGGCGATCTGCAACATTTCATAAGGCAGGACCTTGCCTTCGCCCTTCGGCATGTCTGCCACGCGAAACAGGGTGTCGAGCACGGCGGCACCCACGCAGAGCACATGCTTGCCGCCCGCTTTCTTTACCATTCTCTCCGGTCCTGCCGTGTTCAGATGCGCTTGCCGCTGTCCTTGTCGAACAGATGCACCGTTGCCGGGTCGATGGCAATGTGGATCGTATCGCCGAAGCGGACATTCAGGCGCTCGCGGAACAGGCAGGCGATATCGTCACCCTTGCAATCGAGCTTGGCGTAGATTTCCGAGCCGGTGCCTTCGACCAGTTCGACCCGGCCTTCGATGCCGGTCTCGGCCGCGCGGATATGCTCCGGTCGCACGCCGTAGACGAGATCGCGGCCGCCGAGCTTGCCGAGATCGGCATGGGCGGGCAGCGGCAGGCTGAGGCCCTTTGCGGTGCGGAAGACGCCTTCCTCCACCCGACCACGAATGAAATTCATGGCGGGCGAGCCGATGAAACCGGCAACGAAGAGATTGGCGGGATTGTCGTAAAGCTCCAGCGGTGCGCCGATCTGTTCGATGACGCCATCATGCAGCACCACGATCTTGTCGGCCATGGTCATGGCTTCCACCTGGTCGTGGGTGACGTAGATGGTTGTCGTGCCGATGCGCTGGTGCATGGCCTTGATCTCGCCGCGCATCTGCACACGCAGCTTGGCGTCGAGGTTGGAAAGCGGCTCGTCAAACAGGAAGACCTGCGGATCGCGCACCAATGCGCGGCCCATGGCGACACGCTGGCGCTGGCCGCCGGAAAGCTGGCGTGGATAACGGTCCAGCAGCTTTTCCAGCCCTAGAATGGCGGCGGCCCTGTCGACCTTGGCCTTGGTTTCGTCCGCGCTCACCTTCTTCAGCTTCAGCGCAAAGCCCATATTATCCTTCACCGTCATATGCGGATAAAGCGCGTAGTTCTGGAAGACCATGGCGATATCGCGGTCGCGGGCGGGCAGGTGGCTCACCTCCCGCGGGCCGATGTGGATCTCGCCGTCGCTCAGCTCTTCCAGGCCTGCGATCATGCGCAGCAGAGTGGATTTGCCGCAGCCGGAGGGGCCGACGAGGACGACGAATTCTCCGTCCTTGATGTCGATATCGATGCCATGGATGACGTTGACCGAGCCGAAGCGCTTCTGGACATTTTGAATATTGACCGGTGCCATGTTTTTGGTTCCCGTTACGAGCAATTCCAGCAAAAGTGCGTCGCGGTTTTGCGTCCGGAATTGCGTTAAAAGAGTAAGGGCATGGAATGCCCTTCTTGAATTCAGCCGCCCTTGACGGCGCCGGCGGTGAGACCCGCCACGATCTGTTTCTGTGCGAACATGGTCAGCAGCAGCACCGGCAGCGTCACGATCAGCGCGGCTGCGGCCAGCGGTCCCCAGCTCACCTGTTCGAAGGACAGCATGTTGTAGACCGCGACCGGCAGGGTGCGCGTTTCGCGGCTGGCCAGCACGATGCCGAAGACGAAGTTGTTCCACGAGAAGATGACCGCGAGGATAAAGGAAACGACGATGCCGGGCTTGGCAATCGGCAGCGCCACCAGCCGGAACACCTGCCAGGAGGATGCGCCATCGATGCTTGCCGCCTCTTCCAGTTCCTTCGGGGTCGTCTCGAAGTAACCGATCATGATCCAGACGACGATCGGTACCGTCACCACAAGATGGATGATGATCTGCGGCCAGAGTGTGCCGAGCAGGTTCAGCCATTGGAACAGCAGGAACAGCGGAATGAGGAAAGAAAGGCCGGGCGTCATGCGGGCGATCATGATGACGACGGCCGATTTTTCAGCCTTCAGTCGGGCAATGCCGTAGCCGGCCGGCACGCCGATCACCAACGCCAGAATGGTGGCGGCGCCGGTGACGAGAACAGAGTTCCAGAAATAGAGGAAGAAATTATTCTCCTCGAACACCTTCACATAGTTCGACCAGGCAAAGCGTTCGGGAATGAGGATCGGCGGATAGGCGCCGTTGTCGATTTCATATTTCAGCGACAGCGAGATCATCCAGATGAAGAACAGGATGACGGGAGAGATCATCACCAGCGCCACGAAGAACAGGCCGAGCCGGTCGAGATTTTTGCGTTTCAGGATTTTTGCAGACATCAGCGATCCTCCATCTCGTTCCATTGCGAGCGCTGGCGCACCATCAGAAGCACGAAGGAAAGTGCTACGATGATGATGAAGAAGACCACCGCCATGGCCGAGCCGTAACCAATGTCGTAATAGGCAAAGGCCGTGTTGTAGAGATAGATGTTGATGGTTTCCGATGCCGTGCCGGGTCCGCCTTGAGTCATTGCATAGATGATGTCGAAGCTTTTGACGGCGTCGATGGAGCGGATGATGACGGCGATCATCAGGAAGGGCGCAATCATCGGCATGGTCAGGTAACGGAACTTCTGCCAGGCGTTGGCGCCGTCGATTTCAGCACTTTCATAGGGTTCGCGCGGCACGGCGGCGAGACCGCCGAGCACGATCAGCATGACGAGCGGTGTCCATTGCCAGGTTTCCACCAGCACCAGCGAGGGGATGACGGTGGACTGGTTGTAGATCCATTCCAGCGGCCCAATGCCGATGAAGGACAGGAGATAATTCAGGACGCCGAGCTGCGGGTGGAACATCATGGTCCAGACCAGCGCGATGGCGACCGGGGTCGCCATCATTGGCATGACGAAGACGCCGCGCAGAAAACCGCGCAGCGGAAACTGTGCATCGAAAACCAGCGCCGCCAATGTTCCGAGGATAAGCGGAGCGACGACCGACAGCACGGTATAGATGAGCGTATGCCAGAGCGATTCCCAGAACCTGATATCGCTTGCAAGCCTGATATAGTTCTCGAAACCGATAAAGCTCTGCTCCTGTCCGAGCGTCCAGCGATGCGCGCTCATCCAGAGGGTGAAGACCCACGGAAAAACGATCACCGCCGAAATGACGACAAGTGCCGGTATGACGAAGGGCCAGTAATTGGGAGCAAGCCTTGCGGGCCTGCTCCCTTCTTTCCGGCTCGCGCCTGTCTTGGTGTTTTCGATGCTCACGGAGGCCATTATCCCTCGCTACGCGCCAGAACGGGTGCGAACTGTTCCGTTGCCTTTTTCAGCTCAGTTGCCGGGTCCGCGCCGCCGATCATGTTGGTGAGGCCGACGCCGTAGATGTCGCGGAATTCCGTCACCGGAATGATGACGGGGAGCGCCAGCTGCGAGACCTTTCCGGAGCCGACGACGGCGTCCAACCAGGTGGCCGGCATCTTGACGCCTTCGCGGACCTTCTGATCTTCGAGAATGGACTGGCGGAACGGAACACCCGCACCGGCCTGCAAGAGACGCGCGCCCATTTCATGCGAAATCGCCCATTGGCAGAAGAGATAGGCGGCTTCCTTCTTGCTGCTGGCTTCGACGACGCCGAGACCATCGCCAAAGGTGCCGGCGGCCTGTGCTGCCGGACCCTTCGGCATGACGCCGTAACCGACCTTGCCGACAACGCGGGATTTTTCCGGGTTTTCGATCGGCGGCGCAAAACCGACGCCATCGAACCACATGCCGATCTTGCCCTGAAGGAAGGCCGACTGCGCTTCCGCCCAGTTGAAGCCGGAGACGCCGGGAGGGGCGGCTTTGGTCATCAGACGCTGATAGAGCTTTGCAGCTTCAACCGCTTCCTTGGATTCGGTATTGATCTTGCCGTCCACGATTGGTTTTGCGCCGTAACCCAGCATCAGCGAGGTCCAGACAGGTGTATTGGCGTTCTTGAGGCCGCGCGCCACGAAACCATAGGTGTTGGTTGCGGGGTCGGTGATCTCTTCCGCCGCCGTTACCAGTTCCTCGAAGGTCTCCGGGTATTTAAGGCCCTTGGCTTCGAAGAGCTCCTTGTTCCAGTAGACGATCCAGTAATCCACCGAGAAGGGGAGCGAGCGCAGCACGCCGTCGCTATCCTTCGCAAACAGCATGCCGGCCTCGGCAAAGTCCTTTTCGGTGAGCGACGGATCGGTGAGCGACGGGTCCTTCAGGAAGCCGCTGATATCGGCCAGCCACTTGCCTTTTTCGAACTGGCGCTTCTGAACGTGGTAGCTCAGATGCACAACGTCGAAGCTGGGCTTTCCAGAGGAAAGCTCGATCACCACCTTCTGGCGCTGTTGCTGTTCCGGCGTTGCTTCGGCATTGACCTTGATGCCGGTCAGTTCTTCGAATTCGCCGAGATATTTGATCAGCGTTTCGCTGCGCGGGCTTTTGACGAGGTTGACTTCAAGCGTCGTGCCTGCGTGTTTTTTCCAGTTCACCGCCGCCGATGCCGGGCGAATGCCGAGCATCGCGCTGCCGCCAATCGCGGCCGTGCCTGCCAGAAAGGCGCGACGCGTGGGGTTGAGCAATGAATGCCTCATGTCAGTTCTCCTCCAGTTAGCCGGAAATTCTCCTCACCTCCGGCTTGTTGCTTATTTTCATGCAATTCCGGCGCAGGACCGTTCTGCTGCCCTGCCGGAATTGCCCTATACTGCCAGCGCCCTGTCCCTTGCGTTGCGGATATGGGCGGTCAGGCGCTCTACGGCGTCTTCGACGGATCGCTTCTCAATGGCTTCGAGAATGGCGAGGTGTTCTTTCATCACCGATTTGACGTGGCCTGCGATGCGAAAGCGCTCCTGATTGATGAGGCGCATCTTGATGGAATTGACCCTGTAGGCGTTCGAGATGATCGAGTTGCCGAGACTATCGATGAAGGCATCGTGCATGCCCCAGTCCACCTGCTGGGCATGCTGATCGAGCTCCGGCGATTCCCCACCGTTTTCCGTCGCCTCGGCGATATCGCGGTGCTGTTTCAGCAGCCTGGCGATGGTCTCGTCCGAGGCCGAACGGGTAAAGAGCGCCACGGCCTCCTTCTCGAGAAAGATACGGAACTGGAACGCCTCGCGAATGAGGTTGATGTCGATATGGGCGACCTGCAATCCCCGCTGCGGTACCGTCTTGATCAGACCTTCCGCCTCCAGCCGCGGAATTGCTTCCCGGATCGCGCCGAGCGGCAGGCCCGTCAGTTCCACGAGCCGGCGCTGCGAGATGAATTGCCCCGGGCGAACGTCGCGCGAGAGAAGGTGGTGCGTAAAGCTCTCATACGCCCGTTCCCGCAATGTCTGTTCGCCGGTATCGTCCATGCTCAACCTTTCAGCTTTGTTCAGGCGGCCTGTTTGCGAAACAGCGCGTCGAAAGCGCCCTCGATCTGCCGCCGATCCTCAGGTGAAATCGCGACGAGCGGTGCACGCACATCCGACCAGATAGTTTCCCCTGTCGTGTGTGATACCAGCACCTTGACGGCAGGCGTAACCGGGAATTTCAGAAGTTCCACAACAAGATCGACAATGCGGGGATCATCCTTGCCGTCAACGGCCATCGCGCGGACTTCCTGCGTCAGGAAATTGGCAACGCCGGATATGGCGCCCTGACCGCCGAGGCGGACGCCTCTTGCGAGATCACGCTCATCGCCAATCAGGATGGCGAGATCGCCGTGTTCCTTCAGCAGGCGCTCGGTATGGCTCCAGTTGCCGGAGGAATCCTTGACGCCGGTAACGATGCCGGGGAACACCGCTTTCAGCCGTCCGACCAGCTCGACAGACAGTGTCACCATCGTCACAGAGGGGATATTGTAGACAAGAATGTCGCGTGCATCCTTGCCGATCTTCGAAAAGACCGCCGAGAACCAGGCAAACAGGCCGTCATCGCTGACATTCTTGAAATAGGAAGGCGGGGCGAGCAGAATATTGCGGGCGCCGGCTTTCAGGGCTTCCGCCGACTGGTCTGCCGCATCTTCGATGGAATCCACCAGAACCCCGGTGACGATACGCGACGGTGCAATGCCTGCTGCAATGAAGCTGGAGAGGATCGTCTGCCGTTCGGGGCTGCCGACGGAGCAGCCTTCACCCGTCGTGCCGAAGAGTGTCACGCTGTCGCAGCCATTGGACAGGCAGCGGCGGGCATGGGCGATCATGGCATCGATATCGACCGTTCCGTCCGTTTTGAAAGGGGTTGTCAGGGCTGCCGAAAGGCCGAATTTCTGGGTCAATTAAGATGCTCCTCCAAGGTGACCGCGAATTGATGGCATACTGACATGTTAGTTGTAAAGCAGTAATTGCAAGAGGATTGCTCGGAGCGTGAGTGTTAAGGACTTTACTGGGGAAATGAGTTCTGGGGTGGGCTTGCCAGCACCGATGAGGATTGATTGGATTGGTCTGGATGGGCATGGGTTTATCGCGGTGCGAGACGCACAAGCATCATGGGCAAGGAGACGGAAAAATGCGAAAATAAAATTTGACTGTCGGAGTAAAGATTTTTATCAGGCAGTCTGAATATAGGGATAAGGGACCATCATCATGACTATTGTGGAGTCGGCAGCGCCTGTAGCAGAGACCGAGCAGAGCCGCGTCAAGCGCCTGAAGGCAGCGACGCGCGGGGCGCATGGCGATCTCGATAGTTTCATCATGGCATCGAAGCCGTTCGAGAGCCGCGAGAAATTCGGCAAGTTCGTCGAAACGCAATATCTTTTCCATCGCGATCTCGATGCCTTTTTCTCCAATGCCACGCTTGATGGCCTGCTGCCCGACCTCAAGGGCCGCCGTCGTCTCTCCATGATCGAGCAGGATCTTTCCGATCTCGGTCTTGCCATTCCCGAAACGGCCGCGCCGCGTTTTTCCGCCGAGACGCCCTTCGATCTGCCGGAGGCCATGGGCTGGCTTTATGTGGTCGAAGGATCCAATCTCGGTGCGGCCTTCCTGCTGAAGGACGCGGCAAAGCTTGGGCTTGGCGAAGAATTCGGCGCCCGCCATCTCGCTGGCGCTCCCGAAGGTCGTGGCCTGCACTGGCGCACCTTCACCGCGGCGCTTGATGAAATTTCGCTGACGGTGGAAGAGGAAGAGCGCGTTGTCGCAGGTGCCGAGGCGGCATTCCGGGCGGTGCATGCCTATGCGCAGCAGCGGATGGGTTGAGGTTTTGGCATAGCTTCCAGAGAGCTATCCGCGGGTTGATCGTAGTTCCTGAAACGGTACTTCGTCGTCCTCGGGCTTGTCCCGAGGATCTGCAATCGATTGATTTTACGCAACATGGTTAGATCTTCGGGACAAGCCCGAGGATGACGAAGAATGTGAGGCGAGCCTTGCGGCACTTTCAGGCCTACTGCGAGAGCCGCTCACCTTTGACGTATCGCTCTCAATATTTGCCGAATAAACAGGCAAATATTTTTACCAAATGATAAAAATTTTGCCTTTCGGTCGAGGCTAGATGCGTCCCAAAATTTTATCCATTTGATAAAATTATTGTATTTGGTCTGGCACAGAACCTGCTACTCTTTTCTCAAGTCAGGAGACACCTGACGCAAAAAAGGGAACAGCAAAATGGAAATCGGTGTTTTTATCCCGATCGGGAACAATGGTTGGCTGCTTTCAGAAAACGCGCCGCAATACAAGCCGAGCTTCGACCTGAACAAGGCGATCACGCTGAAGGCGGAGCAATATGGTTTCGACTTTGCGCTGTCGATGATCAAGCTGCGCGGCTTCGGCGGCAAGACCGAATTCTGGGACTATAATCTGGAATCCTTCACGCTGATGGCAGGCCTCGCCGCCGTTACCTCCAAGATCAAGCTGTTCGGCACCGCCGCCACGCTGGTCATGCCGCCGGCCATTGTTGCGCGTATGGCGACGACGATCGATTCCATTTCCGGCGGTCGTTTCGGCATCAACCTGATTACCGGCTGGCAGCGTCCTGAATACAGCCAGATGGGACTGTGGCCGGGTGACGATTATTTTGGTGATCGTTACGAATATCTCGGCGAATATACCTCCGTGCTGAAAGAGCTGCTTACGGAGGGCCAGTCGGACTTCAAGGGCAAGTTCTTCCAAATGGACGATTGCCGTATGAAGCCGGTGCCGCAGGGGGATGTGAAGCTCATCTGCGCCGGTTCCTCCAATTCCGGCATGGCGTTTTCGGCCAAGTTCGCCGATTACAGCTTCTGCTTCGGTGTTGGCGTCAATACGCCCAAGGCTTTTGCGCCCACCAATGAGCGGCTTCTGGCGGCAACGGAAAAAAGCGGCCGCGAGGTCAAATCCGTCGTGCTGACGATGGTGCTTGCTGAGGAGAAATCCGAAGACGCCTGGGCGAAGTGGGAGCATTACAAGGCGGGTGCGGATGAAGACGCTATCAAGTGGCTCGGCCTGCAGAGCGCCGTCGATACCAAATCCGGCTCCGACACCAATGTCCGGCACATGTCCAATCCCGTTTCCGCGGTCAACATCAACATGGGAACGCTGATCGGTTCCTATGAGGAAGTGGCGGCCATGCTGGACGAGATGAGCGAAGTGCCGGGGACCGGCGGCGTAATGCTGACTTTCGACGACTTCCTCGAGGGTGTCGAAAAATTCGGCAAATATGTGCAGCCGCTGATGAAGAGCCGCCGGCATGTGCTGGCCGAACTGGAGGCAGCGGAATGAGTGAAGCCGTCGTGGCGGGTTACAAGGGGCCGGAAAGCCGTTCGGAAAGCGTCACACTTCCCGCAAGGCCGGAGCCGATTACCCTCAAACCCAGCGAGACCGCCGTTGTCGTGGTCGATATGCAGAACGCCTATTCGACCGAGGGCGGTTATGTCGATCTGGCCGGGTTCGACATATCAGGCGCCAAGGGCACCATCGCCAACATCAAGAAGACGCTGGATGCGGCGCGTGCGGCGGGTGTTCAGGTCATTTATTTCCAGAATGGCTGGGACAAGGACTATGTCGAGGCGGGCGGGCCGGGTTCGCCCAACTGGCACAAGTCCAATGCGCTGAAGACCATGCGCAAAAGGCCAGAACTACAAGGCCAGCTGTTGGCCAAGGGTACTTGGGATTATGCCATTGTTGACGAGTTGCAGCCGCAGCCCGGCGATATTCTGGTGCCGAAGACGCGTTACAGCGGTTTCTTCAACACCAATATGGATAGCGTTTTGCGTGCCCGTGGTATCCGCAATCTGGTCTTCGTTGGCATCGCCACCAATGTCTGTGTCGAAAGCTCGCTGCGCGATGCCTTCCATCTCGAATATTTCGGGGTGATGCTGGAGGATGCCACCCATCATCTGGGGCCGGATTTTATCCAGCAGGCGACGGTCTACAATGTCGAGAAATTTTTCGGCTGGGTCGCCACCGTCAATGATTTCTGCGGCGTCATCTCGCAGGCCGCACCCGTCAGCGCTTGATATCCAACCACAAGAGGAGAACGAAATGCCGAAGAAGATCGTCGTGCCTGCCGGCACCAGCAAACCCATCGCCCCTTTTTCGCCGGGAACGCTTGCCGATGGCGTGGTTTATGTGTCCGGCACGCTGCCCTTCGACAAGGACAATAATGTCGTGCATGTGGGCGATGCGAGTGCCCAGACCCGCCACGTTCTCGAAACCATCAAGTCGGTCATCGAAACCGCGGGCGGCACGATGGAAGACGTGACGATGAACCACATCTTCATCACCGACTGGGCCAATTATCAGGCCATCAACACGGTCTATGCCGAATATTTCCCCGGCGACAAGCCGGCGCGTTATTGCATCCAGTGCGGACTTGTGAAGCCAGATGCGCTGGTGGAAATCGCCACCGTCGCCCATATCGGCAAATAGGGCGAACCGGCAGATGATGCATTTCGAGGTTCATGGCCGCACTGATGCCGAGGCGCCCACCATCCTTTTGTCTTCGGGGCTGGGCGGATCGGGTGCCTATTGGGCGCCGCAGATCGAAGCCCTTTCCCGTCATTTCCGCGTGGTGACTTATGACCATCGCGGAACCGGCAGGACCGGCGGAGAGGTGCCGCTGGATGGCGGGATTTCCGCCATGGCGGATGATGTGCTGGAGATTGTCTCGGCCTTGAACCTCGAAAAATTCCACTTCATGGGACATGCTCTCGGCGGCCTGATCGGCCTCGATATCGCGCTGCGGCGGCCCGGCCTTATCGACCGGCTGGTGCTTATCAATGCGTGGAGCAAGGCCGATCCGCATTCGGGACGCTGCTTTGACGTGCGGATCGAGCTTCTGGAGAAATCCGGTGTCGAGGCCTTCGTCAAAGCCCAGCCGCTGTTTCTTTATCCGGCCGCCTGGATGTCAGAACATCAGGAGCGGCTAGCGCGTGATGATGCCCATGGCGTCGCGCATTTTCAGGGAAAGACCAACGTGCTTCGTCGTATAGCGGCGCTACGGGCTTTCGACGTCGACGCCCGGCTTGGCGAGATCGGCAGTCCGGTGCTGGTGGTGGCAACGAAGGACGATCTTCTGGTGCCCTATACGCGCTCGCTGCGGCTGGCAGAAGGCCTGCGGCATAGCGAACTTGGGCTACTCGATTTCGGCGCCCATGCGGTGAATATCACCGAGCCCGACCTTTTCAACGAGCGGCTATTGCAGTTCCTGCTGCCAGCCGACCAGACACTATGACAGGATTTTAGAGCAAGATGACGAAAGCACTTGATGACAATGTATTGGACAACGGGGCACTTGACGACGCCGCACTGGCAACGCTTTTCACCGAAGCACGCACCCACAATGGCTGGATGGACAAGCCAATTGGCGACGAGACGCTGAAGGCGCTTTACGATCTGACGAAGATGGGGCCGACCTCGGCCAATTGCTCGCCAGCGCGTTTCGTCTTCGTGCGCAGCCAGGAGGGCAAGGAAAAGCTGAAGCCTGCGCTGTCTTCCGGCAATCTCGAAAAGACCATGGCCGCACCGGTGACTGTCATCGCTGCCATTGACAGCGAATTCTACGAGAAACTGCCGCAACTGTTTCCGCATGCCGATGCGCGTTCGTGGTTCACGTCCAGCCCTGATGTGGCCGAAGAAACGGCTTTTCGCAACGCCACGCTTCAGGCCGGATATCTGATCCTTGCCGCGCGCGCTCTGGGGCTGGATACCGGCGCCATGTCCGGCTTCGACAAGGCCAAGGTGGATGCGGCATTTTTCGCGGGCACGACGTGGAAATCCAATTTCCTGATCAATCTCGGTTATGGCGATCCGTCGAAGCTGTTCGGCCGCCTGCCGCGTCTTGGCTTTGAAGACGCGTGTCTCCTGGCTTGATGGCCTGTTAAGGAAGGATGGGTTAGATGCAGATGATGTCTCTTGAAAAGGAAGCGGAAATGGAGACGAAGACTGCTGAGCAGCGCAGCCTCGATTATAGAAACGCCATGGCGCGGCTCGGTGCGGCGGTCAATATCGTGACGACGGATGGCGCGGCAGGCCGTGCCGGTTTTGCCGCAACGGCGGTTTGCAGCGTTTCCGACAATCCGCCGACGCTTCTCGTCTGCCTCAACCGCAATGCCTCAGCCTACAAGGTGGTGAAGTCTAATGGCGTTATCTGCATCAATACGCTTGCCGCCCATCACGAGGTTCTGAGCACGCTTTTCGGCGGCAAGACACCTGCTGATGAACGCTTTGCTGCCGGCAGCTGGGGCGTGCTCGAAACCGGCGCGCCTGTTCTGGAAGACGCACTCGTCTCTTTCGACTGCCGCATCCGCGAGGCGCATGACGGCGGCACGCATGACATTCTGATCTGCACTGTCGTCGATATGAAGATCAATGCGGGTGATGAAGCGCTGATGTATTTCAACCGGCGTTACCGGGTGCTTTGAACGCAGTCGGAATTTTCCCTGCCTGAACGTAGAAAGGGCGTTTCCGGTCCCCCGGAAACGCCCTTTTCATTTATTTGATCAGCGGCAGTAGATCGTTGATCGACTTCTTGGCGTCACCATAGAACATGCGGGTATTGTCCTTGTAGAACAGCGGGTTCTCGATACCGGAATAGCCGGTGCCCTGGCCGCGTTTGGAGACGATGACGAGTTTCGACTTCCACACTTCCAGAACCGGCATGCCGGCGATGGGTGAATTCGGGTCGTCCTGTGCCGCCGGGTTGACGATGTCGTTGGAGCCGATGACGATGACGACGTCGGTGCTCGGGAAATCGTCGTTGATCTCGTCCATTTCCAGCACGATGTCGTAGGGCACCTTGGCTTCGGCGAGCAGCACGTTCATGTGGCCCGGAAGACGGCCTGCCACCGGATGGATGGCGAAACGCACGGTCTTGCCGTCGGCGCGCAGCTTGCGGGTCAGTTCCGACACGGCCGATTGCGCCTGCGCCACCGCCATGCCGTAACCGGGCACGATGATGACACTGTCGGCGTCGTTGAGTGCTGCGGCCACGCCCTCGGCGTCGATCGCCACCTGCTCGCCCTCGATTTCCATCGCCGGACCCGTCGTGCCGCCGAAGCCGCCGAGGATGACCGAGATGAAGGAGCGGTTCATCGCCTTGCACATGATGTAGGAGAGGATCGCACCCGATGAGCCGACCAGCGCACCGGTGACGATCAAGAGATCGTTGCCAAGCGTGAAGCCGATGGCCGCCGCCGCCCAGCCGGAATAGCTGTTCAGCATCGAGACGACGACCGGCATGTCGGCGCCGCCGATGCCCATGATCAGGTGATAACCGATGAAGAAGGCGGCGAGCGTCATCAGGACGAGCGTCCATGCGCCGGCGCCATTGCAATACATGATGAGCAGCAGGAGCGACAGGATCGCAGCACCGGCGTTCAGAAGATGCCCGCCGGGCAGCTTCTTCGCCTTGCCGTCCACCTTGCCGGCAAGCTTGCCGAAGGCGACGACCGAACCGGTGAAGGTGACCGCGCCGATGAAGACGCCGAGGAAGACCTCGACCTTCATGATCGCTAGTTCCACCGGCGTCTTGTGGGCAAGAATGGCAGAAAAGCCGGTCAGCAACGATCGTGCCGTCTCATCGAGCGAGGCGACGTGCGCTTCCTCGATATGGGCGTTGAAGCCGATGAAGACGGCGGCAAGGCCGACGAAGGAGTGAAGGGCGGCCACAAGCTGCGGCATTTCAGTCATCTGCACCCGGCTTGCGACGAAGTAGCCGAGAACCGAGCCGCCGGCCAGCATCAAGAGCACGACGAGCCACTGCCCGACGCCCTTGCTGATTTCGGGGCCGAAGACGGTGGCGATGATGGCGAGGCCCATGCCAACGATGCCGTACCAGACGGCGCGCTTAGCGCTTTCCTGTCCGGAAAGACCGCCGAGCGAGAGGATGAAAAGAACGGCTGCGGCAACATAGGCCGCGGAAACGATACCAATGGTCATTTATTTAAATCCCCGCACGCTCAGGACTTCTGGAACATGGCGAGCATGCGCCGTGTCACGAGGAAACCGCCGACGATGTTGATCGTCGCGATCAGGACGGAAAGCGAGGCAAGGATCACCACCAGCCAGTTGCCGGAACCGATCTGCAGCAGTGCGCCGATGATGACGATGCCGGAAATCGCGTTTGTCACCGCCATCAGCGGCGTGTGCAGCGAATGGCTGACGTTCCAGATGACCTGGAAACCGATGAAGCAGGCGAGCACGAAGACGATGAAATGGCTCATGAAGCTTGCCGGTGCAAAAAGACCGACGAGAAGCAGAAGCGCGGTACCGACGACCAGCAGCCCGACCTGGCTTTTGGTCTGCGCCTTGAACTCGGCCCGTTCTTTCGCGTGTTTTTCCTCGGGCGTCAGTTCTTTGGCGCGTTCCTTCGGCTTCTGCGCGGCAATGGCCTGGATCTTCGGCGGCGGCGGCGGGAAAGTGATCTCGCCCTGATAGGTGACGGTCGCGCCGCGGATGACATCGTCTTCCATATTGTGAACCGGCTTGCCGTCTTTTGCGGGCGTCAGATCGGTCATCATGTGGCGGATGTTGGTGGAATAGAGCGTCGAGGCCTGCGCCGCCATGCGGCTCGGAAAATCGGTGTAGCCGATGACGATGACGCCATTGTCGGAAACCACACGCTGGTCGGGGACCGTGAGGTCGCAATTGCCGCCGCGTTCTGCGGCGAGGTCGATGATGACCGAACCCGGCTTCATCATCGCCACCATGTCGGCAAGCCACAGCTTCGGGGCGTCGCGGCCAGGGATCAGCGCGGTGGTGATGACGATATCGATCTGCGGCGCCAGTTCGCGGAACTTCTCAAGCTGCTTCTCGCGGAATTCCGGCGAGGAGGGGGCGGCATAACCGCCGGTGGCGGCGCCGTCCTGCTGCTGATCGGTGAAATCGAGATAGACGAACTCAGCGCCCATGGATTCGATCTGTTCGGCCACCTCAGGGCGAACGTCGAAGGCATAGGTGATGGCGCCAAGCGATGTGGCCGTACCGATGGCGGCAAGACCGGCGACGCCGGCACCGATGACCAGCACCTTGGCGGGCGGCACCTTGCCGGCGGCGGTGACCTGGCCGGTGAAGAAACGGCCAAAATTATTGCCGGCCTCGATCACGGCGCGATAACCGGCGATATTGGCCATGGAAGACAGGGCGTCCATTTTCTGGGCGCGGGAAATGCGCGGCACCATGTCCATGGCGATGACGTTTGCGCCCTTTTCCTTGGCCTGCTCCAAAAGATCCTTGTTCTGGGCGGGGTAGAAAAACGAGATCAGCGTCTTGTCGGAAGACAGCCGATCAATCTCTGACGTTTCCGGCGGGCGAACCTTGGCGATGATGTCGGAACCGGTGTAGAGCGCCTCAGCGCTTTCGACCACCGTCACGCCTGCCGCGCGATAGGCGTCGTCGGAAAAACCGGCCGCCTTGCCAGCGCCAGCCTCGATCACGCAATCATATCCGAGTTTTTGCAAAGCCAGCGCGCTGTCCGGCGTCATGGCGACACGCGCTTCGCCTTCATAGAGTTCCTTAGGTGTCCCGATTCTCAAAACTGCTCTCCCATTCCCGTCCTGATAAGCCGTCATAGACCATTTCGAGTATTTTTGTCTTGTTCTTGCTGTTTTTCTACCTGCGGCGGATTGACATCAGGGAAAAGGCCATTTGGGGCGGTCGCGGTACGGCGGCAATAAAAAACCCGGCGCCGAGGCGCCGGGTGACTGTTTCGGGTGCTTTTCGCTCAATCCATGGCGTGGATATCGCGATCCTTGGTTTCCGGCAGGAACAGCAGGCCGACGACCAGCGTGATGCCTGCAAAGATGATCGGGTACCAGAGACCATAATAGATATCGCCCTTCGCCGCGCTCATCGCAAAGGCGGTGGCCGGAAGAAGGCCGCCGAACCAGCCGTTGCCGATGTGATAGGGCAGCGACATGCCGGAGTAGCGGATGCGGGTCGGGAACAGTTCGACCAGCAGGGCCGCAATCGGGCCGTAGACCATCGTCACGTAGATGACGAGGACGGTCAGCACTGCGATAATGACGACCCAATTCACGGCGGCCGGGTCGGCTACCATCGAGAACGCGCCGCCGCCGGCAATGGTGTAGACGGCCATTTCCGCCGCACCGCCGGTCTCGGCAGGCGTCAGCAGCTTGTCAGCCACCAGCTTGTCGGTCGCCACCATCTTCTTGTCGGTGGCGCGGACCGCATCGGCATTGAGGCCGAGTTCCGGGTTTGCGGCGATGAAGGCGTCCAGTTTCGCATCCGGCACCTGTGCTGCACCGCGTACCAGCGGATAACCGCTGTCATGCATTGCGATATTGACTTGCTTCTGGAAGGCCTTGTCCTTCGCGGAAGCATCCGCGCCAGCCGCAATCGCATCGTAGCTGGCGATGGTGGCGTTGCCGATCTTCACGCTTGCCGGTTCGCCGGCGGCCCCCGCAACCACGTCATAGGGCACGGAATTGCGCGTCAGGAACGAGGTGGCGATATCGCAGGATGTGGTGAATTTCGCAGTGCCCGTCGGGTTGAACTGGAACTTGCAGTCGCCCGGCGCCGCAGTCACGGTGGCGCGTACGGTGGACTGGGCCTCGGCGAGCGCCGGGTTGCCCGCCCAGGTGAGCGCCTTGAACAGCGGGAAGTAGGTCAGCATGGCGAGGATGAGGCCGGCCATGATGATTGGTTTGCGGCCAACCTTGTCGGAAAGCCAGCCGAAGATCACGAAGAAGCTGGTGCCGAGGACGAGTGCGACGGCAACCATGATATTGGCCGACTGGCCGTCCACCTTCAGAATGCTCTGCAGGAAGAACAGGGCGTAAAACTGGCCCGTATACCAGACGACGGCCTGACCGATGACGGCGCCGATAAGTGCGATGATCGCGATCTTGGCGTTCTTCCATTGGCCGAAGGCTTCGCTCAGCGGCGCCTTGGAGGTCTTGCCCTCTTCCTTCATCTTCTTGAAAGCGGGCGATTCATTCATTTTCAGACGAATCCAGACTGAGACACCAAGCAGCAGAACGGAAACGAGGAAGGGAATGCGCCAGCCCCAGGCGGCGAAGGCTTCCTTGCCGAGCGCGAACTGCACGCCGAGAATGACCACCAGCGACAGGAACAGGCCGAGCGTCGCCGTGGTCTGGATCCACGAGGTGTAATAGCCCCTGCGGCCGTTCGGCGCGTGTTCGGCGACGTAAGTTGCCGCACCGCCATATTCACCGCCGAGCGCCAGACCCTGAAGCATGCGCAGCGCGATCAGAATGATCGGAGCGGCGATGCCGATCTGCGATGCGCCGGGCAGGACGCCAACGAGGAAGGTCGAAACGCCCATGATGAGGATTGTGATGAGAAAGGTATATTTGCGCCCGACGATATCACCGAGGCGGCCAAAGACCAGCGCGCCGAAAGGCCGCACGAGGAAGCCGGCGGCAAAGGCCAGCAGCGCGAAGATGTTGCGCGTCGTTTCCGGATATTGGCTGAAGAAGTTCGCGCCGATATAGATCGCGAGCGAGCCGTAGAGATAAAAATCATACCATTCGAAGACTGTTCCGAGAGAAGAGGCGAAAATCACCTTCTTCTCTTCGCCCGTCATTGGACGGGCGGCGCCGCTCACGGCTGCAACATTTGCCATTGTCTGTCCTCCACAGATGTCCCAATCGACGCATTGCGGAGCCCAGCTCTCTCCTCTGGACTCAACCTTTCGGCTGCAATGCGCGGACCATGAGAGTGACAGAAAATTAACCCCAGTAAGAGCGATGCTTTCGGATTATGACTTTAGTCTAATATAAAGCGTCCCGAAAATGTCGCGGGGCTGATTACAGCTTGTTTGCGCAAGCGCCTTTTTTCTTGACACAACCGAGAAACCTTCTAATAGCTTCTCGCGAAGAAGGAGCATCACCTTGCGCATGCATGTTGCAGACATGTTCGTCATGGAAGGACCGGCACAATTGGCCGGCGATGATCCGCGCCTTTCTCGTTCTACCCGAATTACGGCCAAAACGACGATTAAAACCGTCTAACGTCTCTGGCCACCGCTCTCTCCCCGGTTTGGCTGGGGATCGAGGAAGCCGCGATCTGATGCGGGTTCCCACCTCACCAAAAAGAGGAGAGACAGAAAGAGAGCTTGATCATGGGTTTCAAAGTTGCAATTGCAGGCGCCACCGGCAACGTCGGTCGCGAAATGCTCAATATCCTGGCCGAACGCGGTTTCCCCGCCGATGAAGTCGTGCCGCTCGCTTCCGCCCGTTCGCAGGGCACGGAAGTCTCTTATGGCGACCGCACGCTGAAGGTCTCGAACCTCGAGAACTACGATTTTTCCGACACGGATATCTGCCTGATGTCAGCTGGCGGCGATGTGTCCAAGAAGTGGTCGCCGAAGATCGGCCAGCAGGGCTGCGTCGTCATCGACAACTCGTCCGCATGGCGCTACGATCAGGACGTTCCGCTGATCGTTCCGGAAGTGAACGCCGATGCGGTTGCGGGCTTCACCAAGAAGAACATCATCGCCAACCCGAATTGCTCCACGGCACAGCTCGTCGTTGCGCTGAAGCCGCTGCATGACTTCGCCAAGATCAAGCGCGTCGTCGTCTCCACCTACCAGTCCGTTTCCGGCGCCGGCAAGGAAGGCATGGACGAACTGTTCCAGCAGACCCGCGCTGTCTTCGTGGCAGATCCGGTGGAAGCCAAGAAGTTCACCAAGCGCATCGCCTTTAACGTCATTCCGCATATCGACGTCTTCATGGAAGACGGCTACACCAAGGAAGAATGGAAGGTTCTGGCCGAAACCAAGAAGATGCTCGATCCGAAGATTAAGGTAACCTGCACGGCCGTGCGTGTTCCGGTCTTCATCGGCCATTCGGAATCGGTCAATATCGAGTTCGAAAACGAGATCACTGCCGATCAGGCGCGGGACATCCTGCGCGAAGCGCCGGGTTGCCTCGTCATCGACAAGCACGAAAACGGCGGCTACATCACCCCGGTTGAATCCGCCGGTGAGGACGCGACCTATATCTCGCGCATCCGCGAAGATGCGACGGTCGAAAACGGCCTCAACCTGTGGGTCGTTTCCGACAATCTGCGCAAGGGTGCGGCTCTCAACGCTGTGCAGATCGCCGAACTCCTGATCAATCGTGGTCTCATCAAGCCCCGCAAGGCGGCAGCCTGATACGATTTTTTAAGGTTCGTTAAGTATAACCCGTCTGTTCTGTGTGGGGCAGGCGGGTTTCATAATTGGCGACGATCACGGCCAGTTTATTTGCAGGCCTTGCTGCCGAAAGGCAATTTAGGCCGCCAAAAGACGGTTTTGGCACCTGAATCATACAGTATTGACGGTTTGGTTCTCGGGAAAAACTCCCCAAAGTATATCGAAGGCAGATTTTGATGCGGGCAATGAAGGTAATTCTGGCTGGTGCGGCCATGGTTTCGGTTCTGGCAGCGGCGCCGGTGATGGCTGCGCAATGCGGCAACACTTCGGCGGGCTTCGATGCCTGGGTCAGAGCCTTCAAGCAGGAAGCGACGGGCCGCGGCGTCAGCGCCTCGGTGCTCGACCGTGCTTTCTCCGGCGTCTCCTACAACCAGGCGACAATCCGCGCTGACCGCGGCCAGCACAGCTTCAAGCTGTCCTTCGAACAGTTCATGCAGAAGCGCGGCGGTCAGACGATCATCTCGCGCGGCAAGACGATGAAGAAGAATAATGCTTCTCTCTTTGCGTCCATCGAGCGCGCCTATGGCGTGCCGGCCGGTCCGCTGCTCGCCATCTGGGGCATGGAAACCGGCTTTGGCGGCTTCCTTGGCAACCAGCATACGCTTTCCGCCGTGGCGACGCTGTCCTTCGATTGCCGTCGTTCGGATTATTTCACCGAGCAGCTTTATGCGGCCCTCAAGCTCGTCGGCAGCGGTTCGCTGAACGTCAATGCCAAGGGTGCTGCCCATGGTGAAATCGGCCAGACGCAGTTCCTGCCGCTGAACGTCGTGCGTTACGGCGTCGATTTCGACCGCGACGGCCGGATCGATCTCGTCGGCTCGCGCGCCGACGCGCTGGCTTCCACCGCGAACTTCCTCGTCGGCCATGGCTGGCAGCGCGGCGCCGGTTATCAGCAGGGACAGGCCAATTACGCGGCCATCCAGGGCTGGAACGCCGCCAGCGTCTATCAGCAGGCGATTGCGTTTATCGGCAAGGCGATCGACGGCCAATAAGGCCGTCTCGCTCTTTCAATCAGAAATCTGTTTTCACAAATCCGGGCGGCGAAAGTCGCCCGTTTTGCCGTCCATCACCCACAGTTCACCGGTCGAGATATCGAACCATGCACCGTGCAGTTTCACCTTGCCAGCGGTTTCCTGCGCCTTGACGAAGGGGAAACCGCGCAGGTTTGCGATGGAATTACGGATCGAGACCCGTTCCAGCGCGGTCTGCCGCTCGGAAGCGGTCATGACGTCGTTGCTCTGGATTTGCGAGGCGGCGGACTTGACCATGTTCATCCACTTGCCGATGAAGTCGCCGGGAGAAAGCGGCTCGAGATTGGGATCGAGCGCCGCCTGGATGCCGCCGCAGCGGCCGTGACCCATGACGACGATATCCTTCACCTTCAGAACCTGAACGGCGTATTCGATGGCCGCCGAGGTGGCGTGGTACTGGCCGTCGGGCTCGAAAGGCGGCACCATGTTGGCGACGTTGCGGACGACAAAAAGCTCTCCCGGTCCGCAGTCGAAAATGGTTTCCGGCGCGGAGCGGGAGTCACAACAGGCAATGAACAGGGTCTGCGGTTTCTGTCCGGTATCTGCCAGAACGCGGTATCTTTCGCGCTCATCGGCGTAGCGGCCGCTCATGAAGCTCTTGTAGCCGTTGAGAAGGTTTTCCGGAAAATCTTTCATCTATCGCATTACCGTTGTGGTTGGACCGAGATCAAGAGAAGAACTCGGTGCGTTGAAGACCAATCCTTTGGAGCATTCTTGCTGTTCTTCGAACCGCGATATTGCTCCAACTCCTTTTTTGCCGCATTTCCTGACGGAAAACCGAGGTCCAGCCTGGAAATGCTCTAGGCGCTATTTGCGCTTGCTGCGCGAAGGATGCAAGAGATGACGCATCTGCACCATGGCCATGGGTGTGGAGAGGCTTGAAGAATCCGTTTCCAGCGTCAGTTCGTTCATGTCGCGTTTTTTGGTGCGGGCCAGAATTTCGAAGACGCTGGCGGTTGCGAGCTGCAGCGCCTTTTCGTCATCCACGCCTTCCAGCAGACGGGCGAGGAATAGCGCCGACATCAGGTCGCCGAGGCCGTTCGGCGCATTCTCGATGGCGCGATGTTCGGCAAGCAGTGCGTGGCGGCCGCTGAGATAAAGATTGCCGGTGCCGCCCGTCATCATCGGGACGGCTGAGGTGACCAGCATTTTCGGGGGGCCGAGTGCGAGCGCGGCATCCATGATGGCATTGTTGGTCTCAAGTTCCGCGCCGCTCATCCAGGCCAGTTCATAACGGTTTGGCGTGGCGACGGTGGCAAGCGGGATGAGGTGATCGCGGATGGCTTCCGCTGTTTCAAGCGGAATGTAAAGCCCGCCAAGATCGCCCATGACCGGGTCACAGGCATAAATCAGCGACGGGTTCTTTTCCTTCAGATTGCGGATCAGCCTTGCGACGGAGCACACCTGCGCCGCGCTGCCGAAATAACCGGTCAGGACAGCCTTGACCTCGCCGATCCATTTGGCGTTTTCGAGGTCGGTCATCGCCTTGTCGAAATCGTCGTCCTGAAAGCGCATCCGGGTGGAAGGGCCGTGGCCGGGATGCCAGGGCATGACGATGGTGGGCACCGCCCAAACCGGATAACCGAGTGTCTCCAGCGCAAAGACAGCGGCACGATTGCCGACGGAGCCACGCATGACATGGCTGGAAATGACGATGACGGCGCCCTGTGTATTTTCCTGCATCACGGCCTTCTTGCTTTCAAACGAGGCAGAAAGCCCGCAAGTGCACCCCGCCTTGCCACTGCCCAAAGATCAAGATGCGCTCTCATGACATATCGCAAGGCCGGTTTCCACCGTTAATCCCGCAAGGGTCTGTCCCGCAAAAGCATGGCGCTGTCAGGTTCTTGTCTCTGCCAGCACTACCTGCCTGTCATTGCGAGATTGCCGAAGTACTCTATAGTTGTACCATGCTCGATCTCGTCATTGCCTATTGGCCGCATATCCTTGCCGTTCTCTCGATTTTGATGGGAACCGTGGCCGCCGTGCATGCCACGATGACGAAGGAGGAGGTCCGCTCCGCGCTCGGTTGGGTCGGGGTTATCGTGCTGTCGCCCATCGTCGGCGCGGTCATTTATGCCATTGCCGGCATTAACCGCATTCGCCGGTCCAACATCACGCAGCAACGGTCCTTCATGCAGGACGAGATCATGGATCGTGTGGCGCGTCTGGACGCCAGCGGCGAGACGATAGCCGCGCGCTTCGGACGCCGTTTCGAGGCGATGAAGACGCTGGGTGACCGGGTAACCCGCCATGCGCTGACGACCGGTAACGGCATAGAGCCGCTGGTCACGGGGGATGCCGCCTATGCCGCCATGCTGGAGGCCATTGGGGAAGCGAAGCGGTCGATCATTATCGAAACCTATATTTTCGATAATGACCGGATCGGCGCGCGTTTTGTCGCCGCGCTCGAAAGGGCGAAGGTCCGTGGCGTGGAGGTGCGCGTGCTGGTGGACGCGGTGGGTGCGCGTTATTCCGTGCCGAGCATCCTGCCGACGCTCAGGGAAAAGGGCATCGTCTGCGATGTCTTCAACGGCAATGTCATCATGGGATTGCGGCTGCCCTATGCCAATCTGCGTACCCACCGCAAGATTCTTGTGGTGGACGGTCGCATCGCGTTCAGCGGCGGCATGAATATCCGCGAAGGGTTCACAGAGGAATTCGGCGGCGAAAACCGGTCGCAAGACACGCATTTCAAGATCACCGGGCCGGTTGTATCGGATTTTTTCTCCATCGCGGCGGAGGACTGGCGGTTCACGACAAGGGAGCTTCTGGATGCGCCAGTCTGGGATATCGCCATTCCCGACGGCGTGCCGGGTTCGCAAATCGTCGCCCGCGTCTGCTCCTCGGGGCCAGACAAAAGCATCGAGACCAGTCACAAGATGCTGATGGGCGCGTTTTCCGTCGCCCGCTCCTCCATTCTCATCATGTCGCCCTATTTTCTCCCCGATAGGGAGCTTATTTCAGCGCTCATAACCGCAGCAAGGCGGGGAGTGGTGGTGGATATCATCGTGCCGAAAAGCAACAATCTGGTGCTTGTGGACAGGGCGATGACGGCGCAGTTCGACCAGATGCTGAGGAACTATTGCCGCATCTGGCGGGCGACGGGGACTTTCAATCACTCCAAGCTTCTGGTGATTGACGGGCGCTGGAGCTACATTGGCTCTTCCAATCTCGATCCGCGTTCGCTGCGATTGAACTTTGAGATTGATCTCGAAGTTATGGATGAGGAATTCGCCGCGACAATCGGCGAGCGCATCCGGGATGCACGGGCAACCGCCTTGCCCGTGCGGCTCAGCGAACTGAATGCGCGGCCATTCGTTGTCCGTTTTGTGGAGCGTGTCCTGTGGCTCGCTTCGCCTTATCTTTAGTGTGCGGTGCGTCCGGCAGGGCGCTGCGCGAGACCGGAGGCATAAACGCGTGAAAAAGAACGGTTTGCTGGATGATGAAAAAGCGGCCTTGACGAAAAACACCAGCCTGTCCGCCTTCGTCATGCAGTCGCTGCGCGACCGCCGCCAGCGCCAGAATGCGGCGCCAGCGACCAAAGATCATTCCTTTCCCGTCATCGCCTCCTACAATGTGCATAAATGCGTCGGCCGCGACCGCAAGTTCGATCCCGACCGCACGAGCCGCGTCATTCAGGAAATCGGCGCTGACATCATCGCCCTTCAGGAAGCGGACAGCCGTTTCGGCGAGCGCACGGGCCTGCTCGATCTCGCCCGGCTGGAGCGGGAAAGCGGCCTCATTCCCGTGCCCGTGCAGGCCGGCGTGAAGGCCCATGGCTGGCACGGCAATGTCGTGCTGTTCAAGGAGGGCGCGGTCAGGGATGTGCATACGTTGAAATTGCCGGGGCTGGAGCCGCGCGGTGCGCTCGTCGTGGAACTGGACCTGAAAAGCGGCGGCACGCTGAGGGTCATCGCCGCCCATTTCGGGCTTCTCAGACATTCCCGCGCCCAGCAGGCAAAAGCACTGATCAGCCTTCTCGAAGCGCGCAATGAATGCGCGACCGTTCTCATGGGAGACCTGAACGAATGGCGCCTCGGAAATGGTTCGTCGCTCAATACGTTCCGGGATGCTTTTGGCGCTTTGCCGCCAGCTGTGCCGAGCTTTCCGTCCAACCTGCCGGTGCTGGCGCTCGACAGGATCATTGCCAATCGTGAGGGGTTGATCGAGCAGGTGGAGGCGCATGACAGCGCGCTGGCGCGCATCGCCTCGGACCATCTGCCGCTGAAAGCGGCGATCCGGACCGACCTGTTTCCGGCCTGAGCCGCTACCGTATCCGGTGCGACTGGCAGTCCTTCACGCCGTCGTCAACTGGCCGCTTCTCGAACGGGCTTCGAGCAGCGAGGTGCGGATGGCTTCCATCAGCCGCTCCCGGTTGTTCCGGGTTTTGCCCCTGTCGAGATTTTGCGCGGAAAGGGCGAGATCAAGCCCCTCATGCATCACAATCGAATAGGCAACGGTGGTTGCCCAGCTCTCGTAATCCTGCTCCATCATGTCGCCCCTGAACTAAATCATTTAGTCCGAATCACCCTGATTTCGAAAATTACCACAAAATATAAAGCATAAAATAGCATTGTTTCTTTCAGCGCCGGTTTAGCCTTGCGGATATATTGCCTTTTGTCAGTTTTAATGCAGCGCAATATGAGTGTTATCTCTACTTAACTATTTGAAACAGATTCTATTTCAGCGATGTCGCATGAACGTCCCAACCATGAAAAACGCCGCGCATCTTGGGATGCGCGGCGGGCTTGCGTCGAAGGTTGCGGTGGATGGGAGTGTGGTCTTAGCCGGCCTTTTCGAGCTTGTAGTCCGAATTGGCCGGTTCTTCTCGGCTGTGCTGGATGAGCGGACGGTTGCCCGCGAGCTTGCGCACCAGCACGTAGAAGACCGGTGTCATGAAGATGCCGAAGAACGTCACGCCGATCATGCCGGAGAAGACGGCGACGCCCATGGCCGCACGCATTTCCGCACCGGCACCTGTCGAGACGACCAGCGGCACCACGCCCATGATGAAGGCGAGGGAGGTCATCAGGATCGGGCGCAGGCGAAGCCGGCTTGCCTCGATGGCCGCCTGAAGCGGTGTTCGTCCTTCGAATTCCAGCTCCCGGGCGAATTCCACGATCAGGATCGCGTTTTTCGCCGAGAGACCGACAAGGACGACAAGGCCGATCTGCGTAAAGATGTTGTTGTCCCCTCCCGTCAGCCAGACGCCCGTGAGGGCCGCAAGCACACCGAGCGGGACGATCAGGATGATCGCGATCGGCAGGGTGAGGCTTTCATATTGCGCAGCCAGCACGAGATAGACGAGCAGCAGCGCCAAGGGGAAAACCACAATGCTGGAGTTGCCTGCCAGGATTTGCTGGTAGGTCAGGTCGGTCCATTCGTAATCGATGCCGGCGGGCAGGTTCTCGGCAAGGATTTTCTCCATAGCCGCCTGAGCCTGTCCCGAGGAGAAGCCCGGTGCGGGACCGCCGTTGATATCGGCCGCAAGGAAGCCGTTATAGCGGTTGGTGCGCTCCGGCCCCGTCGTTGCATCCACCTTCAGCAGCGTCGACAGCGGGATCATCTGGCCGGTCGCCGAGCGAACCTTCAGACGGCCGATGTCTTCGGCATGGGCGCGGAACTGCGAATCTGCCTGCACCCGCACGCTGTATGTGCGTCCGAAGGCGTTGAAGTCGTTCACATAGAGCGAGCCGAGATAGATCTGCAGCGTCTGGAAGACGTCGCTGACGGAGACGCCCAGCTGTTCCGCCTTGGCGCGGTCGAGATCGGCGAAGAGCTGCGGCACGTTGATCTGGTAGCTGGAGAAGATGCCTGCCAGCTCCGGGGTCTGATATGCCTTGGCGATCACGGCCTTCGCGGCTTCATCCAGCGTCTGGTAACCGTAACCGGCGCGGTCTTCGATCTGCAGCTTGAAGCCGCCTGTCTGGCCGAGACCGTTGACCGGCGGCGGCGGGAACATGGCGATGAAGGCATCCTGAATGCCGGCGAACTTCTGGTTCAGCTGCATGGCGATGGCACCGCCGGAGAGTTCCGGTGTCTTGCGCTTTTCGAAATCATCGAGAACCGCAAAGACGATGCCGGAATTGGAGCCGATGGTGAAGCCGTTGATCGACAGGCCGGGGAAGGCGATGGCGTGGCTGACACCGGGCGTTTCCATGGCGATCGCGCTCATCCGCTTGATCACACTTTCGGTGCGATCGAGCGTTGCGCCATCGGGAAGCTGGGCGAAACCGATCAGATACTGCTTATCCTGCGCCGGCACGAAGCCGCTCGGAACTGTCGTGAACATGCCGTAGGTGGCGGCCACCAGCGCCATGTAGACCATCATGACAAGGCTCTTGCGCGTCACCAGCCCGCCGACAGTTTTGCCGTAGCCGTTGGAGGCGGCACCGAAGGCGCGGTTGAAGCCGCGGAAGAACCAGCCGAAGATTTTGTCCATGAAACGGGTGAGCCAGTCTTTCGGGGCACCATGTTCCTTCAGCAGCAGGGCCGCAAGCGCGGGTGACAGCGTCAGCGAGTTGATGGCCGAAATGACGGTCGAGATGGCAATCGTCAGCGCGAACTGCCGGTAGAACTGACCCGACAGGCCGGAAATGAAGGCAAGCGGCACGAAGACGGCGACCAGAACCAGCGCAATGGCGATGATCGGGCCGGAGACTTCACGCATGGCTTTATAGGTGGCGTCCCGCGGCGAGAGCCCGTTTTCGATGTTTCGCTCGACGTTTTCGACGACCACGATGGCGTCATCCACCACGATGCCGATGGCAAGCACAAGGCCGAACAGCGTCAAGGCGTTGATGGAGAAGCCGAAGGCATACATGACGGCGAAGGTGCCGATGATCGAGACCGGAACGGCGATCAGCGGAATGATCGAGGCGCGCCAGGTCTGAAGGAAGAGGATGACCACAAGCACCACGAGGCCAACGGCCTCGAGGAGTGTATCGACAACCTTCTCGATGGAGGAGCGCACGAATTTCGTCGTATCGTAGACGATCTCGTATTTCACGCCATCGGGCATTGCCAATTGCAGATTATCCATGGTCGCGCGGACATTGTCGGCGATTTCGATGGCGTTGGAACCGGGGGCCTGAAGCACGGCGACAGCCACGGCGGGTTCGCCGTCGAGCAGCGAGCGCAGCGTATAGTCGGCAGCGCCAAGCTCGATGCGGGCGACATCGCGCAGGCGGGTGATTTCGCCGTTCGCACCGCTCTTGACGATGATGTTGCCGAATTCTTCCGGCGTCGTCAGACGGCCTTGGGCATTGACGTTGAGCTGCAGGTCGACACCATTCGGGCTTGGGGAAGCGCCGATGACGCCGGCTGCGGCCTGCACGTTCTGCTGGCGGATGGCGTCGGAAACATCGCTTGCGGCCAGATCATGCTCGGCAACCTTCTGCGGGTCGAGCCATACGCGCATGGAATAGTCGCCTGCGCCGAAGACCTGCACCTGGCCGACACCTTCGATGCGGGCGAGGCGATCCTTGACGTTCAGCGTCGCATAGTTGCGCAGATAGGTGATGTCATAATCGTCGGTCTTCGAGACGAGGTTGACGACCATGATGAAGTCCGGCGAACTTTTGACGGTGGTGATGCCGAGTGCGCGCACTTCCGCCGGCAGCCGCGGTTCGGCCTGCGACACGCGGTTCTGTACCAGCTGTTGCGCCTTGTCGGGGTCGGTGCCGAGCTTGAAGGTCACGGTCAGCGTCAGCACGCCGTCCGATGTCGCCTGGCTGCCCATATAGAGCATGTCCTCGACGCCGTTGATCTGTTCTTCCAGCGGTGTCGCGACGGTTTCAGCGATAACGGTCGGGTTCGCACCGGGATAGGTGGCGCGCACGACGACAGATGGCGGAACGACTTCGGGATATTCCGAAATCGGCAGGGCGCGCATGCCGAGAAGGCCTGCCACCACAATCAGGATCGACAACACGCCGGCGAATACCGGCCGGTCGACAAAAAATCTGGAAATATTCATATCCAGTCCCTCTCCGGGTCTTTGGGAATGCGAAGGCCGTTCCGGCGGCAATCCTGCCGCCGGTGAAGGCCGGTTCTGTCTAAGGGGGCGTCTCGCGACAGCGCGGGACGCCTGCTGATCAAAGGGGAGGGTTACTGCGAAGCAGCAACCTTGTCTTCCGTCTGCGGTGCGATGGTCGCGCCGGGGCGAATGCGTTGCAGACCGTTGACGACGATCGTATCGCCGGCGGCAAGGCCGCTTTCGATGATGCGCTGGCCGTCGGCCGGTGCGCCCGGCTTGATCTGGCGGTAGCTCACCTTGTTTTCGGCGTCCACCACGAAGACGAACCGCTTGTCCTGATCCGTGCCGATGGCCCGGTCGCTGATGACGATGCGGTTTTCTGGCTTCGGTTCACCCATTCGCACCCGCACGAACTGGCCGGGGATCAGCCTGCCGTCCGGATTTTCAAAGACGGCGCGGACACCGATGGTGCCGCTTGCCGAATCCACCTGGTTGTCGATCAGGTGCAGCGTACCCTTGATCGGCGTACCCTCATCCGAAAGCGTGCCGATTTCCACCGGGATCTGTTCGAGGGCGGGCAGGGCGTCATCGGTTTTCGGCAGTTCGGCAAGCGCCCTGGCTACAACGCCTTCGCTGGCGTTGAAGCTGGCATAGATCGGGTTGACCGATACCAGCGTCGTGAGCGCCGGCGAGGTAGAGCCGGCAGCGACGAGGTTGCCGGCGGTGATTTCGATCCTGCCGACCCGGCCGGAAACCGGAGCGCGGATTTCGGTGTAACCGAGATCCAGCTCAGCCGTGGTGAGTGCTGCGCGGGCAGCGCGAAGCTGGGCTTCGGCATCCGCAAACGAGCTTTGCCGCTGGTCGAGATCGCTCTGGGAAATGGTGCGGTTGTCGGAAAGCCGGCGGCCACGCTCCAGTTCCGTTTTTGCAAGGCTTACCTTGGCTTCGGCGGAAGCGACCTGTCCCTCAGCACCGGCAACAGCGGCCTGATAGGGGGCCGGGTCGATGGTGAAGAGCGGGTCGCCTTCCTTGACGAGCGCACCTTCGCGGAAATGCACGGCCTTGATCTGGCCGGCGACGCGGGAGCGGATCTGCACCCGGTCGACGGCTTCGAGACGGCCGGAAAATTCTTCCCAGCGCATCACGTCGCGGCTTTCCACCTTGGCGACGGTGACCGGGATTGCCGGTGTTTCAGCCGGCGTGGAAGCGGCCGTCGCGTCACGGCTGGTGGGGAGGTCGAAAAACAGTGCTGCGGCTGCAACGGACATGGCAAGCCCGATACCGGCGCCCGTCAGGGCCCGGCGCTTTGTGTTCAGCGTCATGGGTATCTCCTTGGCCCCCGATCGGGAGCAGGTCGTTCATAAATAAATGCGAATTTTCAGTGTTTTAACTGGTCAACGAAAGTCTTGAACTCCGAACAGACGGATGAGACCCATCCGCCGCCCTCTCCTTGATAAAGCCCCGTCCAGCCGATGCCGGCGGGGAAAACATGGCTCCGGACGCTGACACCCGAGGCGATGAGGCGGTCTCCATAATTGACCGTTTCGTCGCGCAGAGGGTCATCCTCGGCGGTAAAGATCAGCGCCGGCGCCACCCGGTTCAGCCGCGTGCACTGGCAGGGCGCGGCATAGGGGTGGAAAAACCCGCACGCCTTGGCAAGGTAATGGCTCCAGCCATCGGCCCAGCGCTGGCGCATGCCGATCCTGTCCGCGTTGCGGAAGGATTCCGTCGTCATCATCGGGTCGATCATAGGCGACAGAAGAATCTGGCCTGCGAGTTTGCCCGGCATGCGGTCACGGGCCTTCAAGGCAAGCCCCGCCGCCACATTGCCGCCAGCCTCTTCGCCGGCCACGAACAGCAGCGATTTCGCGCCGCCATAATGTTTACGATCCCGGCTCAGATGATCGAGCGCCTCATAGGCACAATCGATAACCATCGGAAACTCGTTGCCGGACGGCTTGCTATAGTCGGCTTCCACGACCACCGCGCCGCTTTCCGCAAGCGCGCGGGCCACCGGAAGCTCGGGGCAATTACCGCCCGGCTCAAGACCGGGTTGCAGAAACGATCCGCCGCGCAGGTAAAGCACCACGGGCGGCTGGCTGCAAAGCTTTGCACCCTCATATCGGCGCACGGAAAGCTGGGATGCGAGGCCCCCGCAGCTTTTGATGTTTTCCCAGTGCGCGTTCATCTGATCCGGTCCCGTGCACCACCATGAGAGGCGCACCATATTTGCAAAATCTGAAATTCATATTATTGTTCGGAGAAAAACGATCAAGTGCTCTAAAATGAAAACACTATTCCATAAAGACGGATAATCTCATCATGGATCAGCTCTCCGCCATGCGGGTTTTTACGCGGGTCGTGGAAACCGGCAATTTCAGCCGCGCCGCGACAGCGCTGAATATGCCGAAGACCACCGTCACCAACATGGTGCAGGCGCTGGAGGCGCATTTGCACACCACACTTCTCAACCGCACCACGCGCCGGGTGATGCTGACAACGGACGGCGCTCTCTATTATGAGCGGGCCTCACAGATTTTATCGGAAATCGAAGAGCTTGACGGCAGCATGTCCAGCGCGCAGGTGCAGCCCTCCGGCCGGTTGCGGGTGGAAATGGCCGGTGTCTTCGCGGACTTGGTGGTTATCCCACATCTTTGCGAATTTTACCAGCGTTATCCGCAAATCCGCCTCGACCTCGGTGTCGGTGACCGTCTGGTCGATTATATAGCGGAGAATGTCGACTGTGCGCTGCGCGTCGGCGTGCTGCGCGATCAGTCGCTGATTGCCCGTAAAGTGGGCGAACTCCGGTTCGAGACATTCGCCTCGCCGTCCTACATCGAAAATTTCGGCATGCCGCAAGAGCCGGAGGATCTGGAGAAGGAACATTATTCGGTGGGCTACCTCAATGCCACCACCGGTCAGATCATGCCGGCCTCCTTCGATAACGGTGTGCGCAGCGTCGAGCTGACCCCGAATTATGTCGTCTCAGTCAATGACAGCCGTACCTATCTCAATGCCGCGCTGGCCGGCATGGGTATCGTGCAGCTTCCCGTCTTCATGGTAAAGGATGCGCTTTCGCGGGGAGAACTGGTGCCGGTGCTTTCCGAATGGCGACGGGAGGCGATGCCGATCTATGTGGTTTACCCGCAGACCCGGCATGTAACCAACAAGGTGCGCGTTTTTGTCGACTGGCTGGCCAAATTGGTGCACGGCCTGGTCTGAGGCGGCCAGTCACCGCCCGACCCTTGCTGCGACAAAATCGATGAAGGCGCGAACGCGGGCGGCCAGGTGTTCATGACCGGCATAAACCGCGTGGATCACTTCCATCTCCTCTGCATTGTAGTCTTCCAGAACCGGCACGAGCAGGCCCGCCTCGATATCCGGCTCGATATGAAATTCGCCGACCCTTCCCAGCCCCAGGCCCGTCAGGCAGAGCCTTCGCATGGCCATGCCGCTGTTGACCGAGACGTTGCCCTTGACAGGCAGGCGGTAGACTTGCGCAGAGCCGGGGTTGCGAAACGGCCATTCGTTGAGGCTGCGGCTGAAATTGAAGCTGAAGCAATTGTGCCGCGCCAGATCCTGCGGTTTTTCCGGCATGCCGTGTCGTTCGATATAGGCGGGGGAGGCGACGATGACGCGACGGACTTCCTTCAGCTTTCTCGCCTTCAGCGATGAATCTCCCATGGCGCCCGAGCGGATGGCGATATCGGTGCGTTCCTCGATCAGCCTGATGACGCCGTCGGTCAGGGAGATATCCAGCTCGATTTCCGGATAAAGCGACAAAAATTCCGGCGCCAGCGGCAGGAGATAACGTTCGCCGAAGCCCAGAGTGGCGTTAACGCGCAAAAGGCCTCGCGGCACCACCTTGCCGCCGCTCGCCACGATCTGCTCGGTCTCGGCTATGTCGGCGAGAATGCGCCTTGCCCGGGCCAGATAGACTTCACCTTCCGGTGTGAGCGTGACAAGCCGGGTGGAGCGGGCGAGCAGCCGGGTGCCGAGGCGGTCTTCGATGCGGGTGACGAGCTTGCTGACGGCGGACGGTGAAAGCTGCAGCCTGCGCCCGGCGGCGGAAAAGCTGCCGAGTTCGGCCGCCGCCACGAAGACTTCCATTTCTCCGGCCCTGTTGTCCATCGCCGCACCGCCTGTGAAATAAATTCAAAGGTATTTGTCCCACCTTGCCGATTATCATGCAAGTCCCCTTCGCCCATATTGCGTCCATAGATTTGATCCAACCGGACAGCATCGCTGTCCAAATGATCTAAACCACAGCATCGCTGTCCAAATGATCCAAACCGACAGCGTTGCTGTCCAGAACGCCCGCGATCCCGCCCCGGGCGAAGAGGTATTCGTCATGCCATTGGCCATATTTGCCCTGACGATCGCGGCCTATGCGATCGGCACCACGGAGTTCGTGATTGTCGGTCTTCTGCCGACGGTCGCGACCGATCTTCACATCACCCTGCCGCTTGCCGGCCTCATTGTCAGCGTCTACGCGCTGGGCGTCACCTTCGGTGCGCCGATCCTGACGGCGCTGACGGGCAGGATCGAAAGAAAGCCGCTGCTGCTGGGCCTGATGGCCCTGTTCATCATAGGCAACAGCGCTGCGGCCCTGTCGCCGAGCTATGAGATGCTGCTTGTCGCCCGCGTCATCGCCGCTTTCGCCCATGGCGTCTTTTTCTCGGTCGGTTCCACCATCGCCGCCGATCTCGTGCCTGAAAACCGTCGCGCTTCCGCCATTGCGATGATGTTCATGGGGCTCACGGTCGCCATCGTCACCGGCGTTCCGCTCGGCACCTATATCGGGCAGGTCTTCGGCTGGCGCGCCACCTTCTGGGCCGTCACCGCGCTTGGCGTCATTGCTTTCCTGGGCATTGCCGCGCTTCTGCCAAGCACGCTCAAAAAGGCGCCGCCGGCGAGCCTCTTCGATCAGGTTCGTGTTCTCGGTTCCGGCCGGCTGCTCATCGTTTTCGCCATGACCGCGCTCGGCTACGGCGGCACCTTCGTCGCCTTCACCTTCCTTGCTCCGATCCTGCAGGATGTGACCGGCTTTTCGGAAAAGAGCGTCAGCCTGATCCTCGTGCTTTATGGCGTCGCCATTGCAGCCGGCAATATCGGCGGCGGCAGGATCGCCAACCATAACCCGGCCAAGGCGCTGATCGGTCTTTTCCTGGCGCAGGCCATCGTGCTGCTCGTCTTTTCCTTCACCGCCTTCTCGCCGATGCTGGCGCTCATCACGCTTGCGGCGCTTGGTTTCCTGTCCTTCGCCAATGTTCCCGGCCTGCAGCTTTATGTGGTGCAGCTTGCCAAGGAGCATCGCCCCGGTGCCGTCGATGTCGCCTCGGCGCTCAACATCGCCGCGTTCAACTTCGGCATCGCCATTGGCGCATGGCTTGGCGGTCTGGTGGTGGAATCGCCGATGGGTCTTGCCGCAACCCCCTGGGTTGGCGCCATCCTCGTCGCCGTCGCCCTGCTGCTGACCCTCTGGAGCAGCGCTCTCGACCGCCGCGCCGCGCTGACGCTGAAAACCGCCTGAGCTTTCACATGATTCCAGGCCATACCCCAAGCTGGCCGGATAACCCCAAAGGAGAAAATATATGTTTGATGTCACCGCGAATGGCGTTTCGATCCCGACGCTCGGCTTCGGCACGTTTCGTATCCCCGGCGCCGATGTGCTGCGCATCGTTCCCCATGCGCTGAAGGCCGGTTTTCGCCATATCGATACCGCCCAGATCTACGGCAACGAAGCCGAGGTCGGCGAAGCCATTGCTGCTTCGGGCGTGGCGCGCAGCGAGGTGTTTCTCACCACCAAGGTCTGGGTCGAGAATTACAGGCACGATGCCTTCCTCGCCTCCGTGGATGAGAGCCTGAAAAAGCTGAAGACCGACTATGTCGACCTGCTGCTGCTGCATTGGCCGAATGAGGCGGTTTCGCTTGCCGAACAGATCGGCGCGCTGAACGCGGTGAGGCAGGCCGGCAAGGTTCGCCATATCGGCGTTTCCAATTTCAGCACGGCGCTGATGGCCGAGGCGGTGAAGCTGTCCAGGGCCCCGATCGTGACCAACCAGATCGAATACCACCCCTATATCGATCAGGATGTGGTTATCGCCGCGGCAAAGGCCGCCGGCATGTCGGTGACGGGGTATTACGGCATGGCCGATGGCAAGGTCTTCACCGATCCGGTGCTGAAAGAAATCGCCGCAGGCCGTGGCAAGTCGGTGGCGCAGGTGGTGCTGCGCTGGCTCGTGCAACAGCCGGGTGTCGTCGCATTGTCGAAAACGGTCAGCGAAGCCCGCGTCGATGAGAATCTCGCCATCTTCGATTTTGAACTTTCTGCCGATGAAATGGCGGCGATCCATGCGCTCGCCGGACCGGATGGCCGCATTGTGTCGCCGGACGGGCTTGCGCCTGTCTGGGACGAAGCTGCCTGACAATGAGAGCCGGGGAGGGAACGCCCTTCCCGGTTTTCTTCGTGTGAGAAATCTTCGCGCATTGCGCATGGCGATGCGCATCACAGCCCATAGAAACGATGCATCTCACATCGGACGTGGTGACGATTTATCCGTCTTTTTTTGGGAAACTGGAGCGGGCGAAGGGATTTGAACCCTCGACCCCAACCTTGGCAAGGTTGTGCTCTACCCCTGAGCTACACCCGCTCAAATCCACCGGTCCGGGGTAGTTCGCTGAACCGTGGGCCGCCAAGTGGCGACGGGTGCTATATCGCTCAATCGTTTTTGGAATGCAATAGTTTCTTTTGCGGTTTCGGTGGAAATCCGCCTGTGTGCGGATTTATCCGAAATCTGGCGGCCATTACGGGCGCAAGCGCAGGGAATTTCCGCTGAAGATGTTGTTTCAGCTGGTTTTTATCTCCCTGTGACGGGAGTGGCGGCCGGCGGGAAGGCCAGAAAATAACCTGTTTACATTTGGTTAAAATCTGATTCGACAAGTGATTCGTTCGGGTGTACAAATTGCCTGTCCACGAAAAATCCGAAACGATATTGGGAACGATACTTGGCATATCATCATCGGGAGGATGAGCCTTGTCGTACGCAGCTTTTGAAAGAGTTGGCGCACAATTGTCGCCAGAGCAGATCACCGATCTACAGAATATTTTCGATGGCGTATGTTTCGAGTGCCTTCAAGATCGCAGCAGCCATGTCGCCAATGAGTGCGCAGCGGTTTTGATCCGAAGCGCCCAGCGCGGCATTCTCGACCATGAAATGTTGCGCGATATAGGGCTTGCGGTCTTACGTCGGCATTGATTGCGCCATTCCGTTAAAAAAGCGTCCGGGTATCTCGGGCGCTTTGCTGTTTGGGCAGGCGAGAGCCGTTTTCCGCTCAGCTTTTTTCCTGCACATGCGCTTCGAGAAACCAGAGCGACTTGTCGAGATCGCGCGAGGCGGCGGTGAAGATGTCGGCCGTCGTCGGATCACCGGCCTCGTCGGAATCGTCGATCGCCTTGCGGATCATGTTGGCCACATCGCCATAACGCTCGATCAGGGCGTCCAGATGGTCATGGATCTTGTAGATATCGGTCGGATAGGCCTTGAGCTTTGTCGTTGAGGAGACCGATTGCAGGCTGCCGAGCGCCGTGCCACCAAGCTGGACCACACGCTCGGCAATCGTGTCGCCGTGATTGTCGAGTTGGGCGCGGAACGTGTCGAGAAGTTCATGGACGGCGATGAATTGCGGGCCCTTGAGGTTCCAGTGCGCCTGCTTGGTGACGAGCGCAAGGTCGATGACGGAAGCGAGCGATTCATTGAGAATGCCGATCACGGTCGACTTGGCGTTGGAAGGCAGGTCGTTCTTCGTCTTGTGCGTCTTCATCGATGTCTCCTGAAGTTGCGGACGGAATGCCGCTTTGGAAAAGTCCATCGTTTAACGTCCCGGCCTGCGGCCCTGTTCCATGCCAGGCGCTGGGACAGCAAAAATCCTGCACAATCATCGTGTCATTCGTAAAACAGGCAGATGCGTCGGCCGTCTATCTCATTGACGCGGATCGGCATGTCGTAGATGTCCTTGAGGACGTCCGGACGGATGATCTCGTTCGCCGGCCCCTGATGGCGGATGCGGCCTTCGCGCATGGCGATGATGGTGTCGGAATACCAGGAGGCGAAGTTGATGTCGTGCAGCACCAGAACCACGGTCTTCTTCAGCTCGTCAGCGGCGCGGCGCATGATCTTCATCATGCTGGAGGCGTGTTTCATGTCGAGGTTGTTGAGTGGCTCGTCGAGCAGCACGTAATCCGTGTCCTGGCACAGCACCATGGCCACGAAGGCGCGCTGGCGCTGGCCGCCGGAAAGCTCGTCCAGAAACCGGCCGGCAAGGGCTTCGAGATTGAGATATTCGAGCGCCCGGTCGATATGGACCTTGTCCTCGATGGTGGGGCGGCCTTTGGAATAGGGGTAACGGCCGAAACCGACGAGGTCTCGCACCGTCAGGCGCGAGGAGATGTGGTTGTCCTGCCGCAGGATAGAAAGCCGCTTCGCCAGCGTATCGGATGGGGTTTTGGTCACATCCAGACCGTCCACCGTCACCGTTCCGGCATCCATCGACATCAGCCTTGCGACGATGGAGAGCAGGGTCGATTTTCCCGCCCCGTTCGGCCCGATGATGGAGGTGACGCCGCCTGCCGGAATGGAGACGGAGACGCCATCGACGACGAGGCTGTCGCCATAGGATTTGCTGATCTGACTGGCGATGATCATCGCGCACCCCGTTTCAAAATTAGACCGATAAAGACGATACCGCCGAGAAATTCGATGATGATCGAGAGCGCCGTATCGAAGACGAAAACCCGCTCCAGCACCACCTGGCCGCCCACCAGACAGATTACGGCGATGAGGATTGCCGCGGGCAGCACATAGGCGTGTTTGCCGTTGCCGGTAAGATAATGGGCAAGGGCCGCGACCAGCAGGCCGAAGAACATGACGGGGCCGACCAGCGCTGTGGAGACGGCGACCAGCACGGAGACCAGCACGAGGATGATAGTGACCGTGCGCTTATATTCGACGCCGAGGCTGATGGCCGTCGCGCGGCCGAGCGAGAGGACGTCGAGCGTGTGCGTGAGCCTGAGCCCGATGATGGTCACCACGCCGATGATGACGGCGGAAACGGCAAGAAGCGTGGGATCGATGGAATTGAAGCTGGCAAACAGCACATCCTGCAGCACGGTATATTCATTGGGGTCGAGCACGCGCTGCATGAAACCCGAGAGGCTGCGGAAGAAGACGCCAAAAACGATGCCGACCAGCACCAGCAGATGCAGGCTGCGTTCCGCACCGACAAAAAGCCAGCGATAGAGCAGGGCGGAAAAAGCGACGAGCAGGCTGGTTTCAGCGAGAAATTTCAGTTGCGGATCGATCATGACGACCGTTGCCGAGCCGAAAACGAAGATCAGCCCGGTCTGCATCAACACGTAAAGCGAATCGAAACCCATGACCGAAGGAGTGAGGATGCGGTTGTTGGTCACCGTCTGGAACAGCACGGTGGAGACCGCGATGGCATAGGCCACCAGCAAGAGCGACAGAAGCTTGATGCCGCGAAACGGCAACACGAAGCTCCAGCTCCCTTTTGCGCCGAGCGTCATGAAGGCGGCCATGGAGAGGAGTGCGAATGCCGCAAGCACGATAAGAACGGTTTTTGCACGCCGGTCGGGATGTCTCTCACGCATGGTGGCGTTTCCGCAGCAGGAGATAGAGGAAGAGCGCGCTGCCGATGACGCCGACCACGGTTCCGATGGGTATTTCGTAAGGTGCGCGCACGGTGCGGCCGATGATATCGCAGGAAAGTACGAAGACCGCGCCGAGCGTTGCCACCCAGGGCACGGAGCGGCGCATATTGTCGCCGATCATCAGGCTGACGACATTCGGAACGATCAGGCCTAAAAAGGGGATCATGCCGACCGTGACGACGACGACAGCGCTCACCAGCGACACGATGGTGAGGCCGAGCGCCATGACGCGGCGGTAGTTCAGACCGAGATTGGTGGTGAAATCGCGGCCCATGCCTGCCACGGTGAAACGGTCGGCGGCGAGATAGGCGGCGATGGCGAAAAGGAAGCCGACCCACAGCAGTTCGTAACGGCCGCGCAGCACGCCGGAAAAATCCCCCGTCATCCATGCGCCCAGCGATTGCAGGAGATCGAAACGATAGGCAAAGAAGGTGGTGACGGCGGCAATGACGCCGCCCAGCATGATGCCGATCAGCGGCACCAGCAGCACGTCGCGCAAAGGCACCTGCCTCAGGATACGCAGGAAAAGAGCCGTACCGCCGAGCGCGAAAACGGCGGCCACCAGCATCTTGCCGAAGATCGGCGTGTCCGGTGCCAGCAGGGTGACGGTGAGCAGGCCGAGGCCGGCGGATTCGGTGGTGCCCGCCGTGGAAGGCTCCACGAAGCGGTTGCGCACCAGCATCTGCATGATGAGCCCGGCAATCGCCATCGAGCTTCCGGCGAGTATCAGCGCCAGCGTGCGCGGAATGCGGCTGACGAGCAGCACGCGCAGGGCGTCCGCGCTCGTATCCGGTGCGAAGAGCGTGGCGAGCGAGACATTGCTGACGCCGACGAACAGGCTGGTGATGGCGAGCGTCAGCGTTAGCAACAGGGCAAGGATGAGGGACAGGGATTTCAAGTTGGCGGTTTTTCGAAAATGGTGAAAGCTCCCCGTGGTTTGGCAGGCTGCCGAAACAGGCGTCCGACCTCTCCTTGGTCATCCTCGGGTCAAGCCCGAGGATGACGTCGAGTATGGAGCGGCCTTCAGAAGCGGATGCCTAGAGGCTTTTACGATTTCTGCTCGGAGACGGCCTTGTAGACCTGGTCGAGCAGGGTGGTGAGCGCCGTATAACCGCTGCTGACGATATAGGCGGCCTGCGGGTCGAGATAAACGATCTGTTTTTTCTTCCAGGCATTGGTCTGGTGCACCAGCTCGTTGTCCAGCACCTGTGCGGCCGCCTTGCCGGGGTCGGTCGCACGGCCGATGCCGGCGTCGCGGTCGATCACGAACAGCCATTCGGGATTGACCTCGGCCAGATATTCGAAGGAGACGACGTCGCCGCGGTCGAAACGGTCGTCGATGTCGGCTGCGACCGGCTTGAAGCCGATTTCGGTGTGCAGCCAGCCGGTGCGCGAACTGGGGCCATAAACGCCGACCTTTCCGGCATTGGTGACGAGGATCATCGCCGTGCCGGAATTGGGTGCGATCTCCTTCAGCTTCGCTACCTTTTCATCGATCATGGCATCGAGCTTCTTGGCTTCTTCCTGCTTGCCGAAGATATTGCCGAGCTTGGTGATGTTGGCTTTCACGCTGCCGATGAATTCCTTGGAATCCACCGACATGTCGATGGCGGGCGTGATCTTCGCAACGTCCGGATATTTCGCCCGCGAACGGCCGCCGACAATGACGAGATCGGCCTCGGCCGCATTGATCGCCTCGTAATCGGGCTCAAACAGCGTGCCGACCTTCAGATATTTTCCGTCGGCATATTTCTGCAGATAGACAGGCAGGTTGGAGCCGACGACACCCGTTGGATCGACGCCGAGCGCATCGAGATTGTCGAGCGAGGGAATATCGAGAGCCAGAACTTTCTTCGGGGCCGCTTTCAGCACGGTCTCGCCCTGGGCGTGCTTGATCGTCATGTCTTCGGCATTTGCCGTGATTGCGCCGAGGCTGAAGGCCGCTGCCGCCAGCAGCCGAACGGGGAAGGTGAAGTTGATGGCCACTTATATGTCCCTTGCAATATAGTTCTGAACCCCAGAGGAAGATTTTTCCGCAGGGTTAACTTGATGTTCGCTGTCAGCTTTATTGGCAAGGTCGGCGGAAATCAAAATTATGTTTTAGAACGATTCTGAATTGCGGTGAGCGGGAAATGTGCGGGTGGAAAAGCATGGCCTGCAATCTGTCCGGACGTCATCCTCGGCCTTGTGCCGAGGATCTAATCACGTTGAACAAAATCGACAGGCCGCAGATCCTCGGCACAAGGCCGAGGATGACGGAAGCGCCGTTCTCAATCCGGCGGCCAGTCGCCGACGATTTCGCGCCTCTCCAGTTTCAGGGACCGATCCGGTTGCACGCGGTAGGTTTCGATCGCCAGCCGCCCGTCGCCCATGACGAATTCATTGCTGAGCGTGCTGCCGATGGGGGACTTGGTCAGTTTGGTTCGCGGCTGTCCGCCATAGGTGATGCTGCCGGGAATGGGTTCAACATTGGGGGAAACGGTGGTGCAGCCGGCGAGCGCCAAAACCATCATGATTGCGATCGTGCGCATATTTTTCTCCTGCGTTTGGAGCGGAATCATATCACGGTCGCGCCGGCGCCACACATCCCGTTGGCGTGAATAAAAAAGGCCCCGTATCCGAGGATACGGGGCCAGTTGCCTTGAGAGGTTTCCGGTTTCTCAGTCCTCGTTGGCGGCAAGCTGCGTCAGCACGTCGCCACGGCCGCGGATACGCATGATGAGCGGGATGATGAAGGCTGCGGCTGCCACGATGAAGAGGCCAATGGCGATCGGCGAGGTGAACAGCACCGTCGGGTCGCCCTGGCCGATGGCGAGCGCGCGGCGCAGCTGCTGTTCGGCAAGCGGGCCAAGGATGAGGCCGACGACCGCAGGCGCAATCGGATAACCGAAGATGCGCATGATGTAACCGAGAATGCCGAAGGCGAGCAGCATGCCGAGTTCGAAGACCGATGGGTTGGCGCCGATGGTGCCGAGCGTCGCAAACAGCAGGATGCCGGCGTAAAGCCATGGCTTCGGGATGGTCAGCAGCTTCACCCAGAGACCGACGAGCGGCAGGTTCAGAACCAGCAGCATCAGGTTGGCGATGAACAGGCTGGCGATCAGGCCCCAGACGAGCTGCGGATTGGTGGCGAACAGCAGCGGACCGGGCTGCAGGCCATATTGCTGGAAGCCGGCGAGCATGATGGCGGCGGTTGCGGTGGTCGGCAGGCCGAGCGTCAAAAGCGGCACCAGCGTACCGGCGGCGGACGCATTGTTGGCGGCTTCCGGACCGGCCACGCCTTCGATGGCGCCTTCACCGAATTCTTCCGGATATTTGGTCAGCTTCTTTTCGGTGGCATAGGAGAGGAAAGTGCCGATTTCAGCACCGCCCGCCGGCATGGCGCCGATGGGGAAGCCGATCAGCGTGCCGCGCAGCCAGGCTTTCCAGGAGCGCGACCAGTCCTGCGCGCTCATCCAGACCGAGCCCTTGACGGCCTCGACCTTGTCGGGGCCGCTCTGGCCTTGGGCCACGATGAACAGCGTTTCGCCGATAGCGAACATCGCAACCGCAAGCGTCGTCACTTCCACGCCGTCGAGCAGGTCGGGAATGCCAAAGCTCATGCGGGTCTGGCCGGTCAGCTGGTCGATACCGACGATGGCGAGTGCGAAACCGATGAACAGAGAGGTAAGGCCGCGTAGCGCCGAGTCCCCGAAAGCGGAAGAAACGGTGACGAAGGCGAGCACCATCAGTGCAAAATATTCACGCGGGCCGAAAACCAGCGCCAGCTTGACGATATAGGGCGCGATAAAGGCGAGCGCGATGGTGGCGATGAGGCCGGCGACGAAGGAACCGATGGCGGCGGTGGCCAGCGCCGGACCGCCTCTGCCCTTGCGGGCCATCTTGTTGCCTTCGAGCGCGGTCACGATCGAGGCGCTCTCGCCCGGTGTGTTGAGCAGGATCGAGGTGGTCGAGCCGCCATACATGCCGCCGTAATAGATGCCGGCGAACATGATGAGCGAACCGGCGGGATCGAGCCTATAGGTAACGGGCAGAAGCAACGCCACGGTCAGCGCAGGGCCGATGCCGGGCAGAACGCCGACGGCGGTGCCGAGCGTGACGCCGATCAGCGCATAGAGCAGGTTCATGGGTTGGGCGGCAACCTCAAGACCGTGCAGCAGGAATTCAAAGGTACTCATGGGCAGATGTCCCCCAAGTCGAGCAAATGAGCGGGCGGAACGGCTGGCTTTTGCGTCATTGCGCGCCGGCTGTTCCCGTGATCTCGAATTTTGGTCGGAATGGCTGTCAGAAGAACAGCCGCTCCAGAGGCCCGGCAGGCAGCGAAAGCTGCAGCAGCCGCGCGAAGATGAACCAGATGAAGAAGCTGAGCGCGATGCCGATGGGGATCGAATACCAGAGCTTGCGTTTGCCAAAGGCACGCGCCGTAAAGGCAAAAAGCAGGCCGGTGGCAATGGAGAACCCCGCGACGTTGAGCAGCAACATCTGCGCGGCAAGGCCAGCGACGACCCAGATAACCGGGGCGATTTCCTGTTTGTCGCGCGCGGGGAAATCACCGCGCCAGGCCTCGATGGCTGTCCACAGCGCCAGGCCGACAAGACAGAAGCCGATGGCGTAAGGCACCGTCGCCGGGCCGACCGGCGAATAACCGGTGACACTTGCAAGACGGGCGCTGTCCCAGAAGATCACGCAGGCGATGATGACGAGGAAGACGGCGATCGCCAGCGCCGCCCAGTCAGGGCGGCGCTTTTGATGCTGCGAAGGGTTGGAACCCTGGCTCATTTTACCAGTCCGATGTCTTTGAGAATGGTTTCGGTGGCGGCGGTATCCTTGGCGAGCTGTTCCTTGAAGGCGTCACCAGCGAGATAGGTGTCCATCCAGCCCTTGGTCTTCAGGGTTTCCTGCCATTTTTCGGATTTTGCCAGTTTCTCGATGTCGGCATTCACCGCCTTTTCCTGATCGGCGGAAAGGCCGGCAGGAGCCGCGACCATGCGCCAGTTCTGCACGACGACGTCGAGGCCGCTTTCCTTCAGCGTCGGCGCGTCCACGCCGTCCAGACGGTTTTCGCTGGTGACCGCGAGCAGCCGCAGCGTGCCGGCCTTGATCTGGCCTTCGAATTCGCCGTAGCCGGAAACGCCGGCCGTCACCTGCGAGCCGAGGATCGAGGCAAGCGCTTCGCCGCCGCCGGAATAGGCGATGTAGTTGATCTTGGTCGGATCGACACCGGCCGCCTTGGCGATCAGGCCAACGGCGATATGGTCGGTGCCGCCGGCGGAGCCGCCGCCCCAGGACACGCTGCCGGGATCCTTCTTGAGCTGGTCGACGAGGTCGCCAATGGTCTTCAGCGGTGAGGACGCCGGAACGACGATGGCTTCATATTCACCGGTCAGACGCGCGATCGGCGTCACTTCCTTGAGGGTGACGGGCGCGTTGTTGGTGAGGATAGCGCCGACCATCACGTAACCGCCGACGATGAGGGCGTTAGGGTTGCCCTTTTGCTGGCTGGCGAACTGCGCGAGACCGATGGTGCCGCCGGCGCCCGGTACGTTCTGCACCTGCACGCTCTTGGAAATGCCTTCTTCCTGCAGCACGGTCTGCATGGAGCGCGCGGTCTGGTCCCAGCCGCCGCCGGGGTTGGCCGGCGCGATGATGGTGTAATCCGCTGCCGCTGCCGGAAGGGCGATCACGCCCGCCAGAAATGTGCCGATAAGAAAATGCTTCACTTGAAAACCCTCCTCAGGATGCCCTTTTGGGCGTCGTTTTTCGTTTATGCGGGGGGCTTTTTAGACACGCGTGCGCCAGCGCTGAATGCTCAGCGTGGTGACCTGGCAACCGTCCTGAATTTCCTCCCGCATCTTCTTCCGCCTCCACGGAATGAAGAAGGATTGCAGAGCATCACAAAAAGCTGTCATCTAACTGACGCTACGCAAGTCCTTGCGCATTTACTCTCTATTAATTTGTATCGGACGTCTACTGTGGCGCGTGGGATGGCTTTGCTTTGTGCTTTCGATGCTTGTTCCGCCCTCATTCCTGCGACAAGCACAGGGATGAGGCTATGGGGACGCGCCGGACACAACTCTCACAATCGTGCCCGCCACCATCCGCGCTGATCTCGCCCTCTACACACGACTGAAATATCCACGGTTCATCGCCCGTTCAGTGCCGTTTTCTATCATCCGTTCAAATTCAAACGGCACCAGCACGGAGCAAGCACCATGACCGACCGCCAACCTCTTCTTTCGCGCCGCAGTTTCGCCGGTCTCCTGGCTCTCGCCCCGCTTTTTGCAGCGGGCGGCGCGGCTGCCGCACCGGCAAGCCTGCGCGGCAGCGTCTCCTATCGCGAGCGCATCGCGCTACCGCCGGGCGCGACCGTCACCGTGCGCCTGATCGATGTTTCGCTGGCGGATGCGCCGTCGCAGACAATTGCCGAAACCACCATCCGCCCGCGCGGTCAGGTGCCCGTGCCCTTCGTGCTGCGTTATGACGACCGCGACATCAGGGGCCGCCGTTCCTATGCGCTGAGCGCCGAAATCCGCGACCGCGACCGGCTGCTCTTCACCACCACGCAGCGTTACTCCGTGCTGACCGGCGGTCGCGACGATACCGACCTCGTGCTGGAGCGTGTGGGCGCTGGTCCCGGCAGACCCGAGCCGGAAGCCAGCATCGACGGGCGCTGGCTGGTGCAGGAGATCCGCGGCGAACGGGTTCGCGGCCGCCGTCAGGCGACGCTGGAAATTACCCGCGAGGGCCGCGTTTCGGGCAATGCCGGCTGCAACGGCATCGGCGGCGAGGTGAAAATCCGCCGCAACCGTGTCGATTTCGGCCGGATGATTTCCACCCAGATGGCCTGCGCCCCGGACATCATGCGCCAGGAACGGCAGTTCATCGAAGCCCTGGAACAGGCCCGCTCCTTTAGGCTGGAGCCGCGTCGCGGTACGCTGGAACTGATCGACGGCCGCGGCCGTACGGCGATGCGTCTGCGCCGCGCCTGAGGCCGACAACCTGCCGAAACACGCTGCGTCGCCGTGCTGGCCCAAACTGTGCTGGCCCAACTGTGCTGGCCATGGAACATTCCATGTCGCTTCCGGCACGGCGCGCTGTCCTTTCCCGCCCTATGACTTTGGCTGCGTTCGTCTCGACGCTTTGCACCGCCGCAGAGCTGCGCTATGGAACGCGCTGAACTGTGCCGGCTGATGCCGACGCCAAGTCTGTGAGGGAAAACGAATGACATCCTATGTTCTGACCGTAGCCTGCAAATCGACCCGTGGCATTGTGGCCGCGATTTCCGGTTATCTGGCGGAAAAAGGCTGCAACATCGTCGATAGTTCGCAGTTCGACGACCTCGAGACCGGCAAGTTCTTCATGCGCGTCTCCTTCATCTCCGAAGAGGGCGCCTCGCTTGAGGCCATTACCGAAGGCTTCCAGGCGGTGGCGAAAAAGTTTGGCATGGATGCGGATATCTACCCGGACGGCCAGCGCATGAAAGCGATGCTGATGGTGTCGCGTTTCGGCCATTGCCTCAACGACCTGCTCTACCGCTGGAAGATCGGCGCGCTGCCTATCGATATCGTCGGCGTCGTCTCCAACCACTTCGATTATCAGAAGGTCGTCGTCAACCACGACATTCCCTTCCACCACATCAAGGTGACGAAGGAGAATAAACCAAAGGCCGAAGCGCAGCTGATGGAGCTGATCGAGACCAGCGGAACCGAACTGGTGGTATTGGCGCGTTACATGCAGGTGCTCTCGGATGACCTGTGCCGGAAGATGTCTGGCAAAATCATCAACATCCACCACTCCTTCCTGCCGAGCTTCAAGGGCGCCAACCCTTACAAGCAGGCCTATGAGCGCGGCGTGAAGCTGATTGGCGCCACGGCCCATTACGTCACCGCCGATCTCGACGAAGGCCCGATCATCGAGCAGGACACGGTGCGCATCACCCACGCGCAATCGGCCGACGATTATGTCTCGCTTGGCCGCGATGTCGAAAGCCAGGTGCTGGCCCGCGCCATCCACGCCCATATCCACCACCGCACCTTCATCAACGGCAACCGCACGGTCGTCTTCCCGCCGAGCCCGGGAAGTTATGCTTCCGAGCGGATGGGGTGATAACGGCTGCCTGACAAGCCGCCCTGCTACGCCGCTCTTTCCGGACCACCAAACACCACCCGCGCCCTCAGCCCACGCCCGTCCGTGCCATCCTCCAGCGTAAGCCGCCCGCCGAACAGCCCGGCAATCTCCTCGATGATGGCGAGGCCGAGACCGGCGCCGGGGGCGGCGTTGGCTTCGCCGCGTGCAAAACGCTGGCGCACCATGGCGCGCTTTTCGTGTGGGATGCCGGGGCCGTTATCTTCCACTTCCAGCCAGACGGCGCCCGTTTGCCTGCCGACCCGCACGGTGACTTCCGCGCCGCGTCCGGCATAATTGATGGCGTTGGACACAAGATTACCGATCAGCTCGCCGATGAGCAGCGGCTCAGCCAGAATTGTCGCCTCGCCTTCGCCTTCGAAACCGAGATCGATACCCGCCTCTGCGGCGCGCGGCACGAAATCGGCCGTCACGTTCTGCGCCACCGCCACGAGGTCGATCGCGGAAAAATCGTGTTTCTCACTGGAGCCGGCGGCGTCGATATTGGCCATGCGCAGCAGCTGGGCGAGGATATGTTCGGCATGGGCCACCGATGCCCCGCCCTTCAGCGCCGCCGCCTGCGCCTCCTCAAGGCTTGCAGCGCGGGCGGAAAGCGCGAGCTGGGTGCTGATGATGGCAAGCGGCGTGCGCAGCTGGTGGCTGGCATTGCCGGTGAAATGCCGGAGCGCATCGAGCGCCGATTGCAGCCGCACCATGAAAGAATTCACCGTTTCCACCAGGTTTTCCACCTCCACCGGCACGGATTGACGAATGGGGTGCAGGTCGTTCGGGCTGCGCTCGGCAATGGCTTCGCTGAGCCGGTAAAGCGGCCTGAGCGAAATCGTCACCGCGATCCAGACGATGATCGCCGCCCCCACGATCATCAAAAGCAGGCGCAGCGCAGATCGCAGGATGATCGCCTGCGCAAGCTGGCTGCGGGCAATGGTGGTTTCGGCAACCGTGACGGAAAAGGGCACGGAATTGATGCCGGTGGACGCAAAGCGTCTGATGGCGGCGACGCGGATCGGCTCATCGCGGAACACCGCATCGCGATAGGCGGGCGTATCGCCATTTTTGTTCTCCACCGTCGGCAGGTTCTGGTAACCGGTGAGGAATTGCCCGTTCGGTCCGTCGACACGGTAAAATACCCGGTCCTGCGCGGCCGATGTCAGCATTTCCAGCGCGACATAGGGAATGTCCACTTCCAGCGAGCCGTCCTCGGCCACAACCACCCGCTCGGCGATGGCAAGTGCGGAACCGGAAAGCACGCGGTCGGAAACGACATTGGCGGTATTGACCGCCTCGCGCCAGGTATCGGTGAGCGCCACGCAACCGATGATGGCGGTTGAAATAAGAAGCCAGCCTAAAAGTCGCCGCCTGAGCGAATAGCCGGCCTGTCTCATTCAGCCATCTCCGGCAGCTTTTCCAGATAATAGCCGATGCCGCGCGCCGTCTTCACCGTCAGCCCGTGGGGGGCGAGCCGCTTGCGCAGGCGACTGACATATTGCTCGATGGCATTGGCGGAAATATCGTCGTCGAAGCCGGTCAGCGACTGCACGATGGCCTCCTTGGCGACGACCTTGCCGGCCCGCATGAACAGCACTTCAAGCAGCGCCACCTCGCGCGCCGGAATATCGAGCGGGCGCCCATCGGCCGAAAAGGTGCGGGAATTGAGATCGAACAGCACCTTGCCGAAACTCAGCGCCGAGGAGCGCAGCCCGGCGTTGCGGCGCAGGAGCACCCGCACCCGCGCCTCGAATTCGGTGATGTCGAAAGGCTTGATCATGTAGTCGTCAGCGCCGAGATCGAGCCCCTTGACCTTTTCCTCCGGCGTGCCGCGCGCCGTCAGAATCAGCACCGCCGCCTTGTCCTGACGTGAACGCATGGAGCGCAGCACCTCAATGCCGTCCATTTCCGGCAGGTTGAGATCGAGAATGACGAGATCGAAACTTTCCGCCGCAATCGCCGCATCGGCGGAAGCGCCGTCGGATACCACATCCACGGCATAACCGCTGCCGCGCAGAAGCGCCGACAACCCCTCCGACAGCACCTGATTGTCCTCGACCAGCAAAATGCGCAAATCTTCCTCCCACAGCATTGCCGAGTTTAACCAGACCCTCAGCGCTTGTGAATGGCCGCCGCCTGCGGCATGATCTTTTCATGCGTATCCGCCTTCTTCTCTGCCTCTGTCTTTGCATGGCCTCGCCGGCGCTTGCCCAGGTCGCCATCTTTCCGGCGCCGTCAGGCAAGGCGGATGCCGAAACGCTGGTCGTCTATTCCTCGCTGGACGAGCCGTTGGCGACGCCGATGATCGAGGGTTTCCAGAAGGCCAATCCCGATATCGCCGTCCATTACGAGGATATGCTGACCGGCGAGATTTACGACCGCATCGTGAAAGAAACCGATGCGGGGAAAAAGACCGCCGATTTCGCCTTCTCCTCCGCCATGGATTTGCAGGTGAAGCTGAGCAATGACGGTTACGCCCAGCGCTCGGATCTGGCCATGAGCGCCCGCTGGCCCGCCTGGGCGAACTGGCGCAACACCGCTTACGCGCTAACTTTCGAGCCGGCGGTTTTCGTTTATCACAAGCCGAGCTTCACCACCGAAAAACCGCCTGCAACCCGCGCCGAATTCGTCGACTATCTCGAACGCCATGCGAAAGAAGTGCATGGCCGTATCGCGACTTACGACATCGAGCGCTCCGGCGTCGGCTTCCTCTTCATGTCGCGCGACCAGGAGCAGTTCGGCGATATATGGAGCGTCATCAAGGCCATGGGCGCGGCGGGCGTGAAGGTCTACTCCACCTCGTCCGCCATTCTGGAGCGTGTCTCGGACGGTCGCTTCGTGATGGGTTACAACATTCTCGGCTCCTATGCGGCGGACTGGGCCTCGCGCCACCCGGATGTCGGCATCGTGCTGCCGAAAGACTATACCGTAGTCATGTCACGCATAGGGCTCGTGCCGGAAGCCGCCGCCAACCCGGCGCTCGGCCGCCGTTATCTGGAATTCTTCATGTCGAAGGAAGGTCAGACGATCATGGCCCGGCAGTTGCAGATCCCCGCCGTCAGCCCGGAAGTGGCAGGCGAAAACACCGCCAATACCATGCAGGCCATCCACGGCGCGCAACTGCGCCCGGTCCCGGTCAGCCCCGGCCTGATGGTCTATCTGGATCAGGTCAAGCGCAGCCGCCTGATCGAGCGCTGGAACGAGGCCTTGCGGTCGCAGTAAGCGTGGAGAATGGCGAATGCTGGAATTCCCCTCATCCTGTGCTTGTCACAGGAGGCTGGGAGAGGCGGGGCAGCCTTTCCCCCCAGGGTCTCAGCCGCGGAAACCGTCCCGCAGCGCTTCGAACCTCGCCAGCTGCTCCGGGCGCAACTCCTTGTTTTCGTCACGGCGGACAAAAATCTTGAACATGGCGCTGCCGGCGGCGTTCATGAACCAGACGGAACAGGAGCGGCGGCCATGGAAGCCGCGATCGACGAAGGTGATGCCGGCACAATTGTCCTTCTTGATGTGACCGCCGATGGGGCTGTCCCCATGGATATTGAACCAGCCGTGGCTTTCGTTGCCTTCCGGCAGGTGGCCCGGCACTTCGAACACGATGTCGCCGGTTTGCACGATCATCAGGACCTCACCCCAGCCGCGCATCTCGTTCCAGATCGTGTCGAACCGGTCGGCGGCAGCGGAAACGGCGGCGCCTTGCGGCAGGATCGCCAGAATTTCGGCTGGCGTCACCTCGGCCTTGGCGGCGATGGCCTCCACGACGCCGTCAGGCTTTTCGGCGAGTGCAGCGGCGGCGCGGGCCCGCCTGTCGTCGTCGGTCTTTTGGGCTGCAATGCTCATCGGGCGGCCTCAGGCCGCAATCGAACGGCGTTCGCCATTCTTGTCTTCATGGATGATGACGTCGAAACCTTCGAAATGCGGGCCGGAAAGATATTCAACCTTGCCGCGGTTTTCGCCGGCCTTGGCATGGGCGGCGCGGAACTGTTCGGATTTCGTCCAGGCAAGGAAATCGTCCTTGGTGGCCCAGACGGTGTGCGAGGCATAAAGCGTGTGGTCGTCCGCCTTCGGGCCTTTCAGCATGTGAAATTCGATATAGCCCGGCAATTCGCTGAGGTGCGATTTGCGCTCGCGCCAGATGGATTCGAAGGTTTCCTCATAACCCGGCACCACGCGAAAGCGGTTCATTGCGATAAACATGAAAGTCTCCCTTTAAGTTTCCAGTTTGAGTCAGGATATCCAGCCGAGGGGAGGTTGGGAAGGGGGTCACGACAAAGCAAACAAAAATACTCCACTTATCGATTGCGCCGTCCATAAACATGTGCAAAGAACTCAAGATTAAGTGACGCGGGCAAAGCCGTGCCGGGTCGTATTTCAGGATAGCGCCATGTTGAATTCCCGCCTTCGTTCCTTCGTTTTCGCCGCCCTCGTGCCCGTCGCAATCGCCTTTGCAGCGCCGGCTGCCATGGCTTCGGACAAAGGTAATCCGGAGGCGAAGCGCATCGTTGCGGTGGGCGGCACGGTCACCGAAATCCTTTATGCGCTGGGTGCGCAGGACCGTATCGTGGCGCGTGACAGCACCAGCAGCTACCCGGCTGACGCCTTGACCAAGCCTGACATCGGTTACATGCGGGCGCTTTCTTCGGAGGGCATCCTGTCGCAGAAGCCCGATCTCATCCTCTCCGAAGACGGTTCCGGCCCGGCCGATGTCATCGCCATCCTGAAGGCAAGCGCCGTGCCTTTCGTCACCGTCGATACGCCGCCGAGCGGTAATGCCATCCCCAAAAAGATCGAGGATGTCGGCGCGGCCGTGGGGCTGTCGGACAGGGCGAAGGCACTGGCAGCCGAGACCAAAGCCGGGCTCGATACGCTCGCCAAAGATGTTTCGGCTGTGCCGGAAAAGGGCAAAAAGCGCGTTCTCTTCGTGCTTTCCACGGCTGGCGGCCGCATCATGGCGGCGGGCAAGGATACTGAAGCGGCGGCGATCATCGAAATGGCAGGCGGCATCAATGCGGCGCAGGAGATCACGGGTTATAAACCACTGACGGACGAGGCGGTCATTGCCGCAGCACCCGATGTGGTGCTGACCATGGCGCGCGGCGACCATGCCGCCAAGGCAGAAGAGATTTTCGCGTTGCCGGCCTTCCAGTCCACGCCTGCCGCCGCAAGCAAGGCGCTCATCAGCATGGATGGGCTTTATCTCATCGGTTTTGGCCCGCGCACGCCCGCTGCGGGCCGCGAGCTGGCAGCTAAGCTCTATCCCGACGTGGTGAAGCCGTGAGCCTTGCCGCCTTGAGTTCCGCTGAAGGCAGGGTTGCGGGCGACAGATCCCGCCAGGGGGTCGTCACCCTTGCCGTGCTCGTCGGCATCCTGCTGTTTGCCTGTGGCGTGTCGCTGGTCAGCGGACCCACGGGTGTCGGCATGTCCGAACTCTGGGCTTATTTCACGGGCGGCGCGGATCAACTCGATGCGCGCGACAGGGTCATTCTCGAGGCGGTGCGTCTGCCGCGCACGGCGCTCGGCATGTTGATCGGCGCGGGGCTTGCCGTCTCGGGCGCGATGATGCAGGGCCTGTTCCGCAATCCGCTGGCCGATCCCGGCATTGTCGGCGTCACCTCGGGTGCGGCGCTGTTTGCGGTTGCGGCGATTTCGCTGGGGGAAGGCGCGCTCGCCACGGTTGCCGTGTTTTTCGGCCCGCATTTCCTGCCGCTCATGGCGTTTTTCGGCGGGCTGTTGAATACTTGGGTGCTTTACCTGATCGCCACCAAGGACGGCGCGACCTCCACCACCACGCTCATTCTCGCCGGCATTGCGGTTGCGGCGATCAGCGGCGCGCTGACCGGGCTGATGATCTTCGTGGCGGATGACCGGGCGCTGCGCGACATCACCTTCTGGTCGCTCGGGTCGCTCGGCGGGGCCACGCCCGCCAAGGTGCTCGCCACCCTGCCATTCATCATTGTCGTTCTCGCCATCATTCCCTTCGTTGCCCGCGGGCTCGATGCGCTCATTCTCGGCGATGCCGCCGCCTTTCACATGGGCATTCCGGTGCAGCGGCTGAAACGGATCGTCATTCTCGCCGTTGCCGCCGCCTGCGGCGCAAGCGTGGCGGCGGCCGGTTCCATCGGTTTTGTCGGCATCGTCGTGCCGCATCTGCTTCGCCTCGCCATCGGTCCGTCGCACCGCTTCCTGCTGCCGGCCTCCGCACTTGGCGGGGCGGCACTTCTGCTTCTGGCCGATAGTTTCGCCCGCACCGTTGCGTCACCGGCGGAACTGCCCATCGGCGTCGTCACGGCGCTCATCGGCGCGCCGGTCTTCCTGTTCCTGCTCTTGGGACGCGGCGGGTTTTCCATGCGGAACATGTCATGATCCGGGCTGAAAACATCACCCTCATCCGCTCCGGCCGCAGGCTTCTCGATACGGTCAGCGTCGATCTGAAGCCCGGCAAGGTCAATGTCATCATCGGCCCCAACGGTGCTGGCAAATCCACGCTGATGAAGGTTCTCTCGGGCGAGATGCGCCCTGAGGCCGGGTCGGTGACCTATAACGATGTCGATCTGCCGGCCTTCACGCCGCTCCAGCTTGCCCGTCTCAGGGCCGTACTGCCGCAGAGCACCCAGCTGGCGTTTCCTTTCACGGCGCTCGAAATCGTGCGCATGGGAGCGGTTGCACAGGGGGCTCGTACGCCGGAGGAACAGGCCCGCCGGGCGCTCGCCAAGGCCGGGCTGCGCGGTTTTGAGCAGCGGTCCTACAACCTGCTCTCCGGCGGCGAGCAGCAGCGGGTGCAGTTTGCCCGGGCGCTGGCACAGGTGCCGAACCCGATGGAAAACGGCGAGGCGCGGGCGCTCTTTCTCGACGAGCCCACCGCAAGTCTCGATATCGGCCACCAGATCGCCGTGCTGGAAACGGCGCGTGACTTTGCAAGCGGCGGCGGGCTGGTGCTCGCCATTCTGCACGACCTCAATCTTGCGGCGGAATTTGCCGATCAACTCATCGTCATGCATGGCGGCCGCGTGACGGCGAGCGGCCCCTCGCTGGAAACGATCAGCGACGAGACGATTGCGCGTGTCTATGGCATCGGCGGTGTCGTCGGCCGGTTGCCGGCGCGGCATATTCCTTACGTGCTGCCGCAGTCGCGCCACCGTTAAGGGCCTGTCCTTCGCTTCAGCTTTCCGGACGGGTGGCGATGAAGAGCGCGGAACCCAGCATGACGACGGCGACGATTGTCGCCCGCAGCGGCGGCGGCTCGCTGAGAAACCAGAAGGCGGCGTAACTGACGGACATGGCAGAAAGTGCTGCGACCTTGGCATTGCGGGCAATTGCGCCGCGTTCACGCCAGCGCCGCAGCGAAGGGCCGAATCGGGGGTGGGCCAGAAGCCATGCCTCGAGCTTCGGCGAAGAGCGGGAAAAACACCAGAGCGCCAGAAGCAGAAAGGGCGTGGTGGGCAAAACGGGAAGAAACGCGCCGACAATGCCGGTCGCGACCATCACCCAGCCAAGACAGAGGTATAAAAGGCGCATGCCTAGCCGGTATCATGAGTTCGTCACTCAGGATAGAGCGGCGGGCTCAAAACCATGCGGTCCCGTTGCCGCATGCCCCGGCCACACCACAAAAAATCAGGGGTTTCCGCTATCACATTTGCCGTGATCTGGCCGCTAGGTCCTGTCGCAGACCGCCTTTAGGGTTGAAAGCGTGACGCTCAATCCTTATTCCCTTGGGCCGCGATGCACGGAGCATAACCGGGCCGTCAACAGGAAGAAGAAGGAAAACACCATGGCCAAGCTGATCCACTCGATGGTCCGGGTGCTGGACGAAAAGCGTTCGGTGGAATTTTACAGGCAGGCTTTCGACCTTGAGATCGCGGAACGCGCCGAGTTCGAGAATTTCACGTTGATCTATCTCAGCAATGCCGAGGGTGATTTCGAGCTGGAACTGACCGTCAATCGCGGCCGCGAAGTGCCTTATGCGCTGGGCGACGGTTACGGCCACCTTGCCGTCAGCGTTGCCGATGTGGACGCCGAACACCAACGTTTCATCGACATGGGGCTTTCTCCGGGCAAGATCATCGAAGCCGATTATAAGGGCCAGCCCTTCGCGAAATACTTTTTCATCTGCGATCCGGACGGTTACAAGATCGAAGTGCTGCAACGCGGCAACCGGTTCAAATAAGCTCGAATGGAGACAGGCATGGCGGAGGCAGGCGTGAAACTCGAGGATAGCTGGAAGCGCGTTCTTTCCGGTGAATTCGCCAGCCCCTATATGCTCAAGCTGAAGGAGTTCCTGCTTGCCGAAAAGACCGCCGGCAAGCGCATCTTCCCGAAGGGCGCGGACTATTTCCGGGCGCTGGATCTCACGCCTCTCGATGAGGTCAAGGTCGTCATTTTAGGCCAGGACCCCTATCACGGGTTCGGCCAAGCGCATGGGCTGTGCTTTTCCGTCCAGCCCGGCGTGCGCATTCCGCCCTCGCTCGTCAATATCTACAAGGAATTGCAGAGCGACCTCGGCATTCGCCCGGTCGGTCACGGCTTTCTGGAAAGCTGGGCGAAACAGGGCGTGCTTTTGCTCAACAGCGTGCTGACGGTGGAAGAGGCCCGCGCCGCCTCGCATCAGGGGCAGGGCTGGGAAAAATTCACCGACGCCGTCATCCGCGCCGTCAACGATGAATGCGACCCTGTCGTCTTTCTGCTCTGGGGCTCCTATGCCCAGAAGAAGGCGGCCTTCGTGGACCAGCGCAAGCACCTCGTGCTGCGCTCGCCGCATCCGTCTCCGCTTTCGGCCCATAACGGCTTTTTCGGCAATGGCCATTTTTCCAAGGCAAACGCTTTTCTCCTCTCCCATGGCCGCCAGCCGATCGACTGGCAATTGCCGGAAACGGTGGGAAGCGACAAAAACCTTCTCTAGACACTCATAAAATACCTTTACGATTCGCGGTTGTCGGGATTAAAGATAACCAGACTATGAAGTGAAGGATTATGCCCGTGTCTCTCCTGTCTGCCGAAACCTCCGTCTCGCTGTCCGATCCGCTGTCGATCGTCGATGCTTTCGAGGATCATTTTTCCGAGCATATGGAGATGGAACGCGAAGGTGCGACGGTGCGGTTCAAGACCGAATATGGCCATGGCAGCTTCAGCGCCGAGAGCGGCCGTTTCGCCGCAAGGGTCAGCTGCATTTCCGAACATATATTGATGTCGGTAAAGGCGATGGTGGCCGAGCATATCGTCGAATTCTCCGGCGAGACGGGGCTGGATTTCCGCTGGAGCGGCCATGGCGCCGAGCAGCGTGAACTGCCCAATCTTTTCGTCGGCAAGGTTGCCCGCGCCTATAATCTGACGCCGCATATGCGCCGGCTGGTGGTTTCCGTCGAAAGCGGCATCGAAAGGCTGCTGACCGGCGGCATGCATGTGCGCCTGCTTCTGGTGCCGGATCAGGCCCGTGCGCCGGTCTGGCCTTATCTTGCGCCCACCGGGGCGATCGTCTGGCCGGCGGGCGACGATCTTCTCACACGGCGTGTTTACACCATTCGTTCCGGGGATATCGCGCGCGGTGAAGTCGATATCGACTTCGTCATGCATGAGGGTGAGAACATGCCGGGCGCGACCTTCGGCGCGACGGCGAAGCCCGGCGATGTTCTCGGCATCATCGGCCCGAGCGGTGTTTGCCCGGAAGCCGAGCGTTATGTCTTTGCCGGTGACGAGACGGCGTTGCCGGTGATGCTGCGCATGGCGGCCGAAATGCCGGCCGGGAAAAAGCTCAGCGTCTACGCCGAAATCGATGACGAAGCCGAACGGCAGGAGATCGTCTGCGCGGCCGATGTCGAGTGGACATGGCTTTATCGCCGAGGCAAGCCCGCCGGCACCGCCGGCCTCATCGAAAAGGCGCTGCGCGACCATGGCTGGAGCGCGGATCATGACGGTCTGCATGTCTTTGTCGCCTGCGAAAAATCCGAGGCGAGGGCGGCAAAATCCTTCCTCACCGACGAGATAGCTTTCCCGAAAGCATCGCTGCGCGCCGTCGGTTACTGGACTTTGGGCGCTGCCGACGATCATTGAGGCTGCCTTATCGGGCTCGTTGAACAGTCGAATTTATCGTTCATCATTCGGGAACAATCCGTTCCCGTTGCCCACTCTATGCGCAAGAGCGCTCTTACCCCATCTTTACCCCATGAACAGGGCAGGCCCCAACCGTGAGGCCCGCCAGGCAAAAGGGGTTTATCATGCTCAACCAGATCAAGGGCCTGCACCACGTCACGTCCATGGCGGCGAGCGCGCGCCAGAACAACAATTTTTTCACCGATACGCTCGGCCTGCGCCGGGTGAAGAAGACGGTCAATTTCGACGCGCCTGACGTCTATCATCTCTATTATGGCGATGAGGTCGGCACGCCCGGCTCGGTCATGACCTACTTTCCGTTCCCGCACATCGCCCGTGGCCGTCCCGGCACCGGTGAGGTGGGCACGACGCTGTTTTCCGTCCCGGAAGGATCGCTCGGCTACTGGCAGGATCGTCTTTCGAAGGCCGGCGTGGACGGCCTGAAGGGTGATGAAGCCTTCGGCAACAAGCGCCTGCATTTCGCAGGTCCTGATGGAGACGGTTTTGCGCTGGTCGAGGTCAGGGACGACAACCGTGCGCAATGGATCGGCAACGGTGTCGGCGCGGATCAGGCGATCCATGGTTTTCAGGGTGCGTCGCTGCGCCTTCGCGATGAAGGTGCGACGGCCGAGCTTTTGAAATTCATGGGCTATCAGGAAGTGGATCGTCAGGATGGCGTACTGCGCCTCGGCATTCCCGGCGGCAACGGCGCCGACTTCATCGACATCGAGACCATGCCGAATATTTCTGGCGCGCGGCTGGGTGCGGGGTCTGTGCACCACATCGCCTTTGCGGTCGAAAACCGTGAAAAGCAGCTGGAGGTGCGCAAGGCGCTGATGGATACCGGTTATCAGGTGACGCCGGTGATCGACCGCGATTATTTCTGGGCGATCTATTTCCGCACGCCAGGCGGTGTGCTGTTCGAAGTGGCCACCAACGAACCTGGTTTCGACCGCGACGAGGATACCGCCCATCTCGGCGAGGCGCTGAAACTGCCGACCCAGCACGCGCATCTGCGCTCCGTGCTGGAAGAGCAGCTGGAACCGCTTGGGGATGAAATGACGGTTTAATTGTCAGGGACTTGGCCGCCCGTTTCTTCTCCCCGCCGGGGAGAAGGTGGCCCGAAGGGTCGGATGAGGGGGCACCGTTGCCGTATCTCACCGCCCTTGCCCCCTCATCCCGCTGCCGCGGACTTCTCCCCGCCGGGGAGAAGAAACGGGCGGCAGCCGCTCGCTCCCCATGATTGCTCCGCTTGGCTGAAGAAGCCGCGTGTATCGTTGAACCTTCTTCCTTTCAGAAAGGATTCTCCCATGACCAGGGACAGCTATTTCCACAAATCCCGCGCCGGCGTTGCCGGTGCACCGCTTTTCGTTTTGCTGCACGGCACCGGCGGCGATGAAAACCAGTTCTTCGATTTCGGCTCGCGCCTGCTGCCTGAGGCGACCATTCTCTCACCCGTCGGCGATGTCTCCGAACACGGTGCGGCGCGGTTTTTCCGGCGCACGGGAGAGGGCGTCTACGACATGGCCGACCTTCAACGGGCGACCGTCAAGATGGCGGATTTCATCAAGGCGAACCGGGAGCATTACCAGGCGGGTCCGGTCATCGGCCTCGGTTTTTCCAATGGTGCGAATATTCTCGCCAATGTGCTGATCGAAGAACCCGGACTTTTCGATGCGGCGGTGCTGATGCATCCGCTCATCCCGTTCGAGCCGAAGATTTCTCCCGCCAAGGCCTCGCGCCGGGTGCTGATTACGGCCGGCGAGCGCGATCCTATCTGCCCGGTGCCGCTGACGAAGGCGCTGGAACAGAGCCTCAAGGCACAGGGCGGCACGGTGGAAACCGTATGGCATCCGGGCGGGCATGAAATCCGCGCCGGCGAGATCGATGCGGTCAGGGGTTTTCTGGCGGCTTATGGGGAATAGGCGTGTGGCTGCACAGGCGCTCTCCGTCTGGCGCGACCATTCCGGCACCATGCCGCTCCCGACAAAACGTCATCCTCGGGCTTGACCCGAGGATCCACCGCCCGGCGTGACCATGGATCCTCGGGTCAAGCGCGAGGATGACGGAGGTGGTTGCTACTCCGTCCCTTGTTCTCAAGTGAACTTGTCCAGTCTCGCCTCAGCGATATCCGCATTGCTGCAACTGCGCCTCGTAACGCAGCGCCATGTTGGCGGAGCGGCGGGCGGCCTTTTGGACCGCGGAATTGTTGCGCCAGCTGCCCTTCGCATAACCGGCATGGCCGGAATAATAAGCGAGGTAGAGATTATAGGGGTCGTTCAGCGCAATGCCGTTTTCGCGTCGGCTCTTGGCGTGGTACCAGCCGACGAAATGGATCGCATCGGTGAAATCGGTGCGGCTTGCCGACCAGCGGCCGGTTTCGCGCTGGTAAACGCTCCATGTGCCGTCCAGCGCCTGTGCATAACCATAGGCGCTCGACTGGCGTTTCCAGGGAATGAAACCCAAGAGTTTGGTGCGCGGCGGCCGTGCATAGGGGCGGAAGGCGGATTCGGTGTAGATCGTCGCCATCATGACCGGCACGGGCACGCCGAATTCGCGCTCGGCCGCCTTGGCATCACGCCGCCAGTTGTTGAAGATGCCGTTCCGCTGCTCGAAAATCGCACAGGCATTGGTGACCTGCGACGGTGCGGTGGCGCAGCCGGCCAGGACGAGCATCAGAAAAACAACGGCAGATACGCCACGCATAACGGAACCCTTTCGTTCCGTTATTCTTAAATTGCTAACCATTAACGTCGGGTTTTAAGACAAGGTTAATTCAAATGCCTGACATCGCGCGGCCGTTAACCCGCTGAAAATTCCTGTGGCGGGGATGGGGCAAAACCAGCCGCGCATCGTCGCTTCCTGTCATCTTTCGACTTTTTTCTTCCCCGTGCATCCCCGGTGTCTATCTGCGCGGTAGGCTTGTCTCCATACCGGTCATCAAACGTGCGCGCGGCGCGAGATGGGCGGGGCAGGCGGCCGAGACTGGGGAGTTTCCCAATGTCACGGTTGAGGCGGCCGGCATGTGGCCTCCTTCCAAACAGGAACCGGTTTGGCGGGTGCGTTACAGGTTAAAATATCGGAGCCGGGCCGCATCGTCTGCAAACCCTCCAATACCAATCCATGCCCCGCAGCGATGCGGCCCTTTCTCTCCCGCCACGTTGCCGCGACTATCGCGGCGACGGCATCGACGCATGTCTGAAAATGTGCTCGGTGTCCCAAAAATCAAAACCGATAAAATTGTAGCAATCGGCTTAAAGCGCCTGAAAACAGTGCTGTGCCATTGTGGGATCACAGACGGAGAGCGGCCCTTGCAAGAGGCGCTCCACAAAACAGAAATCGAGACCGGCACAAGCCGGCGGATCGCAAACGGGGTATGAAATGCTGAAGAAGATTATTGCTGCCGCCATCTGCGGAATTGCCGTTGCTTCCATGTCCAACCATGCCGACGCTGCTGGCGCTGCCGGTTTTGCCCGCGGTTTCGCCGCCGTCGAGAAATCCGCCGTGACGCAGATCGGTGTTTCCGCGCCTGATGGTTTCGACGGCTGCGTTCTTGCCGCCGGCCAGTGCGTCTCTGCCATCGCTGCGCCGCTGACGGTCGAGCGCCGTGAGGAACTGCTGCGCGTCAACCGCGACGTGAACGCCACAATGGGCGCGCTCGACGATTATGTCTCCGGTTTTGCAACCGATGTTCCGGCAACGCCGTCTTTGAGCCTTGGCGATTGCGGTGATTGCGCCGCCATCAAGCGCACGGCCCTTGCCGGCGCCGGCTGGTCCTCCAGCGCGCTGCGCCTCGCCTTTTCGCTGAACAATGACGGATCGCTCGAAAAAGTGCTGATCGTTACCACCGACAGGGGCGATATCGTCCTTGGCAACGCCGTCTTTTCTCCGGCAGAGCGCGAAACCGCGCTTTGACCTTTGGTTCGAGCATCGGAAACAGTTTGCGATCCGACGCTCCATTCTTTCATGCCTGCCAGACTGCGCCGGTTTTCCTGACCCTGTTGGTTCAGGAAGCCGGCGATTTTTTTCGTTCCGCGACGGCAATGCCCGCCAGCGCCATGATGAGTGCGGCTATCTGATACGTGTGCAGCGTTTCGCTGAGCACGAAGACGGACAGCAGCGTGCCGAAGACAGGCACAAGGTTGATGAAGAGGCCGGCGCGGTTGGCGCCGATCTGTTCCACGCCCTTGATGTACAGGATCTGCGCGACGAGTGAGGCAAAAATCCCGGCATAGACCACCAGCACCCAACCCTTCTGATCCGGCCAGACGACGCTGTTGCGGGAGATTTCCCAGAAGACCAGCGGCACCGAGGTGAGGAGCGCGAAGAAGGCGGGGATGGCCATCAGCGTGCGCCAGTCGACGGCCGGTTTCCAGCGCAGAATGACGGTGTAGATCGCATAAACAAGCACGGCGAGCAGCATGACGGCGTCGCCGACATTCATTTCCAGTTGCAGCAGCGAGACCGGATCGCCATGCGAGGCGAGCAGCGCCACACCGGCGATGGTGAGGCAGAAGCCGGCGATCTGGCCGAACAGCACGCGGGTGCGGAACAGTATGAAGTTCAGGACGAAGATGACCATGGGAATGCCGGCCTGGATGACGGCGGCATTGATGGCCGAGGTGTGTTGCAGGGCCGTGTAGAGAAACACGTTAAAGGCGGTATAACCGACACTGCCGAGCACGAAGAAATAGGGCAGGCGCTGTTTCACCACCGGCCAGTCCTTGATGAGTTGCGGCACGGAAATGGCGAAGATGATGGCGACGGCGAAGACCCAGCGCAGGAAGGTGAAGGCCATGGGGCTGATGTGGCCGACGGCCAGCTTTCCGGCAACGGTGTTGCCGCCCCAGCAGAGCGTGGCGATGATGAGGGCGATATAGGCTTTCGAAGGCACGCTGATGTTTCGCTTCTTCAATGGGTGGGAAAACGGAGAGGGGTGGATGGCGGCCTCGCGCCCGCGCTTGGCCCCCACGGGGCGAGATAATGCGGGAAATCCGCGTCTTGTCACGGAAAAAGCAAAATTCTCCATAAGAAACAGGGTCGCTTTCCGTAAAACAACGCAGTATACATTCGCGGGTTTGGGTTTCCCATCGGGTTATCGGGCGTGCAAGCGCCATGAGCAGGAAAGCAAGAAATGACGAATGTTGTGGTGGTCGGCTCGCAATGGGGCGACGAAGGCAAAGGCAAGATTGTCGACTGGCTGTCCGAGCGGGCAGATGTCGTCGTGCGGTATCAGGGCGGCCATAATGCCGGCCATACGCTTGTCATCGATGGCATCAGCTACAAGCTTTCGCTCCTGCCGTCCGGCGTCGTGCGTCCCGGCAAGCTTGCCGTCATCGGCAATGGCGTCGTGGTCGATCCGCATGCCCTGATTGCCGAAATCGGCCGTCTGGAAGCGCAGGGCGTCAAGGTCACGCCGGAAAACCTGCGCATCGCCGACAACGCCACCCTTATTCTTTCTCTGCATCGAGAACTGGACGGCATGCGCGAAGATGCGGCCTCCAACAGCGGCACCAAGATCGGCACCACCCGCCGCGGCATCGGCCCGGCCTATGAAGACAAGGTCGGCCGCCGCGCCATCCGCGTCATGGATCTGGCCGACATGGAGGCGCTTTCCGCCAAGGTCGACCGCATCCTCACGCATCACAATGCGCTTCGTCGCGGTTTCGGCGCGGCTGAAGTGGCGCATGAGACGATCATGGAAGAACTGGGCTCGATTGCCGAACGCATCCTGCCGTTCAGCGAAACCGTCTGGCTGCTGCTCGACAAGAAGCGCCGCGCCGGTGCGCGCATCCTGTTCGAAGGCGCTCAAGGGTCGCTGCTCGATATCGACCATGGCACCTATCCTTACGTGACCTCTTCCAACACGGTTGCCGGTCAGGCCGCTGCCGGTTCGGGCATGGGTCCGGGTTCCCTGGGTTACATTCTCGGCATCACCAAGGCCTACACCACCCGTGTTGGCGAAGGTCCGTTCCCGACCGAGCTGAACGACGAGATCGGCCAGTTCCTGGGCGAAAAGGGTCATGAATTCGGCACCGTCACCGGCCGCAAGCGCCGCTGCGGCTGGTTCGATGCCGCACTGGTGCGCCAGTCGGTCGCCACCAACGGTATTACCGGCATCGCGCTCACCAAGCTCGATGTTCTCGACGGTCTCGACGAGCTGAAAATCTGCGTCGGTTACAAGCTGGACGGGCAGGAAATCGATCATCTTCCGGCAAGCCAGGGCGCGCAGGCGCGGGTCGAGCCGATCTACGTCACACTGGAAGGCTGGAAGGAATCTACCGTCGGTGCCCGAAAATGGGCGGATTTGCCTGCTCAGGCAATCAAATATGTCCGTCAGGTCGAGGAATTGATCGGGGCGCCTGTCGCGCTTCTGTCGACAAGTCCGGAGCGTGACGACACCATACTTGTGACTGATCCGTTTGAGGATTAATGTCCTCGGCGATCTAGATTCATAAACCATATCGGGCCGGTACGTCGCCGGTCACGACGAGAAAGTGCTTATGGCGGATTTTGTAGCAGTCATTCGCAAGGCCGTGGATGGCTTGGCGAACAATACTCCCGAAAACCGGGCGAAGGTTTACGACAAGGCGCGCAGTGCTGTTGTGCGCCAGCTCGAGAATATGAAGCCACGTCCGCCGGAAGAATTGTTGCGCCGGCAGATCGCCAAGCTGGACGCCGCAATCGCCGAGGTGGACAGCGAATATGCAGAGGCGCTTCCGGCGCTGGAGGAAGATGACGCTGTCTCTCCCGCTGCGGAAGAGACGGCGGCGTCCTATTACCAGCAGGATTCCGCCGACGAAGACGACGCCCGCGCCGCCGAGCCGGCGGAGGATGCAGACCGGGAAGAGGCGCGGCACGAGCCGGTCTACGAAGAACCGGCAGCCGCTGAACCCGCGCAATCCGAGCCGGTTTACGAAGAAGCGGTCGAAGAGGAAGAGCCCCGGCACGCTGACACCGCTGCCGATGAGGAGCCGCATCACGGCGGCCGCGAGCCGGAAGAGCTTTATGATGCGCCGGAAACGGTTCATGCCGCTCACGCTCCGGCACACGGCTCCGACGAAGCCGTCGGCACCTATTTCGTCCGTACGGAAGAAGAGCCGGCTCACCAGCCGCAGGATGACTATGTGGTGCCTGAAACGGCGCCCGCTCCTGCTGATGATTCCGTTCCGTCCCATTGGGCGCAGCCGGTGGATGAGGACGACTGGCGCAAGCTCGAGGACGCGCAGGACGACGATGTGCGTCCGGCCGGAGAGGAATATGAAGAGGTTCGTAACGAGACCGAGGAAGGTCCGCTCGTTGCCGGTTATGCCGCTCAGCATTACCAGGAACCGGAGGTAAGCTTCGAGCCGGCCCCTTACGACGAGCATGAGCGTCGCGAGGCGGACGACCATTTCGGCCCCGCCGCCGTGGAGCACGCGCCCGCCTTTGGTGGCCGGCACGATTTCGACGATCATCGCCAGACGGAAGAGCAGGCCCCGAAAAAGGCAGCCGTGGTCGAGGATTTTTCGTCCTATTTCCAGGATGCGGATATCGCCATTCCGCCGAAGGACGCGCCAGCGCTGCCGCGCGCCGATAACGATCTCTTCGGCGATCAGGCCGCGGCAAAGGACAATAAGGAACGCACGCCCTGGGACGATCTGGACGAGTTGATCGGTTATGACGGCGCGTCGTCCTCCACCAGTCAGGCTCCGGGCGAACCGAATGGTGTGGGCGCTGCCGCCGCGACGCCCGCCTATATGGTCAAGAAGAAGCCGCGTCGCAATTATGCGTCGGTGGTGCTTGCCCTTGCCGGCGTGGCGCTGCTAGCCGGCGGCGGTTATGCCGTGTGGATGAACCGCGATGCGCTGAACGATATGGTCGGCGGGCTGGTCAGCTCCGCACAGAACGGCGGCTCAAGCGAGACGGCTTCGAACGGGACGGGTGAGGCGCAGACCTCGACACCGCCGGCGACCCAGCAGCCGCCCGCCACGGGGCAGCAGCCGACGTCCCCGACCAACCAACAGACGCCGGCCCATGGCGATGACGGCTCCGTCACCGGCACCAAGTTCACTCAGCGGCTTCTGGCCGACGGCACAGAGCGTGACGAGGGACCTGCGCCGGGCGCGAACGGCCAGCCCGTTACCGCCGAAGGCCAGTCGGTCTATGAGCAGAATGTCGCGCCGCCGGCTGCGGGCGAGGCTCCGGCCAATAATGCCGGTGCGCCAGCCGGAACGCCTGCCGGCACGCCGGCGCAGCAGCCCGCCGCCGCCGCCGGCGACCGCATGTTCCTTTATGAGGAAGTGCTGGGTCAGACGGTGCCGACCGCCATTCAGGGCAGCGTTTCCTGGTCGCTGCAGCAGGAAAATGACGGCGATGGCAAACCTTCGCCCACCGTGCAGGGTCAGATCAACGTTCCCGGCCGTGGCCTCAGCGCACTGATCACCTTTAAGCGCAATACCGACCCGTCGCTGCCGGCCAGCCATCTGATCGAGATCGTCTTCTCGGTATCGCCCGGCTTCGAAGGCGGCGCTATCGACAGCGTCCAGCGCATCGCGATGAAGAGCACCGAGCAGGATCGCGGCAACGCCCTGATTGCGGTTCCGGCCAAGATCACCGACGATTTCCACATGATTGCGCTCAACGATTTCCCGGATGCGATGAAGACCAATCTGGAGCTTCTGAAGAGTCGCAACTGGATCGACATTCCGGTTTCCTATCGCAATGGCCGGCGTGCGCTGCTGACCCTGCAAAAGGGCAATGACGGCATCGCCGCCTTCGACAAGGCGCTCAGCGAATGGGCGGCGGCAACGCCGACGACCGGGCAGTGATGATCCGGGGGCTTGCCGAGAGCTGGCCCCCTCATCGCCTCGCTTACGCTCCGGCACTTCTCCCCGGCGGGGAGAAGAATTTGCGGCAACCTATCGACCTCTCAAAGCATCAGTCTGAAATCCCCTGTGGAATGAGACGGTGCCCCAGCTTCTTCTCCCCGCCGGGGAGAAGTGCCGGAGCGCAGCGAGGCGATGAGGGGGCTGCACCTACCGTCCTGAATAATGCCGGTTTCAAACAAAAAGCCCGCAGTTCTTGCGATCCGCGGGCTTTATGTCGACTAGCGTTTTAAGGAGCGCTTACGCATCCACCACGCGCAATGCACGCGCGGCTTCCAGCGCTTCCTTCTGCACCGCTTCCTGCACCTTCTCGAAGGCGCGAACCTCGATCTGGCGGACGCGTTCACGGCTGATGTCGAACTCGGATGAGAGTTCTTCCAGCGTCACCGGGTCTTCGGCAAGGCGGCGGGCTTCGAAGATGCGGCGTTCGCGCTCGTTCAGCACGCCCATGGCTTTCGCCAGCATGCGGCGGCGGGTTTCCAGCTCGTCCTGCTCGATCAGCACGTCTTCCTGGCTGTCATGATCGTCCACCAGCCAGTCCTGCCATTGGCCGGATTCGCCTTCGGACGCCTTGATCGGCGCATTCAGCGATGCGTCGCCATGCAGGCGGCGGTTCATCGAGATGACTTCTTCTTCCGACACCTGCAGCTTGGTGGCGATTTCCTTGACGTGTTCCGGCTTCAGATCGCCATCGTCGATCGCCTGAATGCGGCCCTTCAGCCGGCGCAGGTTGAAGAATAGACGCTTCTGGTTGGCGGTCGTACCCATCTTCACCAGCGACCACGAGCGCAGGATATATTCCTGGATCGAGGCCTTGATCCACCACATGGCATAGGTGGCCAGACGGAAGCCGCGTTCCGGATCGAACTTCTTCACCGCCTGCATCAGGCCGACATTGCCTTCGGACACGACTTCGCCGATCGGCAGGCCGTAACCGCGGTAACCCATGGCGATCTTGGCAACAAGACGCAGATGGCTGGTGACGAGTTTGTGTGCGGCGTCGCGGTCGCCATGCTCGGCATAACGCTTGCCCAGCATGTATTCTTCCTGCGGCTCCAGCATCGGAAATTTACGGATTTCGTCGAGATATCTATTGAGGCCGGCTTCGCCGGCTGTAATCGTAGGCAAACTATTGCGGGCCATAAAGCACCCCCTTATCTATGGTCTGGAACGGCACCCTCTTTGGCATGGCAAATCACCCGCCCGAGGCACACCGTAAGCTGCGGGTCGTTACCGACCCCGCACGAACCCATGTGACAAATATGTACGCGCCCGCCGCGTTTCAAGCGAACGCTGCGTTCACACATACGTTATATTCCAGTCACACCTTCCTTGATCTGTTTAACTTTCGAACGGTAGATTCGTTCCGAGAAGCCACCAAGGCCGGAGCGCACCATCAGTTCATACATCACCCGTCTGCGCATGGGATTGTGCAGGCGCACCACCTTCGAGCCGAGGAACTGCGTTTCGACATGGGAAAGGGCCTGCAGATCGTGATCGGCGGCGATGGCAGCAGCATAGGTGGCGTGAAATTCCCGGTGACAGACATAGGTCTTGTATTTCGTCATGCCGAAGCAGACGAGGCTATGGCCATGGGTGCGCAGAAAATCGGCGACGCCCACCGTCACTTCCGGCCAGGCGGGGTTGAAAGTGTCGTCGAAGACGATGACGCCATGCGGCTCGATCACCTCCATGGCCAGTTTCGCATCGGCCAGCACATGGTGCAGGGTGTGGCCGCCGTCGATGCTGAAGAAGCGGGCGGGGCCGATGCGGGAGGTGATATCGGCGGGCGCCAGCCGGGTGCTGTCGCCCTTGATGATGAGGTTCTCGTCCATTGGAAAGTCCAGCCGGCGACCGTTTTCCATCAGGCGCTCATATTGGTCGAGGCTGCCGTCTTCCGGCGGGTCGAGATCGAACAAGTCGACGCCCAGAACCTTTTCCTGCGGCTGCGCGAATTTGCGCAGCAGGAAATAGGATCGGCCATAATAAACGCCGATTTCCGCCAGGCCGCCATGGAGGCCGCTTTTCGTCTGGGCCTGCAACAGCGCTTTGAAGACGAGCGCATCGGGCGGGTCGATATAACCTTCGACGCTGCGCAACTCCTGAAATATAAACCGGCGGTCTTCGATATTCATGCGATAGATCCCGTCATCATGCCGGTTCCGTTCGGGGCGGATCGAACGAATGGCGTCTCTGCGCTTTATTTGGCAGGCTTGAAATCGTCACAGTTTAATGGCCGCGATTTCAGGCGTTGCGGGGCCGAGGAGGTGTGACGATTGAAGCGAAATTGGGGCGGTCTATAAAAAGGACCGACTGCGGAATATCGCTATCCGCTAATCTTTTTTTATTATCCGGGGCTTCCGGCGAAATGCATGGCGCGGTTTTTTGACCGCGCCATGCAGGTTTTCAGCCACGCAATGCGGCGGTCAGCGCTTCCATGTCGTCGGGCAGGTCGGTTTCGAATTCCATCACCTCGCCGGTGCGCGGATGTTCGAAAGCGAGCAGATAGGCATGCAGAGCCTGGCGCGGAAAGCCGCGGACGGTGCTTTTGGCCGGTTCTTCGAGAAGGTTCGCCTTGGTGCGGAAGGCCGCGCCATATTCGGGATCGCCGATCAGCGGATGGCCGATATGGGCCATGTGCACGCGGATCTGGTGGGTGCGGCCGGTTTCCAGACGGCATTCCACCATGGAGGCGAGGCAGGTGGCGTCCGGCCGCTCATGGTAGCGTTCCATCACCTCGTAATGGGTGATCGCCTCGCGGGCATCGTCGGCATCCTCGTGTTTGACGGCGCGTTTGGTGCGGTCGGCGCTGCGGCCGAGTGCTGCGTCGATGGTGCCGCGCAGGGTTCGCGGGCGGCCCCAGACGACGGCCTTGTAGGCGCGCTCCAGCGGCCCGGTGCGGCCATGATCGGCAAATTGCGCGGCGAGATGCCGGTGGGCATTGTCGTTCTTCGCCACGACCATGACACCGGAGGTTTCCTTGTCCAACCGGTGCACGATGCCCGGCCGCTTGACACCGCCAATGCCGGAGAGGCTGTCGCCGCAATGGTGGATGAGGGCGTTGACCAGCGTGCCGGTCCAGTTGCCTGCGCCCGGATGCACGACGAGACCGGCCGGTTTGACCAGCACGATCAGGTCTTCATCCTCATATTCCACGTCGAGCGGAATGTCCTCGCCCTTGGGTTCCGGGTCTTCCGGCTCGGGCATGATGATTTCGATACGGTCGCCGGGATGCACCTTCTTCTTCGGCTCCGTCACCGGATTGCCGTTGAGGGAAACCGCGCCCTGTTCGATCAGCGCCTTCAGGCGGCTGCGGGAGAAGTCGCCGCCCACCTCGCCTGCCAGCCACGAATCGAGGCGGCCTTCGGCATCTTCCCCGGCAATCAGGACTTTCCTTGCGTCTCCGCCTTGTTTAAAGGGGTCGTTCATTCTTATTTTTCCGATCCATCAGCATTTCAGGGAACCCGATGACGCAGATCGAGCAAGACGAACAGGAAGACAAGCCGCTTGATCCGGCCATGGAAAAAGTTCGCCGCAAGATGATCCGTTTGCAGATCGTGTCGGGCTCCGTGATGTTTATCAGCCTTATGGCCGTCTTCGGTGCGGTTGTCTACAAGGCGATGGGGCCGTCGAAGGCGGTTCAGACACAGGCGGAAGCGCCGAACCTTGCCGTTCCCACCGGCAATGGCCCGATGGCGGTCACCGCCAGCCTGCCGCAGGGCTTCACGATCGACAATGTCAGCTATTCCGGCGGCGACATGCTGTTTTATGGCCGGCTTTCCAATGGCACCCGCAAGGCGCTGGTCTTCAATGTTGCGACCGGCCGGTTCCTCGCCGATGTGACGGTCGATGGCCAGTGAGGCCAATAACCTGCTGGAGGGGCGACCGCTGATCCCGGTCGAGGATCCCGCCGATCCGCGCATCGCCGCGTTTCGCGATATTCGCGAGCGTGATCTCACCGGCCGTCAAGGTCGGTTCATTGCGGAAGGCACGGTGGTGCTGCGCATGCTGGCCGCCGCCCACAAAGCGGGAGGCGCATTTGCAGCCGAGAGCATCCTGATCCTGCGCAACCGCCTTTCCGGCGTTGCGGATATCCTTGCGGATTTCCCGCCGGATGTGCCGGTCTATGTGGCGGAAGCGCCGGTGCTGGACGGCATCGTCGGTTTTCACCTGCATCGCGGCATTCTGGCGCTCGGGCGGCGGGTTCAGGATCGCGGACTGGAAGAAATGACGGCGGCACTTCCCGCATCTTCCCTGGTGCTTGTCGGCTGCGGCATTTCCAACCACGATAATCTCGGCGCGATGTTCCGCAATGCGGCGGCCTTTTACGCCGATGCGGTGCTGCTGGACGAGACGTGTTGCGACCCGCTTTATCGCAAGGCGCTCAGGGTTTCCGTGGGCTCGGTGCTGTCGGTTCCCTATCATCGCGGTGGCGGGGCGGTGGACATGCTGGAGCGGCTTTCCGAGGCGGGGTTTGCTATCTGGAGCCTGTCTCCGAATGGCGAGACGGAGATACGCGATATTCCCCGATCACAGCGCATGGCGCTGGTGATCGGCACAGAAGGCGAGGGGTTGCCGCAATCGGTGCTCTCGCGGTTTCATACCGCGCGGATTGCGCAGTCGCCGCAGCTGGATAGCCTGAATGCGGGGACGGCTTCGGGGCTGGCGCTTTATGAGATGGCGGGGGTGATGGGGCGGGTGTAGATCAGAGCCGCTTTAGCACTTCGGCGTATGCGGCTCACCCCCCTCTGTCCTGCCGGACATCTCCCCCTCAAGGGGGGAGATCGACTCGTGGTGAGGCCTCGCCCCTCTCAACGTTTGCGAATGAAGCGGTGGTCGCGCCTCCTGCCGATCTCCCCCCTTGAGGGGGAGATGCCCGGCAGGGCAGAGGGGGGTGAGCCGCACACTCAACGTTGAGGTAAACCAGACCCTCGGCGAACCTAGCGTTCCCGCTTCTCCATCACCACCTTCGCCCGCGTCGCAAGGCTCTCCCGCCCTGACGAACCGGAGGCCTTGGCCAGCAACCCCGGAATAGGCGAGGCCTCACCCTCCTGCGCGGCGGTGAGCGCGATCATCTCGGCGGCGATCCGTGCGATTTCGCGGCGGATGGGTTCGTCATTGCCGACGCCGCGCACATTCAGCAGGCGTTCGGTGAGCGCGGCGCCCTGATTACGGATATCCTCGATTTCCTGCTCCAGGCCTTGCGACGCCGCTGGCTCGGTCGATACCGGGGGGGCTGGTTCCTCTGCGGCGGCAGCCGGTATCGCCTCTTCGGCGGCGGGTGCGGGTTCAAGCGCGGCGGCTGGGGCGGGGGCCGTCGGTTGCGATGGGCTGACCGTTTTGTCGTCCGAGACGGCGGGGTTCGGCAGACGGATGATCATGTCGTTGCTGCGGCCGCCGGTTGCCGCAAGCTGTTCCTTAAGCCGGGCGACTTCCTGGTTGCGCAGTGTCAGCATCGTGTCGAGATCGGCGTTTTTCGCCATGACGGTCGCGACCTGCTCCTCGAGCCGTGTGACCTTGCGGCTTTCGCGCGCAACCGCCGTCATCGCCTCCTTGTTGCGGGCCGCCACATCCTGCAATTCGCGGGTGGCGGTCTCGCCCTCCTTGCGGAAACGCGTGGCGCTCTGCTTGGCCTGTTCGGCTTCCAGATCGCGGGTGGCGGCGAGGATTTTCGAATCATCCAGCTCGCGCGTCAGATGGGTGAGGCGGGCGGTGAGATCGGACATCTGGCCGGCGCGCTCGTTGGCGGCCTGCTCCTGTTGCGCGAGGTTCGCCCGTAGGGCGCCGGCGTGTTCTTCGGCGGCATCGAGGGCCGCGCGCAATTCGCCGATTTCCAGCGTCAGCTCCTCGATTTTCAGGGAGAAACCGCGGTTCTGCTCGCCAAGGCGGTAGGCATCGCTGGAGGCGGCCTCGTTGGCGAGGCGCAGGGAGGTGTTTTTTTCCCGTTCCGTATCCAGCTCCTGGCGGATCTTGGCGTTCTCTGCGGCGTAAAGCGCACGCGCCATGTCCTTCTGGGCGCGAACTTCCTGCGGGCTGATGGGCATCGTCGCGCGTATGCGATTTTCCGTATAGGCGACGATGCGGCGGTGGATCGCGGGTGCGATCAACAGGGCCAGCAGGGTTGCGGTGAGAAAACCCAATCCGAAAAGAATGGCATATTCGATCACGCGGGACAGTCTCCGAAACTCAGATACGCGCGCATTCGGAAAGAGGGCGCGAAAGCACGTTACGCTATTATTGCAACCGTGGGGAGGGGGCTCCCCTAGGCAGTTAGCGGGCGGTACGTTGCCACTTGCTTCTTCTCCCCGAGGGGGAGAAGTCCGCGGCAGCGGGATGAGGGGGCAAGGGTTATGAGATACGGCAACGTCGCCCCCTCATCCGGCCCTTCGGGCCACCTTCTCCCCGGCGGGGAGAAGAAACCTGCCGCAATGCCTCATCCTGTAGACCACCGTTAGCTCCACTCAGACCTTGGCGAATCAGAAGGGGTTCCAGGTCGGCTGCTGGGTGAGCTTCAGGTAACCGACATTGATGCCGAGGCGCGCGCCGATGCCGGTGCGGATGGGGGCGAGCGTCACATCGCTGCTTTTCAGATAGGTCATGCCGACGCCGGCGACGATGAAAGCGGAGCCGCTCACACCACCGTAACGGCGGTAAAGCGCATCGACCGAAGGCAGGTTGTAGACCAGCATCATGGCGCGGGTTCCCTGGCCGCCGTAATCGAGGCCGAGGGAGGGGCCCTGCCAGAAGACGGGGTGCTGGCCGGCGTTCTTGGTGTAAAGCGTACCTTCGCCATAGGTGAGGCCCGCGACGAAGGCGCCGGAGCCTTCCTGGCCGAGAATGTAACCGTTCGGAAGACCGTATTGCTGGAAGGCGCGCTCCACCACCTTGGCAAGGCCGCCGGTGGTTTCACCGAAGAATCCGTGGCCCGCATCAATGACTTCCTGGAAAGAATATTGATCGCTGTTCTGGGCTGCGGCCGGTGCGGCCCATAACAGGAGGCTCGCAAGGAGCGCGACAATCTTTCCCAGTCCCAGGCGTGCAATGGTGCGGGTTTTCGTAAGGCGCATCGTCATGTCCGTCCGTCTGTTTCGTTAGCGCACCAGCCCGAAATCCGAATCGGTTTTCTTGAGGACTGGCGTGCAGAAAAAATTCTACAGCATATTTCGCGCATCCTTGCGGATACACATGGCTCCAGTGTGGCCTGTTAAGCCATTTGGCATTTTGAAACCATCCTATTAACAATCGGTTTACCAAATATGGTGTCATTATGGCTTAACAATTTCCACACCGTCCGCGCCTCCCTTGCGCAGGAGAGAATTTTATGACCAGCAAACTCAATATCACGCTGTCCGGTCCCGATCTGGCGGCTCTTCTGTGCAGCCGTGTGTGCCATGATGTGATTTCTCCTGTCGGCGCCATCAATAACGGCCTCGAGCTTCTGGACGAGGGCGGCACGGATGACGATGCGCTCGATCTCATCCGCACGTCAGCCCTTAACGCATCCGTGCGGCTGAAGTTCGCCCGCCTTGCTTTCGGCGCTTCCGGTTCGGCCGGCGCCTCCATCGACACCGGTGAGGCCGAAAAAGCCGCCCAGGATTTCGCTGCCGCCGAAAAGAAGGCGGAAGTGAGCTGGAACGGCCCGCGCGCCATCGTTGCGAAGAATCGTGTCAAACTTCTGCTCAACCTCTTCCTCGTCGCTTACGGCTCCATTCCGCGCGGCGGCAATGTGGACGTGCTGCTGGAAAACCCCGACGGCGACGCCAGGTTCGAAATCACCGTCAAGGGCCGGATGATGCGGGTGCCGGCCAAGTTCGTGGAAATTTACGAGGGCAGGCTGGAAGAGGCGGTCGACGCCCATTCCGTGCAGCCCTACTACACGCTGCTTCTGGCCGAGGAGGCCAATATGGCGGTGGAATACAAGGTGCATGACGACCGCATCGTGTTTACCGCCAAGACGATTACGGCGTGATCGTTTCAATGCGACAAGGATGCCACCAGGGTTGGGTGCGGCTTTAGCCTGCGCCCGGCCTTTTTCTTTTCCGAGGAGAAGGTCTCATGATCCGTGTCGAAACCGCGCGTCTTGTGTTGCGGCCTCACGCCATTGAGGACGAAGCACTTTATTGCTCCTTCTGGGGCGCGGATGTTCGTCCGATACCAGGGGTGAGCTCAATCGCGCCGCTCGATCCCGAACTCGCCTTTGCGCGGCTCCTGCGCTTCATCGGTCACTGGTCCGTCTTCGGCTTCGGCCCCTTCGTGGTTGAGGAGGCCGCCACGGGACGAATCGTCGGCGAGGTCGGTCTTGCCCATATGCGCCGTGGACATGGCGCGGATTTCGACACCGCTCCGGAGGCCATGTGGAAGATCGACAGGGATTTGACAGGCAAAGGCGCGGCCAGCGAAGCCGTGCAAGCCGCGCTCGGCTGGTTTGACGCCGCGGGCATATCGAGCCGTGTCGTCTGCATGATCGATCCGCTGAATACGCCCTCTCTCGCAATCGCCGCCCGCTTCGGCTTCCGTCCTTTCCGGGAGACGACGTTCCGGGAAAGCCCGGTGCGGCTTTTCGAAAGACTTATGGGAACATAAATCTGCGGGGGCAGGGGCCAAGGAATAAAAGGGTTGACGGATGGTAAGGCGGCATACTATATGCCGGCTTATGATGCTGGAAAAGAAATATGAAGCGCTGTTGGCGCGCACATTGCAATCGGGCGTTTCTGAACCGGGAAAGCCCCTAACAAACGAAATCACCGCAGAGCCCGGCGGGATCAGGCTTTGTTTCGAGCTTCTGTCGCTTGCTGCGGCTATTGACCGGGATTGCGCCGCGCGGCTCTCGCCGCACCGTCTGTCGGAAGGGAAATTTCTGCTTCTTGTACTCTTGCGAGACAGGGCGGAAGGCCTTTCGCCGCATGAACTTGCCGACGCTTCCGGCGTCACGCGCGCCACCATTACCGGCCTGCTTGACGGGCTGGAGAAGGATGGGTTCGTGACGCGCCGACCCGCTTATGACGACCGCCGCAAGCTTCTGGTCTCCCTGACTGTCAGCGGCAAGACGCTGGTGGAGACATTGTTTGTTGAACATGCCGAATGGATATCCTCGCTGCTTTCCGGTCTCGACCAAAGCGAGCGCTGTTTGTTGAGCAAGCTTCTTGTGAAGGTGCGGACAAAGACGGGCGCGGCCACTGTTTCGGCCCGCCTTCCCGACAATTGATTCCAAATATGGAGACTGATGACATGTCTTATTTTCTCGCTGAACTTTATTCGGCCAAACCAAGCTGGAAGGCCTTGAGCGGCGAGGCGCGGGCAGCTTTTTTTGCCCGGATCGGCGCGGGCATGAGCGCGCTTTCTCAGGCGGGTATCGAGGTGATCACAACGGGCGCGGTCGATACCTCGCTGGGCCACGCGTCCCCCCATGAATTCTTTGCGCTGTGGCGTTGCCGTGACCGGCAGGCCCTTTCTCTTCTGGTGGAGGCAATCGCTGACAGCGGATGGCATGACTATTTCGACACGGTGAATGCGGGCGGGGAGGGTGCCGGCATGGCAAACCATCTCCAGCAGCTTGCAGCGGTCTGATCCGCCGCCTGATCGAGGCTGCCGCCGTGGCGGTCTCGATCGCGATCGAGAACGACTGTGAACACGTTCGAGGTCTGCTAAGCGTTGCCATATGTTTCGGGACGCGTCGTGAGCGGGATGATCCTGAGGTGTTCCTCTTTCAAACGGCGTTTGCCGGATGGTGCCGATAAACGAGGTCTTCGGGATCTGAACGGGGCGCTTTCGGATCGAGCATGCCGCCGATTCGCTCGGCAACGGCTGCAGATTTCCGATTCTGCGGCGAGACGTAGCTGACAAGCGAAGGCAGGTTCAGGGTCTTGAAGGCCCAGTCGCGCAGCGCCGAGGCGGCTTCCGCCGCATAGCCGTATCCTTCATGGCCTTCGTAAAGCAGCCAGCCCAGTTCCTTTTCCGGAAACAGCGGACCGTGATTGATGCCGACCTGGCCGACACATTGTCCCGTTGCGTCAAGCTCGATCATTAGTGCGCCATGGCCGAAAAAGTACCAGTTGGCCTGATCGTGGCAGAACACACCCCATGTCGAGGGCAGGTCGTAAGGCCCGCCCACACCGATAGAGCGCAATGACATCATGAAATCCCGATAGGCCGGAAAATCTGTGATCATCAGCGGGCGCAGCGTCAGGCGTTCGGTCCTGAGGATGGGGATAGGGTGGTTCATGCGCCATCATCCTTTTGCGGCGCATAGCCAAGCTCTTCTTCCCTCATTCCTGTACAAGCACAGGAAAGAGGGAGTATCCATGCGCCGGAATATGATCGTGTGTCGTAATATGCCAATGACACCGTTACCTGCGACCTTCAAATCACAACAAAAAACCCGCCGTTTCCAGCGGGTCTTTTAAAAACTGCCCTGTACCCTATTGGATCAGGCGGTTTCGAGGAATTCCGTCGCGCCATCTGGCTCGCGCAGAACATAGCCGCGGCCCCAGACGGTTTCGATGTAGTTGGCGCCGCCGGCGGCGTTTGCGAGCTTCTTGCGCAGCTTGCAGATGAAGACGTCGATGATCTTCAGTTCCGGCTCGTCCATGCCGCCATAAAGGTGGTTCAGGAACATTTCCTTGGTCAGCGTCGTGCCCTTGCGCAGCGAAAGCAGCTCGAGCATCTGATATTCCTTGCCGGTCAGGTGAACGCGCTGGCCACCCACTTCAACCGTCTTGGCATCGAGATTGACGATGAGTTCGCCGGTGGAGATGACCGACTGCGCATGGCCCTTGGAACGGCGGACGATGGCGTGAATGCGGGCAACAAGCTCATCCTTGTGGAACGGCTTCGTCATATAATCGTCTGCGCCGAAGCCCAGGCCGCGCACCTTGTCCTCGATGCCGGCCATGCCGGACAGGATGAGGATCGGCGTCTTGACCTTGGAGAGGCGAAGCGTTCTCAGAACCTCGTAACCCGACATGTCGGGCAGGTTGAGGTCGAGAAGAATAATGTCGTAGTCGTAGAGCTTGCCCAGATCCACGCCTTCCTCACCGAGGTCGGTCGTGTAAACGTTAAAGCTTTCCGACTTAAGCATCAGTTCAATGCTCTGCGCTGTCGCGCTGTCGTCTTCAATAAGTAGAACCCGCATAATTATCCCCTTTGCCGCCCGCGAACCGGTAAATCATTGCCTCGCGCGATGCGGATCCAGACGTTGCCTGATTTGCAGGCTGCCACCAAATGGTTAACAAATTCTAATTGCCTTTGGCAAGGTGTATCGAATTTATTAAGCAAACAAGGCATTTCGCTGTTTTTGCACGTGAATCCACCATCGCCAAAATTGAAGCTTAACGTGAGGAAATCCCGTTAAGTGATTCAATCGACTCTCACATCGTCGGGTCCATTTTTTTGGACCTGGCATTTACCGACCCTTAAATGATCGTGTTTATCATTAACGATGCCCGTAAACGAAAGGTTAACGGCGGCGGTTTTTTATTAACGCCGGGTAACTTTTGGGAATCATTCCGGGACAGGGGGCAACCCTTGCGGAAAAACGGGCGGGTTAAACGGGCCGATCAGGGTGGCATAGTGCCTTTTTGATCCGGGTCTCGCTATCCATGGAGTATTGCGTATGAAGTCGCGTGACAGCCTGGTTCGCCTGAAGGAATTTCAGGTCAATGAAAAACGCCGGCAGCTTAACCAGCTGCAGCAGATGATGTCCGAGTTCGAGCGGATGGCAAAGGAACTGGTGCATCAGATATCTCTGGAAGAAAGCAAGTCGGGCATTACCGATCCGACGCATTTCGCCTATCCGACCTTCGCCAAGGCCGCGCGCCAGCGGGCGGATAATCTTCAGGTCTCGATCCGTGAGCTGAAGGCCCAACAGGAAGCCGCCGAAGCTTCGCTGGAAGAGGTGCAGGCCGAATATGAAAAGGCCGCTGCCCTCGAAAACCGCGACGGAGCCATCCGCGCCCGCGCCTGACCTATAGGCGCAGGAGGTTACGAGGATCGTCCTCATTGACGGCTGCCGGTGGATCAGGAGGCGGCTTTCAATGACGGGACGCCATGCATTTTTTCGAAAGGCCGCTCGTTCAGGGCGGCCTTTTGTTTTGCCGCGTCGCCGGTGTTTTCCGCCGGGACGGTCGGGCCTGATTTCGATTGTCCCGACCTGGGGAAAGGCGTATTTTACGGAGGTTCCGACCGTGAGCCGGAGGCTTTTACGCGCACGCGCCCCGTGCGGGTGCGGGCGGCACTTGCAGGGAGGAAAAAATGGCCCGCCAATATATAGATTGCCGCGAATTCCCCAGTGACAGCAGATGCACCGTTGCCATCTCCGCCGATTCTCCGGAGGAGCTTATGGAAGCGGCCGTGCAACATGCCGTGGCTGTGCATGGCGCAAAGGATACGCCTGAATTTCGCGAGGAAGTCCGTCACAGCATGCATGCGGGAACACCGCCGCTGAAGGTGGCGTGACGTCCTTTTATGAATAACGCGATATCTGGAACGGTTGTTGAGGGATCAGGTGTGAACCGCTTGTTTCTTCTCCCCGCCGGGGAGAAGTCCGCGGCAGCGGGATGAGGGGGCGACGGTGGAGATATACGGAGAGCTGGCCCCCTCATCCGACCCTTCGGGCCACCTTCTCCCCGGTGGGGAGAAGAAATATGCCGTGACGCTTGCGCTATACTGCCGGGTTACCCCTGGATAACATCCGCCCATTCGGCATGGCGCAACGTCTGGGCCTTGAAGAAGGGGCAGAGTGGAATGATTTTCCAGCCGCCCTTGCGGGCTTCATCGATCGCATGGGCGGCGAGCGTCTGGCCGACGCCTTTACCGCGCAGCGCATCGGGCACGCCGGTATGGTCGATGATGATGAGGGAAGGGGAAGTGCGCGAATAGGTCATCTCCGCCTTGTGGCCGTCGATGGTTGCCGAGTATTCGCCGTGCGATCCGGTTTCGGTTGTCTTGATGTCCATGATGAGCGCCTTCCGCATTGCTGTTCGTTGTCGCCACTGTACCGGCTTCAGCCTGAATTGAAACAGCATGATAGCAAACGCAGCGGACACAAACTGGCGACAATCACCGGCTCAGTGGCGCAGTTCTCAGATGGACATCCGAAATTAGACCGAAAACCCCGTCGATGATCCGGCGGGGCGTTCTCTACACTCGGTCTGGGCGCGTTGCCGCGCCGGCGCACTGTTTAGTGGCGATATTGCTGGATGCGCGTGGTGCGCAGGCCGGCAAGGCCATGATCGGAGATCGAGGACTGCCAGGACAGGAATTCTTCGACGGTGAGCGTATAACGCTCGCAGGCTTCCTCGAGGCTCAGCAGTCCTCCGCGTACGGCGGCAACCACCTCGGCCTTTCTGCGAATGACCCAACGACGGGTATTGGCAGGCGGAAGATCCGCAATCGTCAGAGGGCTGCCATCGGGGCCGATGACATATTTAACTCGTGGGCGTATCATTTCGGTCATTGGACACTCTATACAAACTCAAGACCATATGACGGGAACTCTATCCCGGTACCTTTAAAAATTGCCTAAGCAGCTCGTGACAATTTATTAAGAATTTGAACGGTTTCGCCTGATTTGTTCGAGTCGCCTTATTTTGCCGGGAAAAAATTTTTCCAAAAATCGCAATTTTTCTCTCTCACCGGTTGTTTCCGTCAAAGTGCCGCAAGCGAAAGGCACGTTTTCCTATCGCCCTGGGTAAATTCCGCCGTTCCCTCATGCTGCAGCCGCAGGCGGTCGCCGGCATCGAGAGAAAGAATGGATGTGGCCGACTGCTGGGTGCCGGTGGCGGAGACGTTGCCGGCGATGCTGAAGCTGGTCGCCGCGCCATTGATAAAAAGCGTCACCCGGTGGCCGGAAGAGGAGACCACGGCGAGCGTCAGGGCCGCCAGATAAAGGCCCTTTGCCGGAACGACGAGTTCACGTCCGCCACCGCTCACCGCATCGCCGAGCGTAAATCCGCCCTCGGCGATGGAGAGCACGGAAAAACCTGCCGCCGTGCCATTGGCGGGTTTCGTCGTGCCCGCCGGCAGGCCGGCAACAGTGAGCGCGCGGTTGGGCATCGAGACCCGGCCATCGCCGCTGCAGAGAAGTGCGGTGTGCCATGAGGCACCATCCTTGCTGGTCTTGATCGAAAAGCCGTCATTGCCGGCAAGGCCTATTTCCGCCCGGCCGCTCCAGCCGGACTGGAACAGCAGCGAGGCGGTATCGGTTTTGCCTGCCTTGTTGACCGTCATGCGGTGGCTGCCGTCTTCCGGCCCATGGGTGAAGAGGCTGGCGGGGGAGGCGAGCGCCATGCGGTTGGCGGCGTCTGCCTCCGTGCCGATGCCCAGCCTTTCCAGCCGACCGCTTGCCGGCAGCGGCAAGTCGCGCCAGTTTCCGTCCTGCAGGACCCGGTATCTGCTTTCGGCCGCGAACCATGCCGTCCAGCCGGGCTGCGGCGTGATCGAAAGCCATGCGCCATCCTGCCGGAAGGCAAGTCTGCCGCCCTTGCCGGCCCAGTCGCCGGTGGCGCCGGCGGAGAGAAGGAAGCAGTCTCCTTCCGCTGCATCTTCGGGCGGTGTCGCGACGGTGGCCCTGACGACGAGCTGCACGATCGCATCCAGCCTTTGCAGGGCTTCGTTGTGGGTGACGTGCTTCTGGGCCTGCGAGGGCAGGATGTAGGGAAGCCGAAGTCTTGCCGTCTGTTCCGTCATGGTGTGCCTTCCGCGCTGCGGTGTTTCGTTGCGGGGCATTGTGGGGCGGTGGCGTGGGGTGGGGATGAGCGGGGATGGATTATTTTTTGGAGGCTTCGGCGTATGCCGCTTCACCCCCTCTGCCCTGCCGGGCATCTCCCCCTCAAGGGGGAGATCGACTCGTGGATAGGTCTCGCCTATCACGACGTTTACGAATGAAGCGGTGGTAGCGCCTCCTGCCGATCTCCCCCCTTGAGGGGGAGATGCCCGGCAGGGCAGAGGGGGGTGAAGCGGCATACGCCGAAGCTCACCAAGGCAGAAATCCGATCCACCCGTTGCAGTAGCCGCAGGAGACGGCAAGCGGGTATTACCCCGCCTGTTCCACCGCCATCGCCCCTTCGGCAATGAAATCCGGATTGGCCAGCGCATCCTCGCCGTCACCCCTCACCGCATAGGCAAGCGGCTTACCCTCGCAATCGAGCGTCCTGCCGCCGGCAGCGCGCAGCACGGCGTCGCCGGCGGCCGTGTCCCACATCATGGTGCGGCTGAAGCGAGGATAGATATCGGCGGCGCCCTCCGCCAGCATGCAGAATTTCAGCGAGGAGCCGACGGAGATACAGTCCTTCAGCCCGTGTTCGGCCACGAAGGCTTCCGTTTTTGCCGTACAGTGGGAGCGGCTGATCAGCGCCACGGGGGAAGCGCCGCGCCGGCGCGCGCGGATGGGGCGGCGCGAAAGGATGACGCCTTCGCCGGAAATGGTGAGCTTTTCGGCGGCGTTGTCCTCGCCCGTCCATGCCTGCCCGCGGCAGGGGGCGTAGACCACGCCGACCACGGGTACGCCGTTGCGGATGAGCGCGATGTTGACGGTGAAATCGTCCTTGCCGGAAATGAATTCCTTGGTGCCGTCCAGCGGATCGACGAGGAAGAACTCCGCACCGGTTTCCGGCAGGATGCCGCTCGACACCGCTTCTTCGGCAACCACGGGGATATCGGGAAAATGGGCGGCCAGCGCCGCAAGGATGATCGTCTCGGCCCGCTGATCGGCCTCGGTCACCGGCGAGCAGTCGTCCTTATACGACACATGCGGGCCGGCACGGTGGACCGCCATGATGGCCTGCCCGGCGTCCAGCGCCGCTTTCGTCAATATGTCGATCATCTCTTTGCCAATTGATCCCGTCTGCGGGATATCGCCGTTCCGATCTTCGCTACTCCTTTGCCCGCCGCCCGTCAAATAATGGCGTTGGACAATGCTGAAATAAGCATCCGGCCGTCATTTTTTCAGCACTTCCTGCCAAAATCATGGCTCTTTTGACCGGGAAAGCGGCAGTCCATGTGGAAATTCCAAATTTTGTGCAGGATCGCCCGTTTTTGACTTCACATTTTTAACGAACACGATATGCATTTTGAGGGTGGGGGTCTGCCTGAAAGGCTTCCCCTATAATTAACATAACGAGGCGTGGCCCATTTGAGGCCATACCCGGGGGAAAGACATGGAGTATTTTATCCAGCAGCTCATCAACGGGCTGACTCTTGGATCGATCTATGGCCTCATCGCTATCGGCTATACGATGGTTTACGGCATCATCGGCATGATCAACTTCGCCCATGGTGACATTTTCATGCTTGGCGGCTTCGCCGCGCTGATCGTTTTCCTGATCGTGACATCCTTTGTCGCCGGCATTCCGGTGGCGCTTCTTCTGCTTTTGATGATGGTCGTCGCCATGTTGATGACCGGCTTGTGGAACTGGGTTATCGAACGCGTCGCCTACCGCCCGCTCAGAGGGTCGTTCCGTCTCGCGCCGCTGATCACGGCCATCGGCATGTCGATCGTGCTGTCCAACTTCATTCAGGTGACGCAGGGTCCGCGCAACAAGCCGATCCCGTCGCTCGTGACGGAAAGCTATCATTTCGGCGACATCACCGTGTCGCTTAAGCAGCTCATCATCATGGTCGTTACCTCGGTGCTGCTCTTCGCCTTCTGGTATATCGTCAACAAGACCCCGCTTGGACGGGCGCAGCGCGCCACGGAACAGGACCGCAAGATGGCCGCGCTGCTTGGCGTCGATGTCGACAAGACGATTTCGATCACCTTCATCATGGGCGCGGCGCTCGCCGCTGTCGCGGGCACCATGTATCTGATGTATTACGGCGTTGCGTCTTTCAGCGACGGCTTCATCCCTGGCGTCAAGGCGTTTACCGCAGCCGTTCTCGGCGGCATCGGCTCTCTGCCGGGCGCCGTGCTCGGCGGTCTGCTGATAGGCCTCATCGAATCGCTGTGGTCGGCCTATTTCTCCATCGCCTACAAGGATGTCGCGGCGTTCGGCATCCTGGCTTTCGTATTGATCTTCAAGCCGACCGGCATTCTCGGTCGTCCGGAAGTCGAGAAGGTGTGATCCCATGACCAATATCGCTTCCGACAATGCTGCTTCCAGCCCGAGCCTGATGGCGACGGCTGTGAAGGAGGGCCTGATTGCGGGCCTCGTATCGCTCGGCATGTTCATTCTTTATGTCGGCATCATCACTTATCAGGATATAAACAACCAGCTGATCTGGGGTACGCGCTGGGGCCTTCTGGCGATTTTCGTCGCCGTTGCCGCCGTCGGCCGGTTCCTGATGGTCGGCTTCATCAAGCCGTCGCTGGACCGCCGCAAGCTGGCAAAGGCCAAAAGCGGCGTGCCGGAGATTTCCGAGGAAAAGGGCTTTTTCCACAAGCACTTCCTGAAGCTGGCGCTGGTCCTTCTGCTGCTTTATCCGGTGATCGCCGTGCAGCTCTTCGGCTTTCAGGGCTCGCTGAAATTCGTCGACAATTTCGGCATCCAGATCCTGATCTATGTGATGCTGGCCTGGGGCCTCAACATCGTCGTGGGCCTCGCCGGCCTGCTCGATCTCGGTTACGTGGCCTTTTATGCGGTGGGCGCCTATTCCTATGCGCTGCTCTCCAGCCAGTTCGGCCTGTCCTTCTGGGTGTTGTTGCCGGTCGCGGGCATTCTCGCCGGTTTCTGGGGCATCATTCTCGGTTTCCCGGTTCTTCGTCTTCGCGGCGACTATCTGGCGATCGTGACGCTCGCCTTCGGTGAGATCATCCGCCTCGTGCTTTTGAACTGGACGGATGTGACCAAGGGCACCTTCGGTATTTCGGGCATCGCCAAGGCGTCGGTTTTCGGCATCTGGTCCTTCGATATCGGCGCGCCGAACAATTTCGCCAAGGTTTTCGGCCTTTCCATGTCTTCGGCCTATTACAAGATTTTCCTGTTCTACGTGATTCTGCTGCTTTGCATGCTGACGGCCTATGTCACCATCCGCCTGCGCCGCATGCCGATCGGCCGGGCATGGGAAGCGCTGCGCGAGGACGAAATCGCCTGCCGTTCGCTCGGCATCGATACCGTCATCACCAAGCTCACCGCCTTTGCAACGGGTGCGATGTTCGGCGGTTTTGCCGGTTCCTTCTTTGCCGCGCGCCAGGGTTTCGTTTCGCCGGAGAGCTTCGTGTTCCTGGAATCCGCCGTCATCCTTGCCATCGTCGTTCTCGGCGGCATGGGGTCGCTCACGGGCATCGCCATTGCGGCGCTGGTCATGGTCGGCGGCACCGAGGCGCTGCGTGAAATGGAATTCCTGAAGCATGTCTTCGGGCCCGATTTCACACCGGAACTCTACCGTATGCTGCTCTTCGGTCTTGGCATGGTCATCGTCATGCTGTTCAAGCCGCGCGGCTTTGTCGGCTCGCGTGAACCCACGGCTTTCCTTAAAGAACGCAAGGCCGTCTCCGGCAGCTTTACCAAGGAAGGTCACGGTTGATGGCTTCCGGAACGGCAACAATGACACCCAATACGACTGGCGATACGATCCTCAAGGTCGAACATCTCTCGATGCGCTTTGGCGGCCTGATGGCCATCAACGATTTCTCCTTCGAGGCGAAGCGCGGCGAGATCACGGCGCTGATCGGCCCCAACGGTGCGGGCAAGACCACGGTCTTCAACTGCATCACCGGCTTTTACAAGCCGACCATGGGCATGATTACCATGCGCCAGCAAAGCGGCGAGGCGCATCTTCTCGAGCGCCTGCCGGATTTCGAAATCCCCAAGAAGGCGAAGGTGGCGCGCACCTTCCAGAACATCCGGCTGTTTTCGGGCCTGACCGTTCTGGAAAACCTGCTGGTGGCCCAGCACAACGTGCTGATGAAGGCCTCGGGTTACACGATCCTCGGTCTTCTCGGCCTGCCCGCTTACCGGCGGGCGGTGGACGCCTCGATCGAGAAGGCCAAGTATTGGCTGGAAAAGGCGGATCTGATCGACCGTGCCGACGATCCGGCCGGCGATCTGCCCTATGGCGCGCAGCGCCGTCTGGAAATCGCCCGCGCCATGTGCACCGGGCCGGAGCTTCTGTGCCTCGACGAGCCGGCCGCCGGCCTCAACCCGAAGGAATCGCTGGCGCTCAACACGCTGTTGCGCGGTATCCGCGATGAAGGCACGTCGCTGCTGCTGATCGAGCACGACATGTCCGTGGTGATGCAGATTTCCGATCATGTGGTGGTTCTGGAATATGGCCAGAAGATTTCCGACGGCACGCCGGACCATGTGAAGAACGACCCGAAGGTCATCGCCGCCTATCTGGGTGTCGAGGATGATGAAGTGGAAGACGTGATTGCGGAAGAACTCGACGGAGGAGCGGCCTGATGTCTGGTGAACCGCTTCTGAAAGTCCAGGGTGTCGAAACCTATTATGGCAATATCCGCGCTCTGGCCGGTGTCGATGTCGAGGTCAAAAAGGGTGAGATCGTCAGCCTGATCGGGGCCAACGGCGCCGGCAAGTCGACGCTGATGATGACCATCTGCGGCAGCCCGCAGGCGCGCGCCGGCCAGGTGATCTTCGACGGCGAGGATATCACCCGGCTGCCGACCCATCTCATCGCCCGCAAGCGCATCGCCCAGTCGCCGGAAGGCCGCAGGATTTTCCCGCGCATGACGGTGCTGGAAAACCTGCAGATGGGCGCCAATCTCGATAATCTGAAATATTTCAAGGAAGACGTCGAGAAGATCTTCGTGATGTTCCCGCGCCTGAAAGAACGTCAGAGCCAGCGCGGCGGAACGCTTTCCGGCGGCGAGCAGCAGATGCTCTCCATCGGCCGCGCGCTGATGGCGCGGCCGAAGCTTTTGCTGCTGGACGAGCCGTCGCTCGGTCTCGCACCGCTGATCGTCAAGGGCATTTTCGAGGCGATCAAGAAACTCAACCAGGAAGAGGGGCTGACCGTCTTCCTCGTGGAGCAGAACGCCTTTGCCGCGCTCAAGCTTTCCGACCGCGCCTATGTGATGGTCAACGGCAAGGTGACCATGAGCGGTTCGGGCAGAGAACTGCTCGCCGATCCGCAGGTCCGCGCCGCCTATCTCGAAGGCGGACGGCACTGAAAGATTTTACTTGCGCCGGAAATTTTGCGGCGCAAGACTGCAAACGGTGGCCTGTCGTCCTTTCGGCCAAACCTTAAGGATCCATGGCGGGGTGCAAACAATAAAATGCCCGGCGGGAAAACGACGGGACGACAGACAAGGCAGGGCCAGGGCGTTTCAGTCCGGCACTGATGGGGAAAGAGATGCAGGGCCTTTTTTTCGAAACGGATAACGGCGTGCGGTATGTTCTGCGCGCGCTGGTTGTTCTTCTGGGTTTCTGGACAGCATGGCGCACGGGCAAGTCCGTGGCCGATGGCTGGGGCGGTTATACGCGGGTGGTGATCTATACGCTCGCTCTGGGTGTAGTGATGCGGTTTCTGCACTACGCGCTCTTTGCCGGGCCGTTCATCAACGGTTTCTATTACGTGTTTGACGTCGTTCTTCTTCTGGCTTTTTCCAGCGTCGGTTTCCGCATGCGCCGGACGAGCCAGATGGTCAATAACTACTATTGGCTCTACGACCGGACGTCGGCATTTTCCTACAAGAAGAAAGATTGACAGGCGGATTTTTCCGGCTGCACAATGCTCGTCAGAGTGGAACGGTTTCTGTTCGGTTAAGGTGGGTGTCGAACAGGTCCTTGCAATCAACCCATCCAAGGAACTGGGAGTAAAGTAATGAAGAAGTCTCTTCTTTCCGCTGTTGCGCTGACCGCCATGGTCGCGTTTGGCGGTTCGGCCTGGGCCGATGTCGTGATCGCTGTCGGCGCACCGCTGACCGGCCCGAACGCTGCTTTCGGCGCTCAGATCCAGAAGGGCGCCGAACAGGCTGCGAAAGACATCAATGCCGCCGGCGGCATCAATGGCGAGCAGATCAAGATCGTGCTGGGCGACGACGTATCCGACCCCAAGCAGGGTATTTCGGTTGCCAACAAGTTCGTCGCTGACGGCGTGAAATTCGTTGTCGGTCACTTCAACTCCGGCGTTTCCATTCCGGCCTCTGAAGTTTACGCCGAAAACGGCATTCTCGAAATCACGCCTGCTGCAACCAACCCGGTCTTCACCGAACGCGGCCTGTGGAACACCTTCCGCACCTGCGGCCGTGATGACCAGCAGGGCGGCATTGCCGGCAAGTACCTGGCCGATCATTTCAAGGATGCCAAGGTCGCCATCATTCACGACAAGACGCCTTACGGTCAGGGCCTTGCCGATGAAACCAAAAAGGCTGCCAATGCCGCCGGCGTGACGGAAGTCATGTATGAAGGCGTCAATGTCGGCGACAAGGACTTCTCCGCGCTGATCTCCAAGATGAAGGAAGCCGGCGTTTCCATCATCTACTGGGGTGGCCTGCACACCGAAGCCGGCCTGATCATCCGCCAGGCGGCTGACCAGGGCCTGAAGGCCAAGCTCGTTTCGGGCGACGGTATCGTCTCGAACGAACTTGCTTCCATCGCCGGCGACGCCGTCGAAGGCACGCTCAACACCTTCGGCCCCGATCCGACACTGCGCCCGGAAAACAAGGAACTGGTAGAGAAGTTCAAGGCCGCCGGCTTCAACCCGGAAGCCTACACGCTCTATTCCTATGCCGCGATGCAGGCGATTGCCGGTGCGGCGAAGGCCGCCGGTTCCGTGGATCCGGAAAAGGTTGCCGAGGCCCTGAAGTCCGGCACTTTCCCGACCGCGCTTGGCGAAATCTCCTTCGATGAGAAGGGCGACCCGAAGCTTCCCGGTTACGTCATGTACGAGTGGAAGAAGGGTCCGGACGGCAAGTTCACCTACATTCAGCAGGGGACGTGAGTCTCACTGGATCATAGCCTATCGAAGCCCGGCAGCGATGCCGGGCTTTTATTTTCGAGGCGGACGCCTCCAATCTTCGCAATAACTGACCCCAGCCAAATTGGCGCGCGGGTCAACTGCAATCCCGGCCTCAGCGCGTTTTCTTGGCAAGCTGCTCCAATACCACGCCGGCTCTCTCCGATACCGGTACCTTCGGCAATATTATCGTTTCATAATCCAGCTCGTCATAGTCGCGGAGCAAACGCCCATATTCCTCGACCGCCGCATCGAAGCCATGTTTGCGCTCGCTGTCGCCCGTGTAAATTTCAGGCCATGGCGGGGTAAGGAAAACCAGGCGGTTATAGCGGTGTGAAGCCCGCAGCGCCTCGATGAAGGTATCGCCATTTACATGGCGAAGTGCTGAGGCGGCGTCGACCAGGCTGCGGTCGAAGAAGACGAGGCCCTCCGGTGCCGCATTCTGCCTGTCCTCGAGCGCCATGGCGATGGCCCGGCGGGCGAAGGCCTGCATGTCGATCCACGGCAGGGCGGTGCCGCCATTGCGGGTTTCCTGGACGACGATACGGCGGCCTGGTTCCTCGACGGTGGCGAAACCGCGTCGGGCTAGTTCGGCAAGCAGGGTGGATTTGCCGCCGCCGGAGCAGCCGGAAAGGATGATGAAACGGTCCATGGAATTTCTATCCTGTGACAGGGTGTAGTTGGTCGAACATTGATTTTTTGGGTGGTGGGTCGCCGCTGGTTTCTTCTCCCCGAGGGGGAGAAGGTGGCCCGAAGGGTCGGACGAGGGGGCAATCTCGCCGGAATTCGGAGACCTCGCCCCCTCATCCCGCTGCCGCGGACTTCTCCCCCTCGGGGAGAAGAAACAAGCGGCGGCCGCCCGGCCAATAAGCGGGTGGCGTGCACTCAAGCGGAAAATATATGCCGGACGAACCTTAGCATATTAACGGCGGTCGTCACCCCTGATGCAGGACATGCGCGGCCTTCACAGCCGCCGACGCGCGGTTTTCGACGCCGAGCTTCACATAGATCTGCTCCAGATGCTTGTTCACGGTTCTCGCGGAAAGGCCGAGGATATCGCCGATATCGCGGTTGGATTTGCCTTTGGCAATCCACAACAGAACTTCCGATTCCCGCGTTGTCAGGGCAAAGTGGTCCTTCAGCAGATGGTCGTCGGATTTCTCATTGGCGGCGGTCAGGCGGAAGAGATATTCGTCCGGTCCCATCGCGCCGAGGAAGGAGAGTTGCAAAGCGGGCCGCCCGGCCTCGGTGATCGTCAGCGGCGTGTCGCGGGCGGCATCCACCGTTGCCCGGTGCGAAAGCCAGCCGGAAATATGGGCAACGACAATCTCCAGCCCATCATCCCGGCCGGTCGCGGCATTGACCAGCCGCGTCGCCTGCGGGGTGGACCAGTGGATGGCGCCATTGGCGCGCACCGCCAGCAGATGGCGGCCGGCGGCGTCGAGGGCGACGCGGGCGCTTTGCGCCGAGCGGGCGTTGGAAAGATGCACGCGGATGCGGGCGCGCAGCTCGTCGATATTGATTGGCTTGGTCAGATAATCGACGCCGCCGGATTCGAGCGCCCGCACCACATGTTCGGTCTCTGTCAGCCCGGTCATGAAGATGACCGGCACCTGCGCCACCGCCGCATTGGCCTTCAGGCGACGGCAGGTCTCGAAACCGTCCATGGCCGGCATGACGGCATCGAGCAGGATGATATCGGGCGTAATGCGCTCGGCAATGTTGAGCGCGGCCTGGCCGGAGGTGGCGATGAGGGCGGAAAAGCCTGACTGTTCCAGCGCGTCGGTGAGGAACCCCAGAGCTTCCGGGCTGTCATCCACCAGCAATACGATGTCTCTCGGGGCTGCCGCCGCCTGACCGCTCATGCCTTGCCGTCTCCCGTGTCTTTATCTGCAAACCGTTTGAGAAAATGCGCGTAACCGGCCAGATCGAAGGCCTGCACATAGGTGCCGAGCTCCCGCGTGAAGGGCAGGTTATCCGTGTTGCGGGCAAGATCGGCGAGTTTCGCCTCGATGCCGCGTATGTAGCCTATTTCGCCGAGCCGCTGCAAATCCTGGATATGAATTGCGCCGGGATGGATGATCTCGGCAGGGGGCTGCTGCTTTAGCGCGGGCGGCAGATCGGTATCGTAAATCCATTTTAGCCCGAGATGCACGGCGAGCCTGTCGCAGAGATGGCGGATATCGACCGGCTTGGCGATGGCGTCATTGTGGTTGTCCTCCCCCGCGCCAGCGACAGTGCCGTCGCCGATATTGGCCGAGAGCATGATGAGCGGGGCCGTCTGCCCTGCCTCGCGAAGCTTCGTCACCAGCTGCCAGCCGGTCATGCCGGGCATGGAAATATCGATGAGGAAAAGGTCTGGCTTCACCCCTTCGATGAGGGTGAGGCATTCGGGGCCGGATTGCGCCGTCAGCACCACGAAATCGAGCGGCGAAAGCACCTGCCGCATTAGTTCGCGGTGATCCTCATTGTCATCGACCACGACAATGGTGCGGCGCGGCCCGGAATAGGAGCGGATGGTCTTTTCCGCCGCTGGCGTCGTGCTTGGCCGGTGCACGGCAGACAGCATGAGGCGCACGCGGAAGGTGGATCCCTCATCCTTTTCGCTGGAAACGGAAATCTCGCCACCGAGCGTATTGGTCAGAAGCCTTGTAATCGTCAGCCCCAGGCCAAGGCCGGGCATCGGCCGCACGCTTTCGGCCTCGCCGCGCTGGAAGGGTTCGTAGATGCGGGCGAGGTCCTTTTCCGCGATGCCGCGGCCGGTATCGGACACGGTGAAGCTTGCCACCTGGCTTCGATAACCGACATCGAAGGTGACCGCGCCCTCATCGGTGAATTTGATGGCGTTGGAGAGCAGGTTGACGAGGATCTGGCGCAGCCGCTTTTCATCGGTGCGGACATATTGCGGCAGAGCGGGCGAGCGGTCGTGGCGGAATTCCAGGCCCTTGGCCTGCGCCTGAGGGCGGAACATATCGACGATCTGATCGAGGAAATCCTGAATGTTGATCTCGTTGGAATAGACCTGCAGGCGGCCCGCCTCGATCTTGGAAATATCGAGAAGCCCGTCGATCAAACCCGAGAGGTGGTCGGCGGAGCGGCGGATGACCTTGATCGCCGATTGGCGGGGAGGGGGGATGGTCTCGTCCCGCTCGAGGATCTGGGCATAACCGAGAACGGCGTTGAGCGGCGTGCGCAATTCGTGACTGAGGCCAACGACATACCGGCTCTTGGCGCGGTTGGCGGCTTCCGCCGTTTCCTTGGCGTCCTGAAGGGCGGCGTCGGTCTTTTTGTGGGCGGCGATTTCCTTCAGCAGTAGCGTGTTCTGGCGCGAGGATTCCTCTTCCGCCACCACCCGGCTGTCATGGGCAAGCACCAGAAACCAGCAGACGATGCCGGCAATGACGGCGAAGACGAAAAACACGATGAGGATGGTGCGGTTGACCACATCTGCCGTTGCCGGCGAGGCGGTGCCGACCTGATGGGCGATCATCGCCAATATGCCGCCGATGGCGGTGACGGCAATCGCCGCCGCCATCCCATAACGCCCCAGCCGGGTGGCGAGTTTGGCCACCAGCTGTCTCGGGAGAAAGGTTTTTGCGACAGTCGCGACCTGATAGTTGAGCTTGGCCTTGGGCTTGCACATGTCATGGCAGCGGCTGTCCAGCGAGCAGCAGAGCGAACAGATCGGCGCGGCATAGGCGGGACACCAGGCCATGTCTTCCGGTTCGAAGGGGTGTTCGCAGATGGAGCAGGTGATGCTGCTCTCCTCGCGCCATTTCTGGCGCGGTTTGCGGGCGAGATAAAATTTACCCTTTGTACTCCAGGCAATCAGCGGCGAGGCGATGAAAGCGACGATGAGCGTCAGATAGGGCGCGAGCGATGCGGCGAGCGGCCCGAAGGCGCCGAAATGCGCCATTAGCGCAATTGTGGCCGAAAGCGTCATGGAACCGACGCCGACGGGATTGATATCATAGAGATGGGCGCGCTTGAACTCGATGCCCGGTGGGGCAAGGCCGAGCGGCTTGTTGATGAACAGATCGGCAGAGATGGTGCAGAGCCAGGCCATGGCGATGATGGAGAAGATGCCGAGCGTTTCTTCCAGCAGGCGGTAGATGCCGAGTTCCATCAGAAGCAGCGCGATCGCCACATTGAAGACCAGCCAGACGACGCGGCCGGGATGGCTGTGGGTGAGCCGCGAAAAGAAATTCGACCAGGCGAGCGAACCCGCATAGGCGTTCATGACATTGATCTTCAGCTGCGAGACGACGACGAAGGCGACCATCAGCAGCATCGCCGCCGTCTGGTTGGGGATCATGTAACCGAAGGCGGTGAGATACATCTGGGCCGGATCGGCGGCGCGGTCCACCGAGACGCCGGAGCTGAAGGTGAGCACGACAAGGAAGGAACCGGCCAGCAGCTTCGGCACGCCGACGACGACCCAGCCGGCACCCGCCAGAAACACCGCGAGGCGGTGGCGCAGCCGGCTCTGGCCTTCGGCCGGCAGGAAGCGCAGGAAGTCCACCTGTTCGCCGATCTGCGACATCAGCGCCAGAATGACGGCCGAGGCCGCGCCGAATTCCACGAGGTTGAAATCCGCCACGGTGCCGGGCGGGCCGGAGGCGTGGTGAATGCCGGCAAAGGCGCGCCAGAGATCGTATTTTTCCCAGTCCATCAGGGCGATGAAGATGAAGGGCAGGATGTTCAGCACGATCCAGAAAGGCTGGGTGATGATCTGGAAACGGCTGATGAGGCGCACGCCATGGGTGACGAGCGGAATGACCATGACGGCGGAGATGATGTAGCCGATCCAGAGCGGTATGCCGAGCGCCAGCTCTAGCGCGCCGGACATGATCGACGCCTCGATGGCAAAGAGCATGAAGGTGAAGGCTGCATAGATCAGCGAAGTGATGGTGGAGCCGATATAACCGAAGCTCGCGCCGCGCGTCAGGAGATCGATATCGACCCCGTGGCGGATGGCGTAACGGCTGATCGGCAGTCCGACCGCGAGCATGGCAATGGCCGCGACGAGGATGGCGTAAAAGGCGTTGGTGGTGCCATAGGACAGCGTGATCGCGCCGCCGATGGCTTCCAGCGCCAGAAAGGAAATCGCGCCGATGGCGGTGTGGGAAATGCGGTTGGAGGAAAATTGCCGGGCGCTCTTGGCGGTGAAGCGCAGCGCATAATCTTCCAGCGTCTGGTTGGCGACCCAGCGGTTATATTCGCGCCTGACGGGGATGATGCGTTGCCGTGCCGCCATGCCTATCGAGCGCCTTTCCGCAAGGGGCCTCTCACAGCCGCACCGACATGCCGCCATCCACCGTCAGCACATGGCCATTGACGAAGGAGGCCGCGTCGCTCGCCAGAAACAGGGCGGCACCGGCGATTTCATCCGGCCTGCCCCAGCGCTCCAGCGGCACGCGCAGCTTGGCAAAGGCAACCATCTCAGGGTTCTCGGCGAGGGCCGCATTGGTTTCGGTGGCGAACATGCCTGGCGCAATGGCGTTGCTGGTGATGCCGCGCGCGCCATATTCGACAGCGATTGCGCGCATCAGTCCGGTCAGCCCCTGTTTGGCGACGGGATAGATCGCATCACCCGGCCTGACGATGTGGCCGAGAATGGAGGTGATGGTGATGATGCGGCCGTAAGCGTTGGCATTCATGGCTTCAGCCGCGTCGCGCGAGAGCGAGACGGAGGAGGTGAGGTCGGTGCGGATAAGATCCAGCACGTCCTCGTCGCTGAATTCGGCAAGCGGACGGCGGTCGCGCGCGCCGACATTGTTGACGAGGATATCGAGATGGCCGAACTCGCCCATGATACGGCGGACTAGGGCGCTTCCGGCGGCGGTATCGGCAATGTCGAAAGCGGCATAGTCGGCTTTTCCGCCGGCAGCGCGAATGATGCCCGCCGCCTGTTCGAGCGTCTCGGCGTTGCGGCCGGTCAGCCACACATGGGCGCCCGCTTCCGCAAAGGCGCTGGCGATTTCGAAACCAAGGCCGCGACCGCTGCCGGTAATAACGGCGATGCGGTTTTCGAGAGAGAATTTCTGGAGAATGCCCATCGCTCACCTTCTTGCTTGAGAGCATCGGACCGAAAACGATGTTGCGGTTTTCGGAAAACCCGAGGCTGTTGGTCAAAGCCACGCCGCTTGTTTGAGCTTGCGTATGGGAAGACTATGCCGTGTGCGGCGCTCGGCGAAAGGTCGCCTGTCCGGTCCGGCCGTTCGGTGGACATAAAAATGGCGTCGCCCGGTTGCGGGCGACGCCATGTCTTGGGTTATCAGGCAGCAGCCGACTTTGCGAGCGGCACTTCTGCGATCGTCTTCAGAACGACGGAAGCGATCTGGTACGGGCAGCCCTGCGAGTTCGGACGACGGTCTTCGAGGTAACCCTTGTAACCGTTGTTGACGAAGGAATGCGGAACGCGGATCGAGGCGCCACGGTCGGCAACGCCGTAGGAGAACTTGTTCCACGGAGCGGTTTCGTGCTTGCCGGTCAGGCGCATGTGGTTGTCCGGACCGTAAACGTCGATGTGCTCTTTCCAGTTCTTGGCAAAAGCGGCCATGAGGGCTTCGAAATATTCCTTGCCGCCAACTTCGCGCATGAACTTGGTGGAGAAGTTGCAGTGCATGCCCGAACCGTTCCAGTCGGTGTCGCCGAGCGGCTTGCAATGGAATTCGACGTCGATGCCGTACTGTTCGCAAAGGCGCAGCAGCAGGTAACGGGCGATCCAGATCTGGTCGGCGGCGCGCTTGGAGCCCTTGCCGAATACCTGGAATTCCCACTGGCCCTTGGCCACTTCGGCGTTGATGCCTTCGTGGTTGATGCCGGCTTCGAGGCACAGATCGAGGTGCTCTTCAACGATTTCGCGGGCAACCGAACCGACGTTCTTGAAGCCGACGCCCGTGTAGTAAGGACCCTGCGGAGCCGGGTAACCCTGTTCCGGGAAGCCGAGCGGGCGGCCGTCCTGGTAGAAGAAATATTCCTGCTCGAAGCCGAACCATGCATCTTCGTCGTCGAGGATGGTGGCGCGGCTGTTCGACGGATGCGGGGTGACGCCATCGGGCATCATGACTTCGCACATGACGAGCGCGCCGTTGGAGCGGGCCGGATCCGGGTAGATCGCGACGGGCTTCAGCACGCAATCGGAAGAGTGGCCTTCGGCCTGCTGCGTGGAAGAGCCGTCAAAGCCCCAAAGCGGCAGCTGCTCGAGTGTCGGGAATTCATCGAATTCCTTGATCTGGGTTTTGCCGCGCAGGTTGGGGACCGGCTTGTATCCGTCCAGCCAGATGTACTCGAGTTTGAACTTAGTCATTACGAACCTCTCATAGGTAACAATGCGAAGCCTTGAGGCCTCCCGTGGCTTTCGCCACCGGAAGCGCATTCGCGTTCAAGGGCTGACCCCTTAGATGCATGCCGCGTGCCAGATTGGCGATATCTGGCGATTTTTTCGAAAAATCTTTCAAGGCCCATGTCGCTCAGCGGCTGCGATATCGCCCACCCGCGCTTCTGCTGCGCTGCGGCAGGTAAATTCACCCCTCATGTTTCATCATTGAATCCTGATAGATAGCCGGCATGCTCTTGGGAAATGCCCTGCTGCGGTGCAATGATTTCGATTGCGCGCGAGGGATTGGCAATTGCCCCAAAAACCGGCGCTTTCGGAATGGTTTTTCTTGTAGAAGAGGCGATTCATGCCTATATTTTTCGCAGGGTGATTTTTTTTTAATCAAACGGAGCGAATCCGGGTTTTAAGGGTTTGCTCCTGATACCAAAGTGCTTCGATGCAAACAGAGTGAGATGACCGAAATGGCGACTGGCTTTCATCGTGAGACGGCGACGATCTATCAATTCCCGAATGGCGGGCGCGCGGGCGTGTCCAAGTTCCGCAACAGCGGGCTAAGTGACCTCGAGCGCGAGGCGCGGGAGCCGCATGTGGATTTTGGCTCGTGGTATCACGACGAGGCGATCCGTGACGAAGAGCGGGACGGCAAGCCGCATTCTTGATGTGCGGACGTTGCCGCGAATTTCTTCTCCCCGAGGGGGAGAAGGTGGCCCGAAGGGTCGGATGAGGGCGTAACCCCTCCGTATATATTGACGCTCGCCCCCTCATCCCGCTGCCGCGGACTTCTCCCCGAGGGGGAGAAGAAACAAGGGGAGACGTCTCTCTCCATATAGGTAGTTCCGCCCTGGGCGCTAATCTCCCAACCCCCCACTGCAGCTTTCGCCACCCCGACTACGTCAATTGACGTATACGGTTTCGCGCTCGCGAGATCGATAGTCCCTCCCAGCAGCGGCCGCAGATGCCGCTGAGCCTCCACGAGAGGCCAACAAGGAGAGGGGTTCTTCCGATGATATTCCGCAAGACGCTTAGTGCCGCGCTGCTTGGCGCGATCCTGTCCACCACCGCCTTCCATGGCGCTTTTGCCGCAGACGACACCATCAAGGTCGGCGTGCTGCATTCGCTGTCCGGCACCATGGCGATTTCAGAGACGACGCTGAAGGACGCCATGCTGATGCTCATCGACGAGCAGAACAAGAAGGGCGGCGTTCTCGGCAAGAAACTCGAAGCCGTGGTGGTCGATCCGGCCTCCGACTGGCCGCTCTTCGCCGAAAAGGCTCGTCAGCTGATTTCGCAGGACAAGGTCGCCGCCGTTTTCGGCTGCTGGACCTCGTCGTCGCGCAAATCCGTTCTGCCGGTTTTCGAAGAGCTGAACTCCATCCTGTTCTATCCGGTTCAGTATGAGGGTGAAGAATCCTCGCGCAACATTTTCTACACGGGTGCAGCACCCAACCAGCAGGCCATTCCGGCCGTCGATTACCTCGCCAATACCGAAGGCGTCGAGCGTTGGGTTCTGGCCGGCACGGACTATGTCTATCCGCAGACCACCAACAAGATCCTGAAGGCCTACCTGATGTCGAAGGGCGTCAAGGAAGAGGACATCATGATCAACTACACGCCGTTCGGTCATTCCGACTGGCAGACGATCGTATCCGACATCAAGAAATTCGGCTCGGCCGGCAAGAAGACCGCCGTTGTCTCCACCATCAATGGTGACGCCAACGTGCCTTTCTACAAGGAACTGGCGAACCAGGGCATCAAGGCCGAGGACATTCCGGTCGTCGCCTTCTCCGTGGGTGAAGAAGAGCTTGCCGGTCTCGATACCGCGCCGCTGGTCGGCCATCTTGCCGCCTGGAACTATTTCCAGTCCGTCGATGCTCCCGTCAATGCCGAGTTCATCAAGACCTGGCATGCCTTCACCAAGAACGACAAGCGCGTGACCAACGACCCGATGGAAGCCGCCTATATCGGCTTCAACGCCTGGGTAAAGGCTGTCGAGGCCGCCGGCACCACCGATACGGACCAGGTTCTGGACAGTATCATCGGCGTCTCCGTGCCGAACCTTTCGGGCGGTTACTCCACCGTGATGCCGAACCACCACATCACCAAGCCGGTGCTGATCGGCGAAATCCAGGCCGACGGCCAGTTCGAGATCGTGCAGCAGACACCGCAGGTGGTGGGTGACGAATGGTCGGATTACCTGCCGGACTCGAAGGATCTGATTTCGGACTGGAGAAAGCCGATGTCCTGCGGCAACTTCAACGTGGCCACGGGCAAGTGCGGCGGCAAGGGTAGCTGATTAGCGGGGTTGGTGCCGCCCCTCGCAGGAGGGGCGGACTTATTTGAAAATTCAGCAAGCATTACCCCCCTCTGCCCTGCCGGGCATCTCCCCCTCAAGGGGGGAGATCAGCAAGACAAACCCCATCGCTTCACCTCAACATTTGAGATGGGCGGAACCTAGCCTCAGATCGATCTCCCCCCTTGAGGGGGAGATGCCCGGCAGGGCAGAGGGGGGTGAGCCGCATACTCAACGGCCACCAAGTTCACACGCCCCATCGCAAACCGCTCCAAGGACCCCGACATGACGATCCGATCTTTTCTCGGAGCCATCTTCCTCTGGTTCACCATGGGGATCGCAGCCCACGCCGTCGCGCAAAGCGACCCAAAGGCGCTGATCGACCAGCTCGGCACGGCTGATTTCAAGCAGGCCGAAGTGCTGATCGGGCAGCTTGCCGCAACGGGCGATGCGCGCGTCGTTCCGGCACTGGAGGCTTTTGCGGCGGGTGATCTCTATGTGCGCAAGTCCGACAATCTCGTCTTCATGACCAAGCCCGCCGGTTCCGATTTCACGCTGATCGACCCGCTGACGGGTGAAAGCGCCGGTTCGGCGCCGAAGGCGGCGGTTTCCAAGATCAGGGTCAACAATAATCTTCGCCGCGTTATCCGCGCCGCGATGGGCGGGCTGACCTTGCTCAGCCCGGAAAAATCCGTGCGGCTTTCGGCGGCTGACGCCGTCCTGAAAGCCCCGAGCGCTGAAAATCTCGAATTGCTGGAAGCGGCCATAGCAAAGGAAACCGACAGTGAGGTGCGGACCCGGATGGAGGAGGCGCGGGCTGTCTCGCTGCTCTCCTCCGACCGCCCCCTCGAAGCCAAAAAAGAAGCGATCGCCACCATCAAGGCGCTTGGCGGGCGCGATGCGATCAGCATTCTGATGGCGGCGACGCCGTCGGTCGATCCGAGCCTGAAGCCGGATGTGGACGAGGCGATTTCCAGCATCGAGAGTTCCCTTGCCTTTTGGGATTACGCCCAGAATGTCTGGTATGGCCTGTCGCTCGGCTCGGTGCTGCTGCTCGCCGCCATCGGTCTTGCCATCACCTTCGGCGTCATGGGCATCATCAACATGGCGCATGGCGAGATGGTGATGATCGGCGCTTACTCCACCTTCATGGTGCAGGAACTGATCCGCAGCCATTTCCCCGGCCTTTTCGACTGGTCGCTGGCGATTGCCCTACCAGCCGCCTTTCTCGTCACGGCCTGCGTCGGCCTCATCATGGAACGTGGCGTCATCCGCTATCTCTATGGACGACCGCTGGAAACGCTGCTTGCCACCTGGGGCATCTCGCTGATCCTGCAACAGGGTGTACGCTCCATCTTCGGCCCCACCAATCGTGAAGTCGGCAGCCCCGGCTGGATGTCCGGCTCCTTCAGCGTCGGTTATCTCAATTTCACCTGGAACCGGGTGTGGATCGTCTGCTTCTCGCTGTCGGTGTTCTTCGCGCTGCTGGTGCTTCTGAAGCGTTCCGCCTTCGGATTGCAGATGCGTGCCGTGACCCAGAACCGCCGCATGGCCTCCTCCATGGGCATCCGCACACCATGGGTGGATGCCTTTACCTTCGCGCTCGGTTCGGGCGTTGCCGGGCTCGCCGGCGTGGCGCTGTCGCAGATCGACAATGTTTCTCCCAATCTCGGCCAGAGCTACATCATCGACAGTTTCATGGTCGTGGTGTTCGGCGGTGTCGGCAATCTCTGGGGAACGCTGGTGGGCGCACTGTCGCTCGGCGTGCTCAACAAATTCTTAGAGCCGACGGTGGGCGCTGTGCTCGGCAAGATTCTCGTGCTCGTCCTCATCATCCTGTTCATCCAGAAGCGGCCGCGTGGTCTCTTCGCACTCAAGGGAAGGGCGATCGAAGCATGATTACCGGCTTCCTCCTGCGCGCGCTCGATCGCCGCATTTCCATCGCCATCGGCATTATTCTCGCCATCGCCGTTCTGGTGCCCGCCTCCAACCTGCTGTTGCCTGAAGACAGCGCGTTCCGCATCCCGACCTACATCATGTCGATGCTCGGCAAATATCTGGCCTATGCGCTGCTCGCGCTCGCGCTTGATCTGGTCTGGGGATATTGCGGCATTCTCTCGCTCGGCCACGCCGCCTTCTTCGCGCTCGGCGGTTATGCCATGGGCATGTATCTGATGCGGCAGATCGGCACGCGCGGGGTTTACGGTCATCCCGTGCTGCCTGACTTCATGGTGTTCCTCAACTGGAAGGAACTGCCCTGGTTCTGGCACGGCTTCGACATGTTCTGGTTTGCGGCGCTGATGGTGCTTGTCGTCCCGGGGCTGCTGGCATTCGTCTTCGGCTGGTTTGCCTTCCGCTCGCGCGTCAATGGCGTTTATCTCTCGATCATCACCCAGGCCATGACCTATGCGCTGCTGCTTGCCTTCTTCCGCAACGACATGGGTTTCGGCGGCAATAATGGGCTGACCGATTTCAAGGATATTCTTGGCTATTCCGTACAGGCCGATGGCACCCGTGCCGTCCTGTTTGCCATGACGGCGGTGATGCTGGCGATCTCGCTGCTGATTGCCTCGGGCATCGTCAACTCCAAATTCGGCAAGGTGCTGGTGGGCGTGCGCGACGCCGAAAGCCGGGTGCGGTTCCTCGGTTTTCGGGTGGAAAACATCAAGCTCTTCACCTTCGTCGTGTCTGCCATGATGGCGGGCATTGCCGGTGCGTTGTTCGTGCCGCAGGTGGGCATCATCAATCCCGGCGAATTTTCCCCGGCCAACTCCATCGAAGTGGTGGTTTGGACGGCGGTGGGCGGGCGCGGAACATTGATCGGGCCGATCATCGGCGCTCTGCTCGTCAATGGCGGCAAGAGCTATTTCACTGGCGCATTTCCAGAGTTCTGGCTGTTTGCGCTCGGCGGCCTCTTCATCGCTGTAACCCTGTTCTTCCCCAAGGGCATCGTCGGCACGGTGCAGCATTATCTGGCCGGACGGCGCGAAAAGCGGGCGGCGGGCGCGGCGCGTCAAGCTGGCAACGACAGCGCGGTTGCGCAACAGGCGGCGGAGTAAGCCCATGAACACGGTTTCCGAAAACAGAACCAAGAGCCTGCTTTATCTCGACGGTGTTTCCGTTTCCTTCGATGGGTTCAGGGCGCTGAACTCTCTCTCCTTCGTTGTGGAGCCGGGCGAGCTTCGCGCCATCATCGGCCCGAACGGTGCTGGCAAGACGACGATGATGGATATCATCACCGGCAAGACCCGGCCGGATACCGGCACGGTGCTGTTCGAAGACAGCATCGACCTCACCAAAAAGGACGAGGCGGATATCGCCCAGCTCGGCATAGGGCGAAAGTTCCAGAAACCGACGGTGTTCGAAAGCCATACCGTTTGGGACAATCTGGAACTGGCGCTGAACCGCAAGCGCGGCGTGTTCGCTACGCTGTTCTACCGGCTGACGGCGGAGGACAAGGCACGCATCGAGGAAATCCTCGCCACCGTGCGCCTTTCCCACCGCCGCGGCGACCTCGCCGCCAATCTCTCCCATGGGCAGAAACAGTGGCTGGAGATCGGCATGCTGCTCGCGCAGGAGCCGAAGCTGCTGTTGGTGGACGAGCCGGTGGCTGGCATGACGGACGCGGAAACCGCCGAAACCGCCGTGCTCCTGAAGGAAATCGCCAAGACCCGTTCGGTGGTCGTGGTTGAGCACGATATGGGCTTCATCCGCGAGCTTGGGGTGAAGGTGACGTGCCTTGCCGAAGGCTCGGTGCTGGCCGAAGGGTCGATCGATTTTGTGTCGAGCGATCCGAAGGTGATTGAGAATTATTTGGGGCGGTGATGGAAGCGTCTGCGTTTGCCGTACCCCCCTCTGCCCTGCCGGGCATCTCCCCCTCAAAGGGGGAGATCAGATGCCGCACCCGCCCGTTCCATGGGCAGAGTTTTCGCCGCTTGCCGATCTCCCCCCTTGAGGGGGAGATGCCCGGCAGGGCAGAGGGGGGTAGCACCGCACACCATACCGTCATTGGAGTTTCACCATGCTGACAGTCGACAACATCAACCTCCACTACGGCGCAGCCCAGGCGCTGCGCGGCGTTTCGCTGAATGCTGAAATGGGCAAGATCACCTGTGTTCTCGGCCGCAACGGTGTAGGCAAAAGCTCGCTTTTGCGCGCCGTCACCGGCCAGCATGCCATCAGTGGCGGTTCGATCAGCTTTGGCGGTGCGCCGCTGGATGGGCTGGCGCCTTACCACCGGGCCAAGCGCGGCGTCGGTTACGTGCCGCAGGGGCGGGAAATCTTTCCGCTGCTCAGCGTGCAGGAAAACCTGGAGAGCGGTTATGCGCCGCTGCCGCGTAAGGAACGGTTCATTCCGGATGATATTTTCAGCCTGTTTCCCGTGCTGCAATCCATGCTGGGAAGGCGCGGCGGCGATCTTTCCGGCGGCCAGCAGCAGCAGCTTGCCATTGGCCGGGCGCTGGTGACGCGGCCGAAGATCCTCGTTCTCGACGAGCCGACCGAGGGCATTCAGCCGTCGATCATCAAGGATATCGGCCGGGCGATCAAATATCTGCGCGATTCCACCGGCATGGCGATCCTGCTGGTCGAGCAATATCTGGATTTCTGCCGCGAGCTCGCCGATTACGTCTACATCATGGATCGCGGCGAGATCGTGCATCAGGGCCTGGCCGAGACGCTGGATACGCCCGAGGCGCGGCGTCACCTGACAGTATAAACCGAGACTAAAGATGCCGCACGCCGATCACGATGTGCAAATGGCCGATTAATATTTTGAAAGTCTATGCGTGTCTGCATGGCTTTTATGCGCAATCTTAGCATTTCGTTGAATAAAAGCCTGTGATATTGGCAGCGCAAATGCTGCATGCGGGACACAGGAAAAGTCTATTCGCACGCCGCGACAGTTGATCCCTTACATTCCACGCACGTCCGACGTATCGTCGGGAAAACCGTGCCCAATAAAGGCGTGTCAATGCATCAAGATTTTGCCATTGGCCGGACCGCCCGGCTGTTCCGCTCCGCACGCACCCTCTTTCTGGGTCTTGCCATGTGCGCGAGCGCCGGTGTCGCAGCGTCGGCATCGACCTGCGGTCAATTGCCCGGACCCGGCATGGAACCGGGCAGGCATGATTTTTCCATTCTTTCCAATGGCCAGAAACGCGACGGCGTCTATTTTGTTCCATCCGCCTATGATGGAAAAAAGCCGCTGCCCGTGGTGTTCGATTTTCATGGCTCCAACAGCAATCCGCATGGCCAGCTGAACCGCAGCGGCTGGGACAAGCTTGCCGAACGGGACGGTGTGGTGGTGGTGGCGCTGGCCGGCAGCCTGAATGGCGAATTGCCCGGCACCCATGCCTGGAATGTTCCCGGCGTCACCAAGCGCCCGGGCGGGCTGGACGACGTCGGTTTCATCCGCGATGCCATCACCATGGTGAAGGGCAGGTTCTGCGTGGATGAGGAGCGTTTTTACGGTTCCGGTTATTCCGGCGGCGGGCGCATGCTGTCGCAATTCATCTGCAATGGCGGCGCGGATTTCACCGCTGCCGGTTTCGTCGCCTCGCTGCGTGCGGGTTATCCGCTGGAGACCGAAGGCAAATGGGGACCGGATGCGGCAAGCTGCAAACCGGCGCGGCCGATGTCGATCATCGCCTTTGCCGGGCTGAAAGACCCCGCCAATCCCTATCAGGGCGGCGGCAAGTCCTATTGGCAATATGGCGGCGAGACGGCGCTGAAGCGCTGGGCCGAAATGGACGGCTGCAAAGGCGCCGCCAAAAGCAAGGTGGGCGAGAGCTTCACCGTCAATTCCTATGATGTCTGCAAGGCCGGTGCGCGCATTCAGTCCTATGTCATCGAGAACTGGGACCATGCCTGGCCGCGCGCCACGATGAAGGCGGAAGTGCTGGCCGCGAGCGCTGTCGTCACCCGCAAGCCGGGCGGCGAACAGACGCCGAAGGCGGAACCGGCCGTGGAGCGCAAGATGCCCACAGGCGAAGTGACGCGCACGGTTGATGCGGCCGAAAGAATGTGGGATTTCTTCCGCAATACGGAAGGACAGCTGGTGGTGGACGCCGTCGTCAAGAAGGATTGCGGCGCAAAAGCCTCGTCCGCTTCCGCAAGTGCTTCGGAGACCGCGTGCAGCAGCAACAGCAAGTCATCGTCCCTTCCGGTTGTGAAGACGCTCAACAGCCTGTCCGGCAGCAACGCGCCCGTGGCAGAGGACGCATTGTAACCAAGGCCGTTGAAGGGCGCAGCCGGCTGGACGAATTGTTTCAGGAAGGCTGCGCCAAGATCCGCCTGCCGGACACTTTTTCGAACGAAGCCGAGGCCATTCTCATCAATTCCTCCGGCGGGCTCACCGGCGGAGACGAGATCGAATGGCAGGCGGTCGCCGGTGCCGGCACCTCGCTTGTCGTGACAACGCAGGCCTGTGAGAAAGTCTACAAGGCATCATCAGGCACAGCCACGGTTACCGCCCGCATTTCTGCCGGGCCGGGCGCGAAACTGCACTGGCTGCCGCAGGAAACCATTCTCTTCGACCGGGCATCGCTCACCCGTCGGCTCGAGGCCGATCTCGACCAATCCTCCGAATTCATCGCCGTCGAAGCCGTGTTGCTCGGTCGCCAGGCCATGGGCGAGGCGATGACGCATGGGCTTTTTCGTGACCGCTGGCGCATTCGCCACGGGGGCACGCTTGTGCATGCCGAAGAGCTTCTGCTTTCGGGCGAGGTGGCGGCGCTGACGGCGAAACCGGCGGTTCTCGCCGGCCAGGTGGCCTTTGCCACGCTGCTTTACATCGGGCCTCTCTCCGAGGCGCTTCTGCCTAAAATCCGGGCTATTGCCGGGGAAAGCGGCGGCGCCAGCCAATGGCAGGGCAAGCTTGTGGTACGGGTTGCCGCCGCAGACGGTTTCTCCTTGAGAAAATTGCTTTTCCCGATCATTTCGCTCTTGCGAAACGGCGCGCCAGTGCCGAAAGTCTGGAATCTGTAAACCCTTCGGATCGCTTCGTATCAGGCGTCCCTCGGGGTCTGTCAACACGTCGGATCTGCTTGCCGCAACCATGCTGGCGGAACAGATTCCAAGCTGCGGGACCACGATGAACCTTAGCCCAAGAGAAAAAGACAAGCTGCTGATTTCCATGGCCGCCATGGTGGCGCGCCGCCGGCTGGAACGCGGCGTGAAGCTGAACTATCCCGAAGCGATTGCGCTGATTACCGATTTCGTGGTCGAGGGCGCCCGCGATGGCCGCGCCGTGGCCGAGCTGATGGAGGCGGGCGCGCATGTCATTTCCCGCGATCAGGTGATGGATGGTATCGCCGAGATGATCCATGATGTGCAGGTGGAAGCGACCTTTCCCGATGGCACCAAGCTGGTGACCGTTCACGAACCGATTAGGTGAGGGGCAAAGGCTGCATGGCGGCCAACGCTGCCTGAGATAAAAGGGGAAATTCCATGAAACCAGGCGAAATCATTGCCGCAGAGGGCACCATCGAACTCAATGCTGGCCAGCCGACCGTGACGATTGAAGTGGCCAATTCGGGTGACCGGCCTGTGCAGGTGGGCAGTCATTACCATTTTTTCGAGACCAATGCGGGTCTCCTGTTCGACCGCGACAAGGCGCGCGGCATGCGCCTCGATATTCCGGCCGGCACGGCGGTACGTTTCGAGCCCGGCCAGAAACGGGAAGTGACGCTGGTGCCGCTGTCCGGCAAGCGCGAGGTTTATGGTTTCCGTCAACAGGTCATGGGGAGGTTATGAAATGGCGACGGCGCATTATCATGGAAGCTGCCAGTGCGGCGATGTGAGCTTCGAGGTCGATGCCGATCTCGACCATACCGTCGTCTGCAATTGTTCGCGCTGCAAGCGCCTGGGTTCCACGCTCGCTTTTGCGCCGCGTGAGAAATTCACGCTGCTTTCCGGCGAGGACAAGCTCAGCGAATATCTCTTCAACAAACACAAGATCCATCATCTTTTCTGCTCCACCTGCGGCATCGAGAGCTTTGCTTATGCCGATGGGCCGGATGGAACGCCGATGGTGGCGGTCAATGCCAATTGTCTCGACGGTGTCGACCCCCGGGCGCTGAAGTCGCAGGCTTTTGACGGCGCGGCGGCCTGAGCGATGGCGATCAGCAAAAACAGCCTCGCCATGGCCGCCGTCTTCTGCGTGACTGCAGGCATCTCTGGGCCGGCAACCGCACAGGAGCCAAACTGCAAGGAACCACAGACGCAGGCGGATATGACGATTTGCGCTGGAAAGGATTATGAGAAGGCCGACAAGCAGCTCAATGTCGAATATCAGAAGCTGCGCAAGCTGCTAACCGAACGTGACAAAGCGGCGGATGCGGATGGCAAGGGTGCGGCCGATGCTCTGGTCACTGCCCAGCGCGCCTGGGTGGCGTTTCGCGATGCGAATTGCGCGCTATCAGGCTTTCAGGCGCGGGGCGGCTCGATGGAGCCGATGCTGATTTCTTCCTGCCTGGCCGAGATGAGCACTAAGCGTGCCGATGATCTGCGCCAGCTGTCGGAAGGCTTCTGAACGCATGGGGCGGCAGATCACGATTGTTGGAAATGGGGAGTTGCCGCCCGGCGCCGCCCGGCTCATCGACCGTTCGGATATCGTCATCCGTTTCAACGACTGCCGCTCCCTCGGGCTTGGCGGCACGCGCACCGATGTCGTGGCCGTCTGCAATACCGGGCGGCCGGGTCGCGAGATGAGCGAAGGGACCGAATGGCGCGAAAGCGACGGTGTGCGACAGGCGGCTGCCATCTGGTCGGTGCGTGATCCCGCAAAATTTGCAGAAATGGAACCTGATATCCGGGTGCGCTGGCCGGAACTCACCGATTTCTGCGCCGATTACACAGCTGCCTTTGCGGCAATCGCGCGGGCGGGCGGCAAGAGCCATGTTGTTATCCATCGGGGCGTTCACGAACGGCTCGATGTCGCGCTCGAAGCCTATGCGCCCGCGCCCTATGTCTGCCCCAGCACCGGCCTTTTCGCCATCGCCCATGTTCTTGAGAATGTTAGCGATGAGGATGACGAGGTGGCGATTGCCGGCTTCGGCCATCAGGGCTGGAGCGGACATCCATTTACCGCCGAACAACAGCTGGTCGAAGCCCTCGCGGGCGAGGGCCGGCTCAAACGAATTTCTCCCACATCGATTTTCTCCGCGTCCGAAGGAGCCTGAACCCATGCCTTACAAGATTTCCCGCGCCGCTTATGCCGGTATGTTTGGCCCGACCGTTGGCGACAAGGTGCGTCTTGCCGATACCGAACTCTTCATCGAGATCGAGAAGGACCACACGACCTATGGCGAGGAAGTGAAATTTGGCGGCGGCAAGGTCATTCGCGACGGCATGGGCCAGAGCCAGGCGACGCGGGCCGAAGGCGCCGTCGATACCGTCATCACCAATGCCGTCATCGTTGACCATAGCGGCATCTACAAGGCGGATGTGGGCCTGAAGAACGGCCGCATTCATGCCATCGGCAAGGCGGGCAATCCGGATACGCAGCCGGGTGTCACGATCATCGTCGGCCCTTCGACGGAAGCAATTGCCGGCGAAGGCAAGATCCTGACGGCAGGCGGCATGGACGCGCATATCCACTACATCTGCCCGCAGCAGATCGAAGAAGCGCTGATGAGTGGCGTGACCTGCATGCTCGGTGGCGGTTCCGGCCCGGCGCATGGCACGCTTGCCACCACCTGCACCGGCGCGTGGCACATTGAGCGGATGATCGAAAGCTTCGATGCATTCCCCATGAACCTCGCGCTGGCCGGCAAGGGCAATGCCTCGCTGCCAGCGCCGCTGGAGGAGATGATCCTTGCCGGCGCATCGTCCCTGAAGCTGCATGAAGACTGGGGCACGACGCCTGCCGCCATCGACAATTGCCTGACGGTGGCCGACGAATACGACGTGCAGGTGATGATCCACACCGACACGCTGAACGAGAGCGGCTTCGTAGAAGACACCGTTGCCGCGATCAGGGGCCGCACCATCCATGCCTTCCACACCGAAGGGGCGGGCGGCGGCCATGCTCCTGATATCATCAAGGTCTGCGGCAACCCGAACGTCATTCCGTCCTCCACCAACCCGACGCGGCCCTATACCGTCAATACGCTGGCGGAACATCTCGACATGCTGATGGTGTGCCACCATCTTTCCCCGTCCATCCCTGAGGATATCGCCTTTGCCGAAAGCCGCATCCGCAAGGAAACCATTGCGGCGGAGGATATCCTCCACGATATCGGCGCGTTTTCGATCATTTCCTCCGACAGCCAAGCCATGGGCCGTGTCGGCGAAGTGGCGATCCGCACCTGGCAGACCGCCGACAAGATGAAGCGCCAGCGCGGTCGCCTGAAGGAAGAGACCGGCGAAAACGACAATTTCCGGGTGCGCCGTTACATCGCCAAATATACCATCAACCCGGCCATCGCCCAGGGTGTAAGCCACGAGATCGGCTCCGTCGAAGTCGGCAAGCGCGCCGATCTGGTGTTGTGGAATCCGGCGTTTTTCGGCGTGAAGCCGGAAATGGTGTTGCTCGGCGGTTCCATCGCCGCGGCACCGATGGGCGATCCGAACGCCTCCATTCCCACACCGCAGCCGATGCATTACCGGCCGATGTTTGCGGCCTACGGTAAGCTGCGCACCAATTCCTCGGTCACTTTCGTGTCGCAGGCCTCGCTCGACGGTGGCCTTGCCCAGCGGCTCGGGGTCGCCAAGAAGCTTTTGGCGGTTAAGAACGTGCGTGGCGGTATCTCGAAAGCGTCGATGATCCACAATTCGCTGACGCCGCATATCGAGGTCGATCCCGAGACCTATGAGGTGCGGGCGGATGGCGAGTTGCTGACCTGCGAACCGGCGACGGTGCTGCCGATGGCGCAGCGTTATTTCCTGTTTTAACGGACGTTGCGTTGCGGACTGTTCTCAGATGGATCGGCGGCGGCTTGCTGCTGGTCGTCCTGCTTTTCGTGCTCGGCACCGTGGTGCCGCGTCCCTTTTTCGCGGATGATGTAAACGGTGGGAAAGATCGCGAAATCCTGCTGTTGTCCAACCCGATCCACACGGACATTGCCCTGCCTATCGATGACGATCTGCGGCGGGTTTTTGCCGAGTTGCAGGAGGGCGGCATTGCGGTCAATCATCCGGCGGCCGCCTATCTGGTGTTCGGCTGGGGCGGCCGCTCGTTTTACATCCAAACGCCCACCTGGGCCGATCTGAAGCCGATGCCGGTGCTGCGCTCCTTTACGCTGGACAGCGCCGTCATGCATGTGGATGTGACAGGCGATTTTCCCGCCAGTCTCGCCGGCGTGAAACGGCTTCGCATTTCCGAAGCGGGCTATCAGCGCCTTGTCGCGGGCATCAGGGCAAGTTTTGCCGGAAACGACAACGGTGTCAGGCCGGTTGCCAGTGCCGGCTACGGCCTGACGGACGCGTTTTTCGAGGCGAATGGCTGGTTCAATGCGCTCGCCGGATGCAACACATGGTCAGCCGCGATGTTGCGGGACGCGGGCATTCAAACCGGCTGGTGGACGCCCTTGCCGCCGCTGTTGCGCTGGTCGATAGATATGCACAATTGATCCCAAATTCCGTGCGGCCATTTCGCGTATTTGGCGGCTGAAATCCTTTTTTTATGCTGCACCGCAGCGCGTCATGCGCTATGGAAACTGCTAAACAAGTCCGCGCGGATCGATCCCAAGCGATCCATGTAAAACGCCAGAACAGGAGACAAGACATGCTCGGCAAAAAAGTGCCCGCCGTAACCTTCCGCACGCGCGTTCGTGATGAAGCCGTTGGCGGACCGAACCCTTTCCGTTGGCAGGACATGACCTCCGACGATTATTTCAAGGGCAAGAAGGTCGTGCTGTTTTCGCTGCCCGGCGCCTTTACGCCGACCTGCTCGACCTACCAGCTTCCGGATTTCGAAAAGCTGGCGGGTGAATTCCGCGCGCTGGGCGTCGACGAAATCTATTGCCTGTCGGTCAACGATGCCTTTGTCATGAATGCCTGGGCCAAGGGCCAGAACCTCGAAAACGTCAAGGTCATTCCTGACGGTTCGGGCGAGTTCACCCGCAAGATGGGCATGCTGGTCGCCAAGGACAATCTCGGTTTCGGCATGCGCTCCTGGCGTTACGCCGCCGTCATCAATGACGGTCTGGTGGAGCAGTGGTTCGAGGAAGAGGGTTATTCCGACAATTGCGAATCCGACCCTTACGGCGTTTCTTCGCCGCAGAATATTCTCGAAAACCTGAAAAGCCGCGCTGCGGCCTGATTTCGGTTTTGTTATTTCGGGGAGGCCCGGCAGCGATGCCGGGCCTTTCGTTGTCCGGGGTGCCTCTTGCTGAAATCGCTTCTTGAAATCCCTCCGCCTATCCGTCAAAAATCAGCCTCCCAAGACTGTTTCTGAAACGGATCATCCCATGCTGCGCGTCACCTCCTATCATCCGGCCGGAACTCCTGCCGACGAAGCTTCCGGCTATGTCACCCTGGCGCATGACCAACGGCATCTGCGCCGCAAGCTGCTGCACTTGCAGAACGACGAGATGGTGATGCTGGATCTCAAGGAGCCCGTGCTGTTTGCCCATGGCGATCTTCTGGTGGTGGAAAACGGCGACCTGATCGAGGTCCGTGCGGCGGATGAAAAGCTGTTCGAAATCAAAGCGAAGGATCGTCTTCACCTGATCGAGCTTGCCTGGCATCTGGGCAACCGGCATCTTTCGGCGCAGATCGAGGAAGAGCGAATTCTCATCCTGCGCGACCACGTCATTCGTGCCATGCTGGAAGGTCTGGGCGCTACCGTGCGGGAGGTCGAAGAACCGTTCCAGCCGGCACGCGGCGCTTACCACGCTCATGGCGGTCATTCCCATGGCCATGATCATGGCCACCACCATCACGATCACGGCTGAGCCGTGAGCGCGGAAAGCGGCGTCGCCGCGCTGCTGCGGTTGATGGCCTGGATGTCGCCGGCTTTTCCCGTCGGTGGTTTTTCCTATTCCGGCGGGCTTGAAAAGGCGGTGGAAGATCGGCGCGTCGGCGATGCGGCGGCCCTGCGCGACTGGCTCGAAACGCTGCTGAGCCACGGTAGCCTGTGGAACGATGCGGTGTTTCTGGCGCATGCCTGGCGAAGCTCGCAGGATGCCGCGGCGCTCAGCGAAATGGCTGATCTCGGCCGTGCGCTGGCCGGCTCGGCGGAGCGTTATCGTGAGACCGTGCTTCTGGGCGATGCTTTCGTTGCCGCTGCCGGCGCATGGCCGCACGCGGTTCTGGAGCTGTTGCCGAAGGAGGCTCCTTATCCCGTCGCCATAGGCGCTATTGCTTCCGGCCATGGAGTACCGCTGCGCGAGACGCTTGCGGCCTTTCTGCATGCCGGCGTCTCGCAGATCGTTTCGGCCGGCATCCGCCTTGGCGTCGCGGGGCAAAAGGATGGTGTCGCCATTCTGGCCGCAAGCGAGGCGATGATCGCGGACGTTGCGGCACGGGCCGCATTATCCACGCTCGACGATCTCGGCAGCGCCACTGTTATCGCCGATACGGCGGCGATGCGGCACGAAACACAGGGTACGCGGCTTTTCCGGTCGTGAAAGCGACGGCAATCGATGGGGCGAGCGCATGCCACTTGTTTCTTCTCCCCGCCGGGGAGAAGGTCGCGGCAGCGGGATGAGGGGGCAAGGGTAGAGATATACCGAGAGCTAGCCCCCTCATCCGACCCTTCGGGCCACCTTCTCCCCGGCGGGGAGAAGAAACAAGTGGCACGATCCTTGCGTATATTTGAGCTGAAATTTGAGTGGTTGTCGTAAAATTGGACCACAGCATGATGAAGGGAACAGAGTGATGAAATCGGGTAATGGGCCTCTGCGCGTCGGCATTGGTGGGCCGGTGGGTTCCGGCAAGACGGCGCTGACGGAGAAGCTCTGCAAGGCGATGAGCGGGGATTATTCCGTCGCCGTCGTCACCAATGATATCTATACCAAGGAGGATGCCGAGGCGCTGGTGCGCATGCAGGCGCTGCCATCAGAGCGTATCGTCGGGGTGGAGACGGGCGGTTGCCCGCATACCGCCATTCGTGAGGACGCCACGATCAATCTGCAGGCGATTGCCGGGCTCAATGCGCGGTTTCCCGATCTCGATGTGGTCTTCATCGAATCCGGCGGCGACAACCTCGCCGCGACCTTTTCGCCCGATCTTGCCGATATCACCATCTATGTCATTTCCGTCTGCCAGGGCGAGGAAATTCCGCGCAAGGGCGGGCCGGGCATCACCCGCTCGGACCTGCTGGTCATCAACAAGAAGGACCTTGCGCCCTATGTCGGCGCCGATCTGACCGTCATGGACAGCGATGCGACCCGCATGCGCAACGCCATGCCCTTCGTCTTTACCGACATGAAGCGCGGCGATGGCGTGGATCGCATCGTTGGTTTCCTGAAAGAGCAGGGCGGTTTGTAAGAGAAGGGCGGAATGCCCTGAGGCATCCCGCCCTCCATCCTCTCCCCGTATGTCAGATTTGCTTCAATGCGGCCACGTCGTTGACCTGCACGATGCGGCCGCGCACGGTGACACCAGCCTTTTTCAGGGTGGAAAAGGCGCGTGACAGCGCTTCCGGCGCGAGGCCGAGCTTGCCGGCGAGCAGGCTTTTCTGGAACGGCAGCCGCAGCGAAAAGGACGTGGCGTCGCGCGGGCCCTGATTGATGAGGTAATGGGCGACCCGCTGCGGCGCGGTTTGCAGCCGGTCGTTGGCGATGCAATCCATGGTGCCGAGCAGGCTGTTGGACAAGCAGCGCATGACGGCCTTGGCGATGGCCGGCTCCTGATCGATCAGGGTTCGGATTCTTGCCAGCTCGAAACGCGCCACGGTGCAGTTTTCCGCCGCCTGCGCGCTGTAACGATAGGTATCGCTGCCGAAGATCAGGCACTCGTTGAAGGTATCGCCGGGGCCGCTGACACGCACATCCGCCTCGCGTCCGTGCCGGTCCAGCCGGTAAAGCCTGATATAACCCGAGAGCACGCAGTAAAAATGCTGCGCCGCTTCACCTTCCTTGAAGAGGACGTGGCGGGCGTTGACATTGGTGATGGTCGCCGCCTCCATCAGCTTCAGCGCCGCCGCATCATCCGCTATCCCGATCAAGGGTGCGCGCAGCAGAATGTTCCTGTCCCTGTTGCTCAGCTTCACGGTCTTGTTCACGTCCATCCGGCTCCCGCTTAAACCTTTTGCCGGGCTGTCCGAAGCGATACGAAACCGGGGAAGTTCCTTCTCCCTCACGCCTATCTGCAAAGAACCCATAGCATTAATCCTCAACCGGCAATTCCCGATGCGAGGGAGACTAGCAGTTCATCTGGAAAGCGAATTGATTTCGATCAAACGGGTTTGGCAATGCGGCCGAGCCGTTGAAGATCAGGGCGGCAGGGGAAAATGGAGTGAGTAGGTGCGGCATATTTCTTCTCCCCGAGGGGGAGAAGTCCGCGGCAGCGGGATGAGGGGGCGAGGGTAGAGAGATTCGGCAAAGTTGCCCCCTCATCCGACCCTTCGGGCCACCTTCTCCCCGGCGGGGAGAAGAAATATGCCGCGATGTCGTGCTTTACCACAGAGACGAAAAAACGCCGGGTACAAGCCCCGGCGTTTCAATCTTCGTATTTGCAACTTTCACTCCGCAGCGAGCGGCGGCAGTCGCAATATATTGCTGCCCTTTTCGCCTGCCTTTTCGCCGGTGCCCTTTTCCATGTTGGCGACCCGGGCCTCCAGCGAGGAGAGGGCGAGGCTGTTTTCGTGGGCGATCTCCGAGAGTTTCTCGTTGGAGAGGGCTTCCTCCTCCACTTCCTTCTTGCCGACGAAGCGGCCGAAGAGGTGGGCGAGCAGGCGCGAGAGGTCGTCCATGATCAGGAAGAAGGCCGGCACCACGATCAGCGACAGTACGGTGGATACGATGATGCCGCCGATCACCGCAATCGCCATCGGCGCGCGGAACGAACCGCCTTCGCCGACGCCGAGGGCGGAGGGCAACATTCCCGCCGACATGGCGATGGAGGTCATGATGATCGGGCGGGCGCGCTTACGGCCGGCCTCCACCATGGCATGCACCCGTTCCATGCCGTGACGGCGCATTTCGATGGCGAAATCCACCAGCAGAATGGCGTTTTTCGTCACGATGCCCATCAGCATCAGGATGCCGATGAGAACCGGCATGGAGAGCGCGTTCTGCGTGATGATGAGCGCCACTGCCACGCCGCCGATGGCGAGCGGCAGCGAGAACAGGATGGTGAAGGGCTGGATGACATCCTTGAAGAGCAGGATGAGCACGACCAGCACCAGCATCAGGCCGAGCAGCATGGCATTGACGAAGCCCTGCTGCATTTCGCCCTGCACCTTGGCGTCGCCGCTTTCGGCAAGGCGAACGCTCGCCGGCAGTTCGGTTTCCGACACGATGCGCTTGAATTCGGCCGTCGACGTATCGAGCGCCGTGCCGAAGGGAACGTCGGAGCCGATGGAGACGACGCGGTTGCGGTCGTTGCGCTTGATCGAGCTTGGACCTTCCGAATAATCGATATCGGCAACGCTATAGAGCGGCACCAGCGATCCGGAGGCGGTCTTGATCTTCAGCGCGCGGATGGTGGCGAGGTCGCGGCGGGTGTCGAGCGACGCCTGCACGCGGATCGGAATCTGCCGGTCATCCAGCGAAATCTTCGTCAGTTGCGCATCGGTATCGCCGATGGTGGCGACACGCACGGTCTGCGAAATCTGCTGCGGCGTGATGCCAAGGCGGGCGATTTCATCCTTGCGCGGGCGGATTTGCAGTTCCGGCCGGGGCAGGGCGCCTTCCGAGCTGACATTGGCAAGGATCGGCGAGGCCCGCAGGCGGCTTTCTAGAATACCGACGGCGTCGTTCAGGTCCTTCTCGTTTGAGGAGAGGAAGTTGAAGGAGAGCTCGCGTTCCGCACGGTCGTTGAGCTTGATGATGCGCACATCGGGAATGCCGCGCACCTGCGCGAAAATATCCTGCTCCACATCCCATTGCGGACGTGTGCGGCCCTTCTCTTCCACCTTCGGCAGATATTGACCGATGAGCGGAAGGGAGCCGAGGCCTTTGTTGACAAGGGTTTTCAGCAGCGAATGGTCGATATGCTGCAGGATGACGTTGACGGTGGCGCGGCGCAGTTCCAGGTCCCCCTTGGGCGAAGCGCCGCCGAGGATGAAGACGCTTTCCACGCCATCGATGTCGCGGATGGCGTGATAAATCTGCGTTGTCGTGCGGTCGGTTTCGTCGAGCGTCGCATTGGGCGGCAGTTCCACCGAAAGCGTCACGCGCGAGGCGTCGTCCGGCGGCAGGAAGCTCCCCGGAACGCCAGCGAGCAGAATGACGGAAGCGACGAGGAAGCCGATGGCGCCGAGCAGCGTCAGATATCGCGCCCACCACTTGCGGGTGGTGGCGGTGACCATGCGCGTATAGGCCTTCATCAGCCGGCTATCATTGTCGTGGTGATCGTCCATCGCATCTTCGGCACGCATCAGATACGCCGCCATCAACGGTGTGATGAGGCGGGCAACGGCGAGCGAGAAGAACACCGAGAAGGCGACGGTGAGGCCGAACTGGATGAAGTACTGGCCCGGAATGCCCGGCATGAACGAGACGGGCACGAAGACGGCGATGATGGTGAAGCTGGTGGCGATGACGGCGAGGCCGATTTCATCCGCCGCTTCCAGCGCTGCCCGATAGGGCGTCTTGCCCATCTTGATATGGCGGGCGATGTTCTCGATTTCCACGATGGCGTCGTCGACGAGAATACCCGTGGCGAGGGTCAAGGCCAGGAAGCTGACGAGGTTGAGCGAGAAGCCCATGATATCCATGATCCAGAAGGTCGGGATCGCGGAAAGCGGCAGCGCCACGGCGGCAATCAGCGTTGCACGCCAGTTGCGCAGGAAGAGCAGGACGACGATAACGGCGAGGATAGCGCCTTCGATCAGCGTATGCAGCGCCGCCTCGTAATTGCCATAGGTGAAATAGACGGCGTCATCGACCATTTCGATCGAGACGTCGGGATGATCCTTGCGCACCTGATCGAGGCTTGCCGCCACGGTTTCGGCGACCGAGACCTCGCTCGCGCCCTTGGAGCGGAACACCGCGAAGGTGACGGCGGGATTGCCGTTGAAGCGCGAGAAGGATTTCTGCTCCTCATAGGTGTCGGTGACCGTGCCGAGTTCGGAGAGCTTGACGAAACGACCGTTGGACAGCGCTATCGTGGTATTGGCAAGCTGGCTCACGTCGCGCGTATCGCCGAGCGTGCGGATGGTCTGTTCGTTGCCGCCAACCTGGCCTCGGCCCGAGCCGAGATCGACGTTCGTGCCGCGCAGCTGGCTGTTCACCTCGGTGGCGGTAATGCCATAGGCATCGAGCTTTTCGGGGTTCAGCGAAACGCGCACTTCGCGGTCAGCGCCGCCATAACGGTCCACCTTGCCGATGCCCGACTGGCCCTGGAGCGAACGCTTGATCGTGTCATCCACGAACCAGGACAGTTCTTCCAGCGTCATGTTGGGCGAGGAGACGGCGAAGGTCTGGATCGCCTGACCCTCGACGTCGATCTTGCTGACAATCGGTTCCTCGATATCGGCGGGAAGATCGCTGCGGATCTTGTCGATGGCGTCCTTCGTATCCTGAACCGCTTCTTCCGTCGGCTTTTCGATGCGGAAGACGACCGTGGTGGTGGACTGGCCATCGACCACGGTGGACTGGATTTCGTCGACGCCGCTGATGGCGGCGACGGCGTCCTCGATCTCCTTCGTCACCTGCATTTCGAGCTCGGACGGCGAAGCGCCGCTCTGGGTGACGGTGACGGCCACGACGGGAACGTCGATGTTCGGAAAACGGGTGATGGGCAGGGTGTTGAACGCCTGCATGCCGAGGATCATCAAAAGCGCGAAGCCGAGCAGCGGCGCAATCGGGTTACGGATTGACCATGCGGAAAAGTTCATCTCATTCCCTCAGTCAGTTGGACGCAGCCGTCTGGGCTTCCACCGGTCTGATCCGGTCCCCATCACGCACGAATGCCCCAGCTTTCTCGACAACCTTGTCTCCAGCGGCAAGACCGCTGACAATCTCGATAAAACCGCCGTCTTCGATGCCGGTCTCGATCTTTACCTGTTTGACGACGTCGCCTTCCACCTTGCGGGTGGTTGAACCTTCACGCCCGGAGGTGACGGCCGACAGCGGCAAGGCGAGCGCATTCGTCTCCTCGACGATGATCGCCGCGCTGGCATACATGCCGGATCGCGCCGGGCTACCTTCGGGCAACACCACATGCACGGAACCGAGGCGCGTGGTCGGATCGACGGTGGGCGACACGAGGCGCACCTTGCCCTCTATTTTCTCAGCTCCGCCGGCAACCGTCAAATAGGCTTTCTGGCCGGGTTTCACCTTGAGGATATCCGTCTCGGACAGATCGGCGACAAGTTCGATCGCGCCATCCTTGATGACGGTAAACAGCGGATCACCGGCGCCGCTGGCAATCGCGCCGACCTTGGCATTCTTGGCCGAAACAATACCGGCGACCGGGGTTTTCACGCCGGTGCGCGTCAATTTCAGGTCGATATCGGCAATCTGCGCATCCACAACCTTGATATCGGCTTCGCCGGCGGAAACGGCCTGGCGGGCGGCGTTCAGCTTGGCGGCGGCGACTTCCGCCTGCGCCTGCGTCTGCTCAACCTGCGAGACGGATCCGGAACCGCTCTGGCCGAGCTTTGCGGCGCGGTCACGCTGGCGGTTCGCGTCGTTGGCGCTCGCCTCCGCTTCCAGAACCTGTGCCTTGGCCTGCGCAACAGCGGCCTGTGCCTTGGCCTTATTGGCCTCAAGCTGGCTTTTCTGAAGGATCAGACTGTCCGATGAAAGGACCGCGAGAACCGCCTTCGCTTCCACCCGGTCGCCGATATCGGCGTTCAGCGTGTCGATCGACAGACCGTCGACCAGCGGCTGGACGTAAATCTCGTCCACGGGGCGGATCGTGCCGGTGGCAATGATGCGGTCCACGAGATCGCGTTTTGCCGCATGCGCGACGATGATCGATGGCAGGTTCTGCTGTTTGGCCGGCGCCTGCGTCTCTCCCTCGGCGGCTGCTGAGAGGGGAAGCGCCGTTGCCGAAAGAAGAAGGAATACAAACCGGTTAAACGTGACTTTATGCTGCATGTGTCTTGGCTCGCGCAATATCCGATCGCATGTCCTGCAGCCCAAGGCGTGTCTTAAAAGGTCATGCGATAGCGAATGTGAAACAAGGGATCACAATACTTCCTTTTCGATCCTCCCGATTCAAACGCCCCTCAACGCGAATCTTAAGCACCTTTGCCCTGTGCTTATTTTACAAGATCAAAGTTGGCAGTCTTGTAGGCGGGACTGTAATTCCTGTTGCCGTGCAAATCAATCCGCATAGCCGCGATGGTTGATATACATTTTTGTATGGGGCTGGATATTGTAATTCGTCGAATGGGTTACCAGCGAAAAAAACGCGCGGATGGCGCCGCGCGTTCCCTTTATTCGGGTTTAATTCGGCTATTTCAGCGCCGCATCGGTGATTTCAGTGGTGTAGGCGCCTGTCGGTTCCTTGGTGATGACCGGATCGGAGCCGCCGCCGAGCAGGGTTTTTACCGTTCGCTCGTAGTCTGCCTTGTCAAGCGCGCCCTTGGAACCGGCGGTGAGTTTGGCAACCTCGCCCATCATCCGCTTCTGGTGTTTTTCCGTCTGCGCCCCGGAGGCGTCGTTTTCGAGAACGATATCGGCGGCGTCGTCAGGGTTTTCTTCGGCCCATTTCCAGCCTTTCATGGAGGCGCGGACGAATTTGACCATGTCCTCCTTGAACTTGGCGTCTTTCAGCTTGTCTTCGAGAACGTAAAGTCCGTCTTCCAGCGTCGCCACGCCTTCGTCTTCATATTTGAAGGTGACGAGTTCTTCCGGCTTGATGCCGGCGTCAATCACCTGCCAATATTCATTATATGTCATGGTGGAAATGCAGGCGGCCTGTTTCTGCAAAAGCGGATCGACGTTGAAACCCTGTTTCAGCACGGTAACGCCATCCGCGCCGCCGGTGGTCGGGATTTTCAGATGCGCCATCCAGGACAGGAACGGATATTCATTGCCGAAGAACCAGACGCCCAGCGTCTTGCCCTTGAAATCTTCAGGCTTGGTGATGCCGGTTTCCTTCAGGCAGGTCAGCATCATGCCCGACGATTTGAACGGCTGCGCGATATTGACCAGCGGCACGCCCTTTTCGCGGGTGGCGAGTGCTGACGGCATCCAGTCGACGATCACATCGGCCCCGCCGCCAGCCAGCACTTGCGCCGGTGCGATATCCGGGCCGCCCGGCTTGATATCGACATCGAGACCTTCGGCTTCATAAAAGCCCTTGTCCTTGGCGACATAATAACCGGCGAACTGCGCCTGGGTCACCCATTTCAGCTGCAGGGTGATCTTGTCGGCGGCCTCAGCCCCGAATGCGGTCAGAAGTGACGCGCCGGCAAGAAGCATGGATGCAAGTTTCATTTTCATCGCTGTTCCCTTTTTCGTTATTTACGTTCGTCCCCCACGGACGGACGGATGCCAGAAGGTGACGGCCCGCTCTGCGAGCGCCACCAGACCATAAAAGCCGGAGCCGGCGAGTGCGGCGACCGCGATTTCGGCCCAGACCATATCGACATTGCTGCGGCCCATTTCCGCCGATATGCGGAACCCCATGCCGACGATGGGCGTGCCGAAGAATTCCGCGACGATGGCGCCGATCAGCGCCAGCGTGGAATTGATCTTCAGCGCGTTGAAGATGAAGGGCCAGGCGGCGGGCAGGCGCAGCTTTATCAGCGTCGGCCACCAGCCGGCGGCATAGGTGCGCATCAGGTCGCGTTCCATGTGGCTGGCGGCGGCAAGTCCCTGCACCGTGTTCACCAGCATCGGGAAGAAGGTCATGATGACGACGACGGCGACTTTCGACTGCCAGTCGAAACCGAACCACATGACCATGATCGGTGCGATGCCGACGACCGGCAGGGCGGAGACGAAATTGCCGATGGGCAGAAGCCCGCGCTGGAGGAAGGGCGAGCGGTCGATGAGGATGGCGGCGATGAAACCGAGGCCGCAGCCGAGCACATAACCCGTCAGCACCGATTTGAGGAAGGTCTGGCGGAAATCCGCCCAGAGGATCGGCAGCGAGCCGAGAAGGCGGGCGAGAATGGCGCTCGGGGCCGGCAGCAGGATGGGCGGCACGGAGAAGCCGCGCACGATGCCTTCCCACAGAACCAGAAGGGCAAGGCCGAAGAGGAGGGGCACGGCGATGCGGCCGATGCGCTTTCCAGAGGTCGAGGTAAAATTGCGCCGCACCAGCCACTCGTTGAAGGCCCAGGCGGCAAGCCAGAACAGGATCGCGCCGATAAACCAGAAGGGGTTCGTCATGGCCGTGCTCCCATTCTCTTGAGGACGGCGGCGTGGGCAATGCCGATGATCGACACCAGCAACGCCGCCACACCGGCGGCCATGAACAGCGCCGCCCATATCTGCACCGTCTGGCCATAATAGGAGCCGGAGAGGAGCCGCGCGCCGAGGCCCGCCACCGCGCCCGTCGGCAGTTCCCCGACGATGGCACCCACAAGCGCAATCGCAATGGCGATCTTCAGCGAGGTGAAAAGATAAGGCAGTGCGGAGGGCCAGCGCAACTTCCAGAAGATCTGGGCCGGTGAGGCATTATAGGTGTGCATCAGGTCAAGCTGCAGCGTTTCGGGGCTTCTTAAGCCCTTCACCATGCCGACGACGATGGGGAAGAAGGAGAGGTAGGTGGAGATCAGCGCCTTGGGCAGAAGCCCGGAAATGCCGATGGAGTTCAGGACGACGATGATCATCGGCGCGATGGCGAGGATGGGGATCGTCTGGCTGGCGATGATCCACGGCATGACGGAGCGGTCCATGGCTCGGTTATGGATGATGGCGACCGCGAGGAGAATGCCCAGCACTGCGCCAATGGCGAAACCGAGCAGGGTGGCCGAAAGCGTGATGCCGGCGTGGTAGACGAGGCTGCGCTTGGAGGTGATGGCCTTGTTGACGGTCGTGTCCCAGAGTTCGGCGGCGATCTGGTGCGGGGCCGGGAGGACCGGGCGCTCCTGCGCGAAGGTTTGCGGCAGGAGTTCCGTGAAGCTCGGCGTCTGGCCGGCGCGGGTGGCCTGATCGCGGGCGAAGGGCATGTTGAGATAGATGACAGCGAGGTACCAGAGGATGAGGATGGCGAGGAGGACGGTGAGGATGGGAAGGACGCGGTGGCGGAGGAGGGTCATGGGGTTTTGCTCCGCCGATCATTCCGAGGGTGAGGCTTACCCCCCTCTGTCCTGCCGGACATCTCCCCCTCAAGGGGGGAGATCGACTCGTGGGTGGGTCTCGGCCATCTCACTGTTTGCGAATGGAATGGAGGTAGAGCCGCCTGCCTTCTTCTCCCCGAGGGGGAGAAGGTCGCGGCAGCGGGATGAGGGGGCAAGGGTAGCGGTAGGCCGCAACCTTGCCCCCTCATCCGACCCTTCGGGCCACCTTCTCCCCGGCGGGGAGAAGAAACGTGTGGCAACCTCCCGCCAAATGAGCCAATGCTGGCGCTGACCTCACCCGTCATAACTATGCCCCGCCTTCAACCCCTCACGCACCCGATGGGCAATGGCCAGAAACTCCGGCGTCTCCCTGATCTCCAGCGGCCTTTCCCGCGGCAGGGTGGATGTAATCACATCAGTCACTCTCCCCGGCCGCGGCGACATGACGACGATTTTCGTCGAGAGATAGACCGCTTCGGGAATGGAATGGGTGACGAAACAGATGGTCTTGCCGGTCGTATCCCAGAGTTTCAGCAGCTGCTCGTTGAGGTGATCGCGGACGATCTCGTCCAGCGCGCCGAAAGGCTCGTCCATCAACAGCAGGTCGGCATCGAAGGCGAGTGCGCGGGCGATGGAGGCGCGCTGCTGCATGCCGCCGGAAAGCTGCCAGGGATATTTCTTACCGAAGCCCGTGAGGTTGACGAGGTCAAGCGTTCGGTCGATGCGCTCGCGCTGCTCGGCCTTGCTGTAACCCATGATTTCAAGCGGCAGCGCGATGTTCTTTTCGATGGTCCGCCAGGGATAAAGCGCGGCGGCCTGAAACACATAACCGTAGGATCGGTCCTTGCGGGCATTTTCCGGCGTCGTGCCGTTGACGGTGATCTCGCCGGATGTGTGTTTTTCAAGATCGGCGATGACCCGCAGAAACGTGGTCTTGCCGCAGCCGGAAGGGCCGATGAAGGAGACGAAATCGCCCTTTTTCACATCCAGATCGACATTGGACAGCGCGTGGACAGGTCCATCCCCCGTTTCGAAGGTGAGGCCCAGTTTTCTGGCGGAAACGACGGAATAGGGAGAGGCCTGGTTCATCTTTGCTGATTGTCGCTTTCCGTGAGCGCTGCGCGCGCCAGCGGCAGCATCTGGGTTTCCGTCAGTCTGACGATGGTCACGCCGGGGTTGCGGTCGAGATCGAGCCAGCGCACTTCCTCGATTTCCGCCTGCGGGGTGACCTCGGCATGAAGTCTGGCGGTGAAGGCGTGGGCGACGACATCGGCGCCCGGTTCATTGGCGGCTTCCTCGCGAAAGATGCCCTCATAACGAACGGCATGTTCGGGCAGCGTCAGGCCGATTTCTTCGGCCAGCTCGCGGTGCAGCGCCTGTTCCGGCGTTTCGCCCGGATCGATCTTGCCGCCCGGTTGCATGAACTGCGTGGTGCCGCGCTTGCGCACCACAAGCATCTGCCGGTGCTCGTTGAGGAGAACGGCGGCGGCGATGAGGATTTCGCGTTTCGGCTCGCTGCTCATGGTCATACGCCCGATGCCGGAATGCCACTACGCTCCACCTTGCGCGGCGAAACGAGTTCTTTCCAGGTGGACAACGCCCGGCTGACGGCGGGATAGGGATCGCGGGTCACGAACCGGCCGTGGCCTTCCTGTGTCTCGATGGTGCCCTCCTCGACACTGACGAGGCCACGCGACAGGGTGTAGCGCGGCATGCCCTTCACCTTCTGCCCTTCGAACACGTTGTAGTCGATGGCCGATTGCTGGCTTGCGGCGCTGATGGTCTTTGTAAGCGCCGGATCCCAGACGACGATATCGGCATCGCTGCCGACGAGGATCGCGCCTTTTCTCGGGTAGATGTTGAGGATTTTCGCAATATTGGTGGAGGTGACGGCGACAAATTCGTTCATCGTCAACCGGCCGGTCGCCACGCCATGGGTCCACAGCAGCGGCATGCGATCTTCCAGCCCGCCGGTGCCGTTCGGTATCTTGCGGAAATCGCCGAGGCCGAAGCGTTTCTGCTCGGTCGTGAAGGCGCAATGGTCGGTCGCCACGCATTGCAGCGAGCCGGAGGCGAGACCGGCCCAGAGGCTGTCCTGATGCTGGCGGTTGCGGAAGGGCGGAGACATCACCCGGCGGGCGGCATGATCCCAATCGGGATTGGCATATTCGCTTTCATCGAGGATCAGGTGCTGGATCAGCGGTTCGCCATAGACCCGCATGCCGTTTTGCCGGGCGCGGCGGATGGCTTCATGCGCCTGTTCGCAGGAGGTGTGGACGACATAAAGCGGCGCGCCGGCCATATCGGCAATGATGATGGCGCGGTTGGTGGCTTCGCCTTCTACGGAAGGCGGGCGGGAATAGGCATGCGCCTCCGGCCCGATATTGCCTTGCGCCATCAGTTTTTCCTGCATCTGCGCGACGATATCGCCGTTTTCCGCATGCACGAAGGGAATCGCGCCGAGTTCCGCGCAGCGCGAGAAGGACGCGAACATCTCGTCGTCATTCACCATCAGCGCGCCCTTATAGGCCATGAAGTGCTTGAACGAGTTGATGCCTTTTTCCTGAACCACCGTCTTCATCTCATCGAAGACCTGCTCGCCCCACCAGGTGACGGCCATGTGGAAGGAATAATCGCAATTGGCACGCGTTGCCTTGTTGTCCCAGCGTTGCAGGGCATCGAGAAGCGATTGCCCCGGCTCCGGCAGGCAGAAATCCACCACCATGGTCGTGCCGCCGGCCAGCGCCGCCCGCGTGCCGCTCTCGAAATCATCGGCGGAATAGGTGCCCATGAAGGGCATTTCCAGATGCACATGCGGATCGATGCCGCCGGGCATGACATAACATCCGGTGGCATCGAGGATGGTGCCGCCGGTGAGATCGGGTCCGATCTCGGTGATCCTGCCGTCTTCTATCTTCACATCGGCCTTGTAGGTGAGGTCGGCGGTGACGACGGTGCCGTTCTTGATGATGGTGGCGGTCATTGTGGCGTGTTCCCGGTGACGAGGGCTGGCGAATAACGGTCGGGATGATCGGGCAGGAAAGTCTCGGCGTTCAGGACGGCGAGGATGGTGGTGAGCGTGGAGGAGAGGTCTTCGAAAACTTCGTGGTTCCAGAACCGGAGCACGGTATAGCCCTGCCCGTTTAACCAGAGCGTCCGTTGCCGGTCGTGGGGGGAAGAGGCGTGCTGCGATCCGTCAAGTTCGACGATCAACATTTTCTCGCGGCAGACGAAATCGGCGATGTAAGCGCCAAGCGGGACTTGCCGGCTGAACTTGAAGCCGTTTAGCCGTCGGCCTTTGAGTTCATACCAGAGGCGGTATTCGGCGTCGGTCTCGTCGCGGCGGAGTTTTCGGGCTTGCGTGGTTTTGCCAGGTTGGCGTTTTGCTGCTTTTTTGCCCGTGTGGTCCACCATGAGCCTTGCCCCCTCATCCGGCCCTTCGGGCCACCTTCTCCCCGGCGGGGAGAAGAAATGGGAGGCACCGTCGCAGATTTTCATGACGCCGGTGGTAGGGTCGGGGGTGTTGCCGCGTGTTTCTTCTCCCCGCCGGGGAGAAGGTGGCCCGAAGGGCCGGATGAGGGGGCAAGGCCTCGTGGGCACGATCATTCCACGATCTCCGCAGTCTCCAGCACCGCATGCAGCAGCACATCGCAGCCAGCCTTTGCCCATTCCGGCGAAATCTCTTCCGCTTCGTTGTGCGAAAGCCCGTCCACGCAGGGGCAGAAGATCATGGTGGAAGGGGCGACCCGTGCGGTCCAGCAGGCATCGTGGCCGGCGCCGGAGATGATGTCCATGTGGCTATAACCCAGTTTTTCGGCGGCATTGCGCACGCGGCCCACCAGCACCGGATCGAAGGTGACGGGATCGAAATGGCCGATGGCCTCGATCGAGCAGCCGACGCCGAGTTTTTCGGCGATAGCGGGCACCTCGCGTTCGAAGATGGCCCGCATGTTGTCGAGCTTCGCCTGCGAGGGGGTTCTAAGGTCGATGGTGAAAACCACCTTGCCGGGCAGGACATTGCGGGAATTGGGCGTGAAGATCATCTGGCCGACGCCGGCGACGGCACCCGGCTGGTGGGCCATTGCCACTTCCTGCACTTTTTCAAGAATGCGGGCGGCGGCTAGGCCGGCATTGACGCGCATGGCCATGGGCGTGGAGCCGGTATGGGCTTCCTTGCCGGTCAACGTTACTTCCAGCCACCACAAGCCCTGGCAATGGGTGACGACGCCGATCTGTTTTCCTTCCGCCTCCAGGATCGGCCCCTGCTCGATGTGATATTCGAAATAGGCGTGCATCTTGCGCGCGCCGACCTCTTCCTCACCCAGCCAGCCGATGCGCTTCAGCTCGTCGCCATAGGTCTTGCCGTCGGTATCGGTGCGGCTATAGGCGTAGTCGAGATCGTGAATGCCGGCGAAGACGCCCGAGGCCAGCATGGCGGGCGCGAAGCGCGCGCCTTCTTCATTCGACCAGTTGGTGACGGTGATCGGGTGTCTGGTTTTGATATTGAGGTCGTTCAGGCTGCGCACCACTTCCAGCCCGGCCAGCACGCCAAGCACGCCGTCGTACTTGCCGCCGGTCGGCTGGGTGTCGAGATGGCTGCCGATATAGACCGGCAACGCGTCCGGGTCTTCGCCGGGGCGGGTGGCGAACATGGTGCCCATGCGGTCGACGCCCATCGTCATACCCGCCGCCTCGCACCAGCGCTGAAACAGGCGGCGGCCTTCCGCATCCTCATCCGTCAGTGTGCGGCGATTATTGCCGCCGGCGATGCCGGGGCCAATCTTCGCCATGTCCATCAGACTGTCCCACAGACGGTCGCCATTGACCGTCAAGTTCTTACCCGCCGCCATGCAGTGTCGTCCTCACCTGTTTTGTTTTTATCAAAGCAAAGCTTGTGCCGTTCCCATTTTTTGCCGGTTAAGATAACAGCCATTGCCTTGTGGCGGCGATGGTGGATAAATTGACCGGCTGGTAAACATTGCAAATTCGCACTGGCGTCAGCAAGGGATTTTGTGACGAATCGCAGTAATTTTGCCTAAGCTATGAACGGCGATTATTTTTTAAGCATACTGTAGCGGCAATTGCATTGAAAAGAAACAGAGAGCTGAGAATGGCCATACCGCGCGCAGCGAAAACACAGAAGCGGACCCGCATTCAGGAGGAAAAGCAGGAAGCGATTCTTGAAGCTGCGCTCAGTGTTTTTTCCACGAATGGGTTCCGCGGCTCCACCATCGACCAGATTGCCGAGGCGGCCGGCATGTCCAAGCCGAACGTGCTTTATTATTTCCGCACCAAGGAGGCGATGCATCGCGCGCTGATCGAGCGAGTGCTGGATACATGGCTCGACCCGCTGCGCGCCTTTGACGCCGAGGGTAATCCCGAAAGCGAAATCCGCTCCTACATTCGCCGCAAGCTGGAAATGTCGCGGGATTTTCCGCGTGAAAGCCGCCTGTTCGCCAATGAAATCCTGCAGGGCGCGCCCCATATCGAGGACGAACTGAAAGGCCCGCTAAAACAGCTGGTGGATGAGAAGGCAGAGGTGATCCGCGCCTGGGTGAAGGCCGGGCGGATGGCCAAATGCGACCCCTACCACCTCATTTTCTCTATCTGGTCGACCACTCAGCACTATGCCGATTTCGATGTGCAGGTGCGGGCGGTGCTGGGGGACAGACACGGCGGCGACGGGCGTTTCGAAGATGCGGCCCGCCATCTCGAGCAGCTTTTCATGGGCGGATTACGGATAACCGGCTGAGCATCGCCGGATTCTCAGCGCCTAAGCGTGCTGCGAAAAACATGATGAAAATTATCACCTTTATACTTTACTAGAAAACTCATCTTTATTATGGTGCCCGCATCCCGAATGTCGGGGCCCAATATCGGGGTATCAAAAACCAACCGGCAGGTGAGGGAATGGCACGCAAGGAAAAGAAGAAGGCCGAACGCGGCGGCAAGCAGGGCAAGGGCGCGCCACAGACCGAAAAGGATGTGTCCGAACAGCAGCTTTCCGGTCCGAAAAGCTTTCTTTATGTCGGCGGCCGTGACTGTCAGGTTGCCCATCTTCGCCAGATCGCCAGCAATTTCGGCGCGGAGCTCATTCATCACGACGGCGGCCTGCGTGAAGCCGTCTCCCGCATCGATACCGTTCTTCCCTCCGTCGACTGCGTTTTCTGCCCGATCGACTGTATCAGCCACGATGCGTGTCTGCGGGTGAAGTCCGGTTGCAAGAAATTCGGCAAGACGTTCGTTCCGTTGCGCAACGGCAGCAAATCCAGTCTGGAGCGGGCGCTGCAGACGATGAATGAACGGACCTCCAGCGATGAGCGACGAGCGCAATAATTTTAAGGGCGAAGAGCCGGTGGCAGACGAGGCCTGCCGCGCGGAACTTCACAAGATGGCCGAGCAGGCCGCCGATCCGGCCCTGACGGAAATCTATGAAATCATCGGTGAACGTGAAAGGCGCAATCGCGCCGCGACCGCCGGCAATAATGTGGCGATCTTTCCCCATCTGCGCACCCGCCAGCCCGGCGAAGCACCACCCTTTGCACTCGGCGAGGCGGCAGAAAAGGGCCGCAACATCCTGCCGTTTCGCTGGACGCGGCGGCGTTAAGGCCGATCAGCCTTTCGGCTTCAGGAACGCGCCGGCGCAGAGCACCAGCCATCCCGCGATCATTCCGAGGCCACCCAGGGGGGCCGCGTAGGCAAACAGGCTGTGGCCTGAAAAATGTCTGGTGACGAGATCACCAACAAAGACCGCCGTGCTGAGGCCGAGGATCAGGCCCGCCGGAATGGCGGTTCTGATGCGGTTAGCGCCAATATTGAGCGCCACCAGCACCGGCGCATGCGCCAGCGCCATAGCCGAGGCATTGCCCAGCATATAGGTTTCGCCGGTATGGGTCGCGGCGGCGGCAAGCATGACGCCGGCAGCACCCAGGAGGCTACCCAGCAGCAGAATGAAGGCGCGCAGTCTCTCGTGGGTCATGGATTATCCGCTTCCTGGTTCTGCATGTGAAAAGCCAGCCGCTCTACCGGCGCCCAGATGATCTCGCGCAGCTTCGCATTTTCTATCGTCTCATCCATGGCGCGGCGGAAGCACAGCAGCCATTCATCCCGCTCGGCGGGGCCGATAGGGGCGACGAAATGGCGACGGCGCAGCATCGGGTGGCCGTGTTTTTCGACATAGACGGGCGGTCCGCCAAGATATCCGGTCAGGTAGTCGTAAAACTTCGCCTCGCTGCCGGAAAGATCGACAGGATGGATGGCGCGGCAGCGTGCGGCCTCGGGCAGGGTATCCATCAATTCATAGAAGCGCCGGGTGAGCGCCCTGACGGTCGCATCGCCACCGATCGCTTCGTAAAGGGTAACGGTCTCGCCGCTCATCGTCGCCTCCTTGGACCCTGCGGTCCTTATCGCTTTCCGGGCCAGCGAGTGCAACAGGGAAAGACGGGATGCGACATTTGGGACATCGTGCCCATAAAACGTCAGTTGTCAGGCCCGACGGATTGTTGAATAGCTTGGACGGCTATTTTCAGTGGTGCGACATTTTCGGTCACCACCGCCCAGATCACATCATCCGCGACTTTGTGGTATTCATGTCGTAGAGTATTGCCGATCCCGTGAATCTGTTTCCACGGAATTTCAGGCGCAACGTCCCGCAATAATTCTGCCGGGATGTGCCGTGATGCCTCGGAAATGATCTCCAAAGCGCGCTGTACGGCGAGCTTGAGGAGCCAGTTCTGCTTGAAGTCGTCCAGTGATAGTCCGGCGGTGTGCGTTTCGATGCCTTGGATCGCGTCCAGCATTTCGCTGAGAACCGGCCAGATCCTCCGTTTTATCATCAGAATATCTGCACTGCGGATTGCTCGATGTCGGCGCGGAGCAGCGGGTGGAGGCTGTCGCGGGTGGTCACGTCCACCTCCATCGCCAGTTCGTTTTCCAGAAACTGCTTGATGCCGACGAGATCGATCAGCGAAAAGCGGCCGTCCTGATCGTAATCGATGAAGACATCCAGATCGCTTGCGGTCAGTGCTTCATCGCGGGCGGTCGATCCAAAAACATAAAGCGATGTCGCGCCCATGCTTTTCATGGCATGGGCGTGCATTTTGAGTTTCCTGATGGCCTCTGCTCTCTTCATGCGGCAAGCTTACACCATCGTGCAGGTGGCATCCAGACTCAGCCAAAATTACGGATGAGGTCGAGCCCCTTTTTCAGAAGCGTTTCGGCCTCATCCTGATTGGCGGCTTCGACGTAGCAGCGCATTTCCGGGGCGTTGCCGGAAGGGCGGAAATGAATGGTGCTGCCATCGGTGAGCGCCACACGCAGGCCGTCGATGTCGCTCAGCGCCTTTACCGTGCCGACCGGGGCGAGGAAGGTTTCGAGATTGTCGCGGGAGGCGCGCAGATGTGTCATCAGCGCGGCGCTCTTTTCCTGGGCGAAATTTTCCAGGCGGTCGGCGGCGGCGACAGGCAGGTTGTAGGCGGCGGCGATCTGCGACAGCGGCTTTTTCTGTTCCGCCGAGAGAAGCAGCACGGCGAGAACCGGCAGGAAGCTGTCACGCGTCGGCAGAGGCGAAAGCGGCCTGCCGTTGAGCGTGAAGGCGGAGGCCGTCAGCAGGCCGCCATTGGCCTCGAAGCCCATGACGCCGTTCTTGCCGGCGGCGAGCGCCTCAGCCATGCCCGCGATCACGAAGGGGGAGCCGACCTTGGTGCGGACGACGTCGAACGAACCGTTGGCCTCGATACCCGAATTGGAGGTGACGGGGGTAACGACCACGCCGGCGCCGAGGAAATTTGCGGTGATCAGGCCGATAAGGTCGCCGCGCAGCGGCACACCGTTGTCATCGGTCAGCAGGGGGCGGTCGCCGTCGCCATCGGCGGAAACGATGGCGTCGAGACCGTGCTCCGGCGACCATTTTTTGAGAAGGGCCAGCGTTTCCGGGGAGACCGCTTCAGTATCGACGGGGATGAAGGTTTCGGAGCGGCCGAGCGGAACGACCTCCGCCCCATAATGGGCAAGCACGTCGACAAAGAGATCGCGCGCCACCGTGCTGTGCTGGTAAACGCCGATCTTGAGGCCGGAAAGCGCCTTTTCCGGCAGCAACGCGATGTTGCGCTCGTAGAAAAGTTCGGCGGCGGTGGCGGAATGGTCTTCGGCGGTCGCCGCCTCGGCGCTTATGCCTTCGGCTTCGATTTCGGCGGCAAGAGCGGCAATCGCCGTCTCGTCCTGCTTGTCGATTTCGCCGTCCGGGCGGTAGAACTTGATGCCGTTGCGGTCGGCCGGGATATGCGAACCGGTGATCATCAGCGCGCCGGCCTTCAGCGACAGGCCGTAAAGCGCCAGCGCCGGTGTCGGCACGGCGCCGCAATCGAACGGGTTCAGGCCGGCTTTTTTGAGCGCGGCGATGCAGGTGGCGGAAACTTCCGGGCTCGAATCGCGGAAATCGCGGCCGACGAGAATGGGGTCGCCCGCCTTTGCCTGGCCCGATATGAGAAGGTGTTTTGCAAATGCCGTGGCATAGACGGCCGAGGCTTTTCCTTTCAGATCGACGGAGAGGCCGCGAAGGCCGCTCGTTCCAAATTTCAGGCTCATGCCAAACTCCGTTTCGATAAAATCTTTGAGGGTCAAATGGATAATGCAAAAATATAACGGTTGAAAGAACCGTATCGATCCATCCAAGTCAATCATCCCTTTCAACGTGGCCGCGAATAGGCGATGATAGCGGGACTGGTGCGGGTAACCTAAAATTCACCCGTCATATTTAAACTTGTCCGTCGATGGCGGCTCTGGCGACGGTGGGAACCCTCTGTTGCCGGCCTTTTTGTGGTTCGTTCGAGTTGGATTGGCTGATGTACAGGCTTCAAAAGGCGGGACATAAGCAGGCACGCCCGCTCGATGAAAAAACGGCGCCTGCCGCGAGAACCCATGGTTCCCTGCTGGACGATCTGGTGGACGAGGACGAGGTTTTCGAGCGCACGGTGCTGAAGGAGCATCTTGAGCCGAAACCGCCGAAGACCGCCGCTGCGCCGGCCGCTGCCGAGACGCCGGTAAAGGCTGTTTCGCCGAGCGGCAATCTGGCGGCTGCGCTGCCGGGCCTGAAACATATCGACAGGATCGGTGTGGATGACGTCATCCTCTGGCTTCGCAAAGGCATCGTCTGGATCGTGCTGGCGATCATTCTCTGCGTCGCCGGCGCACTCACTTACGCCTCTATGACGCCGCCGCGCTACAAGGCCTATACGGATATCGTCGTTAATCCCTCCAATCTGAACGTCGTTAATGATGGGGTGTTTTCGCCCAACCAGCAGCGTGACACACAGATACTCGAGGTGGAAAGCAAGCTGCGCACCATCACTTCGCGCAACGTGCTGGCGCGGGTGGTGGACGAGCTGAAGCTCGATCAGGATCCTGAATTCATCAGCCCGCCGCCGCTTGCGCGGCTGAAGGCAATGTTCTCATCGAAGCCGGAAGATGATGACAACCGCGTCGGCGCGCTTCGTTCACTGGGTGATCGGGTGGCGGCGGAACGCGACCCGCGCTCCTTCGTGGTCACGCTTTCGGTCTGGACCAATGATGCCGAAAAATCGGTGACGGTCTCCAAGGCCATCGTGAAAGCTTTCGAAAGCGAACTGTTCCAGACGACCTCCGACAGCAGCCAGCGTGTCGTTGACGATCTCAAGAAGCGGCTGGAGGAAATGCGCGAAAATGTGACCATCGCCGAAAAGCGCGTGGCCGATTTCCGCCGCGAGAACGGTTTGCAGGAAAATAATGGCCAACTCGTCAGCAATCTCGCCTCCGGCGAGCTGAATGCGCAGGTGCTTGCGACCCAGCAGCGGCTGATCCAGGAGGAATCCCGCCTGAAGCAGATGGAGGCGGCGATTGCCCAGAACCGCACGCAAAGCGACGCCATCTTTGACAGCCAGACCATGAACACCATCCGCGCGCAATATAGCACCCTGCAGCAGCAGATCGGCGCGATGACGCTGACCTATGGCGCACGCCATCCGCGTCTGGCGACGGCGGGTGCGGAGCGGGCAATGCTGGAACGCGGCATGGCGGACGAGGCGCGGCGCATCCTGCAGGCGGCCAAGATCAATGTCGCCGAAGCGCGCTCCTCGCTGGATGCGCTGAGGCTGAAGGCCGTGGCGGAACGCGCCAATGTTTTTACCGACAATGAGGCGCAGGTGCGGCTGCGCGATCTGGAGCGCGACGCCCGCTCGGCGGCGGCGATCTATGAGACTTACCTCACCCGCTCGCGCCAGCTTGCCGAACAGCAGTCGATCGATTCCACCAATGTGCGGGTGATTTCGCAGCCGGTTGCGCCCAATTCCAGAAGCTGGCCGCCGGGCAAGCTGACCTTCCTGATCGCCGGCGGCATGGGCGGACTGTTCCTCGGTCTTGGCATTGCCGTGGCGCTCGGCCTCTGGGGTTATCTGCGCCGGGACGATCACGCGGATGTCGCGGCGCGGTAAGACGAGGCGGCTGCGTGTCGCCTTATTCTTCCGAAATCAGACCGTCATAAACCTCGAGCAGGGCGGCGGCGATGGCCGCGCCCAGCGCATTGCCGGCATCGCGAATACCGGCCTCGTCTCCATCGCGAACCGAAATGGCAAGGTCGGACGCTTCGTTGGCGACGATTTCTTTTGCCCGTTCTATCGCCCAGAGGCCGAAATCGCCGCGATTGTCGATCGAGATTGTTTCCATGGCCGGAGCCCTTCCGTGGTTTGATTTCCGCGTCCCTTAACCCATCGGCTGGAAAACCGGAATAGTTAGAAAATGTGGCGCACAACCTTCAGGCGTGTAAAATGCCCACTGCATACGGGGATTTATAAAAATATTAATGATAGTTCTTCGTAGTGTCTGAAGCCTTATACCCTATGCATAAGCGTGACTATAACAATGAAACGATGCCTATCTTGGACACCGGACAGATCATGACAGGGAGAGAGAGGCCGGATGCGGGAGCGCCGGGCCAGGTCTGGCCGGTTATTCCCCTTGCGGCATTGCCCATCACTGACGCGACCATCGATGAAACGGCGCGGGATTTCATCCTGCGTGCGGTAAGCGAGCGCGTGTCCGATGCAAGACCGTTTTATTCGACCTCGGCGAACGGCCAGGTCATTGCGCTTTGTCATCACGACCGGGAATTCGACGCCATGCTGCGGCAGGCGGACCAGATTCATGCCGATGGTATGTCACTGGTGATCTTCTCCCGAAAATTCTGCCGGCAGGCGCTGAGGGAACGGGTCGCGACGACCGATCTCGTTCATGCGGTCGCCAAGCGTGCCGAAGAGACGGGAAGCCGGTTTTATTTCCTCGGCGGTTCGGAAGAGGTGAACCGTGCGGCGGTCGAAGAAATGCAGAGGCTCTATCCGCGTCTCGTATTTTCGGGACGGCGCAACGGTTATTTCAGCCGCGCCGAGGAAGACGCGGTCCTTGCCGATATCGCCGCTTCGAAAACGGATATTCTCTGGGTCGGCTTCGGCATTCCGCTGGAGCAGCGCTTCGTTTCGCGCAATCTCGACAGGCTTTCCGGCATCGCCGTGATCAAGACCTGCGGCGGCCTTTTCGACTTCCTTGCCGGCAAGAACAGCCGGGCGCCGCAATGGATGCAGGATATGGGGCTGGAATGGCTCTATCGGGCAATGCTCGAGCCGAAGCGTCTCGGAAAACGATATTTGCTGACCAATCCGATCGCCATATATTCGTTGCTGAAGTATCGCTTCGGAGCGTCGGGTCAGGGCCGGTAAAGCTGCGGCAAGCCCCGCAGGCGGCAGGCATATTGCATCGCGTCAGTTAATCAGTTTTCCCTAACATATTGAGAAAACGGGCTTTGCCGCTGAAATTCGTTGCAACTGCGAAGGAGCGCGCTACACTGTCCCAATATTATAAATTTATTCGAATCAGAGATATTTTGGGGACACCCATGGTGATTACGTCCATTTCTCTTTTGATATATGGAATTGGCACCGCCACCTCTCTCGCCATGACCTATATTGAAGGTGCCCGCCGCGATAAGAATTGGGATTTTTACCGGGTGACCGGCATCGTCCTTTGTTTCTTCTGGCCGCTGCTGGTGCCGCTTTTCGTTGTTGCGGCGGCTTTTTCGGCGCTCGGTTTGCAAAAACGACGCGAGAACGTGCTGTCGTTCGGCAGGGAAAAGACCCTCAGCTAAACCGGCGACGAGAGCGATTGCGGTCAGCTCTTCTTCGCCGGCGCCTTGTAGGGGGTGAGTGTGATGCCGAGGCTTGCCATCACCCGGCCGATGGACATCAGCGGCGGATGTGTGGCGGGCAGCCAGGCGCCGGTTTTCAGCCCGGCGGAAACGGCGCGCAGCAGAGACAGGCACAGGCTGACGGCATTTTTGGCGGTCAGCAGCAGTCCGCCCTTCAGGCCGGGGTGGCGGGCGCGGTCGATGCTGTAATTGATGATGCCGGTGCGGAGCGAGCGCTCCATGATCCAGCTCGGCGCCATCCGACTTTCCGGCACATATTCAATGATGACGGCGCGGGCATTCCAGGCAAATTTGAAACCTGCCTTGCGGCAGCGGGTGAAGAAATCCATGTCGCCGCCGCCGAGGAAGTTGAACTGCACGTCGAATTCCGGTTTCGGCAGGCTTTCGAACACCCGCCGTGAGATCAGGCAATTGCCCGATCCGTGGATTTGCTCGACGAGACCGGTCGGCGCTTCGATGGAGCCGAACAGCGGATGCGAGAGAACCGCCTTCGAAGCCGGTGCGTCGAATTCCCGGTTGACCGGGCCGCCGACGATGTCGACGCCGAAGGATTTCGCCGCTGAAACCATTTCGGCAAGCCATTGGGGGGAGGCGGCCTCGTCGTCATCGATCATCAGGAACCACTCAGCCGAAGCATAGCTTTGCCGGGCGGTGCGGAAGGCCGTGTTGATGGCGTAACAATTGCCCTGCGTCGGCTCCACCAGCGCCTGACCGTTCACGCCGTTCTCGGCGAAAAATGTGCGTGCGACGGCGAGACCCTGCTGGCCTGCGCCGTCATTATCGACCACGACAATGGCGAAGGGAAAATCAACCTTCTGGGCCGCGAGTGACCGAAGCGTCTTTTTCAGGCCTTCCGGCCGGCGGAAACTCGGAATGCACACCACCGCTTCCGGCATGATCTCGGACATGGAAACTCCTAAATTCCGGCAAGCGCTGCGGCGGAAAAAACGACGGCCCTGAGGCTTTGGCGCGGGCGGTTGAGGAAGGTGTCGGCCAGCGCCGAAAAAGCCTCGCGGTAACGGCGGGCGCGGAAGGCCTGCGCCACGGTATAGGCGTTCATATGGTTCTCCGAACGGCGGCGAAGCCGTCGCAGTTCCGGCGGCGAAATGGCGGCGACGATGGCCGGGTCGGAAAACACAGCCTCGATCGCCGGTTCGCAATCCCGGAATGTCAAAAGCCGGTTCATCATCACGCTTGTTCTGTGCACGCGGTAATCCAGCACATGGCAGCCGGGCAGGTAAACGAAACGGCCGGCGGCGGCCAGCCGGCACCAGCCATACCAGTCTTCGGCATAACGCAACGTCTCGTCGAAACCGCCGAATTCCTGAAAGATGCGGGTTCTGACCAGCATGATGCCGCCATTGACGATGAAGTTTCCGCCGAGCAGCGGCTGGAGAATGAAACCATCGGGTTTTTCCCGGCGGCGGATGAGGTTGCGCCGACCGGTCTTGAAGCCATCCTCATCGATGCGTTCGTAATCGCCATAGACGGCGACGACATCCGGCCCGGAGATGCCGGCGCAAAGGGCCGCGATGGCGCCCGGTTTCAGGCGATCGTCGGCATCGAGGAACATCGTCCATTCGCCGCGCGCCTGCGACAGGCCGAAATTGCGCACGGCGGAAACGCCCTGCCTTCCCTGTGGCCGGGCAAGCAATTTGACGCGAGGGTCGGAAAAACCCTCCACTTTCTGTGCGGTGGTGTCGGTGGAGCCGTCATCGACGACAAGCACTTCACCGATGGTCTCGCCCTGCAGCAACACGCTTTCGATCGCTTCCACGATGTAACGCTCGCCATTGCGAACGGGAATGACAATCGAAACGGAAACCAAGACTTCAAACTCCCTGCGGCGTTGGCCAAGAATTCGCACAGCGAAGTTACTACCGCATTAAGCGGGTCTGGCCAATTATGACGTGGTATAACGTCGGTTAACCTTGCAAATCTTTAATATCCTTTTCCTATGATAGGGATGTTATGTTTTGGGAATAAAGGTTGCGGAGGCGGGCGAATGCGGATCGGGCGGCGGAATTTTATAGGCGGTGCGGCAAGCGCTGGCCTGCTGCATGCCGTGGCCGGCCCGGCCTTTGCCGCGCAGAAGAAAGCCACGATCAAAACCGCCCCCTATGGCGCCGCCGTCTACCTGCCTGACCTTAATGCCGATAGCCGCATCGGCGAGGCGGTGGTGAAATATTGCTCGCGCATCACCCCTGTCACCGAAATGAAATGGGAGGTGATGCGGCCTTCGGCGGAGGTTTTCGATTTCGCCGCTGCCGATGCACTCGCCAATTTCGCGCGCCAGCACAAGCTAGCCATGCATGGCCATCCGCTGATCTGGTACGCTTCCAACGCGCCTTGGCTTGCCAGTGTTGGCGGCGCCAAGGTCGAGAAGCTGATGGAAACCCATATCGTCACCGTGATGGAGCGGTATAAGGACGTGATCCACAGCTGGGACGTGGTCAACGAACCGATCCCCGACGTGCCGGGCAATGTGCGTGCGCGGCGCGATGCCTGGTATTATGGCGCGGGGCCTGACGCCATCAAGAAGGCTTTCGAGATCGCCCATGCGGTCGATCCGAAGGCGCAGCTCGTGCTCAACGAATATGATGTCGAATTTGCCGCCGAGAAATCGCCGGCCAAACGCGCCGCTTTCCGCAATCTCATCCTCGAACTGCTGGAAAAGGGCGCGCCGATCAACGCCGTTGGCCTGCAGGGGCATTTGCGCGGCGGCTGGCCGATCGCCAAGGACGAGCTTGCCGCCTTCACGACGGAAATGCGCAGCTACGGTCTTGCCGTTCTGGTGACGGAGCTTGACGTGATGGACCAGACGCTGCCCGCGCCGGAGGCCGAACGGGATATGCTGATCAACGGTCAGGTCCGCGAGTTTCTGGAGGCCGCCTCGGCGGGCGGCGCGCTTTCCTCCATCACCACATGGGGCATCTCGGATCAATATACCTGGATCCGCTGGGCCTATCCTCGCCGGGACGGCACCGCCAACCGGCCGCTGCCGCTGGACTGGAGTTTCAACGAAAAACCCATGATGGCCGTCATCAATGAATTCCGGAACCGTGGTGCATGACTATGAATGCTGAAATGCCGCTTCCTCCCGTGCAAAAGGCGCTGCAAATCAACCTCCATCCCTTCGATGCCCCGCATGCGGCCCTGACGCTGCCGCATCAGCTCAGGGTCTGGGGCGGGCAGGTGGACCGCATTTTGCTGACGGTCGATACGGGCCAGGTGGGGGCGGGGCGGTACAAGGGCAATGGTTTCGATGCGGCGCGCCAGCGTCTCTTCGACATGCTGGAGGAAATGCAGACCAATTATCCGCATCTCTCTGTGGATATCGTCGATTACAGCGATGCGGCGCGTGATACGGTGACGCAGACCTTCTTTTCGCGCTCTCCCATCCCCTATCCCGCCAAGGCTTTCGATGGCGGGCCTTTCCATGTCTATTTCTACGGGCTGAAACGCGCCAATGCCCGTTACGTGATGCACATGGACAGCGACATGATGTTCGGTGGCGGCAGCCAGAGCTGGTTCAGTGAGGCGATTGCATTGCAGAAGGCCAATCCGGATGCGCTGTGCATCACGCCCTTTTCCGGGCCGCCGACGGTTCGCGGCGATCTGGATATTTCCCGCCATGTCGGCATGCCCGGCGTGAAGAACATCCCTGCGCCGCGCAAGCTGCCGTCGCGCATTCCCACCTGGCGTTTCGCCACCGTTTCGACGCGGCTGTTCATGATCGACATGGACCGTCTTGCGAAAAGGATCGGCTCGCTGGAACTGCTCAGGCCCGATGTCAAACGGCGTATCCGCTCCTATGCCTATAACCAGCAGCCGGTCTCCATGCCTGCCGAGGAAGTGCTGAGCACCAACATGATGCGCACCGGCGTTCACCGGCTCGATTTTCTCGGCACGGGCAAGGGCATGTATTCGCTGCATCCGCCCTATCGTTCGCCGGAATTCTATGCGGCTCTACCCTCCATCGTCGAGCGCATCGAGAAGGGCGATATTCCCGAAGGCCAGCTCGGCGATTTCGATATCAACGGGTCGATGGTGGACTGGGGAAGCGCGCTGGCGGCCAAGACGCGCTCCAAACGTTATGCGAAAGCGCTGCGCCATCTCATCTCGGCGAATGTCGGGCGGTTCCGCAAGGCTTGAGGGCGTCGCGACCGTGTTCCGCTCCGGGGCCGGGCAGGAACCTCAATAGTCGGTGATGAGTTTGCTCCAGCTTTCCGAGCACAACCCGCCAATATAGATGTCGCCGCCCAGCGCCTTTTCCCTCAGGGCGTCATCGCGCGTCGCCATGCAGAAATAACCGTCGTGGCGGAAGCTCATGTGGTTCTGGCGGTAAAGCGCGTTGATGAGAAAGGGCTGCGCCATGCCGGTGACATGGGCATAGTTTTCATCATCGAAATGGCGGAACAGGGTGTTGAGCACATCGTTTTCGCAGCCGGCATCGCAGACGAGATTGAGCACATAGGCCGTTCTTCCCCGCTGGCCGAAAAACAGTGCGGCGCCCATGGCGTGACCTTCGGCATTCTCGATCATCACGCTTTTCAGTTCGCCGAGGCTTTCATTGGCCTTGCTCATCTCTATCAGCCAGTGGAACTCTTTGTGAGACCATTCCGGGCGGATGGAAAAACGCTCGATCATCGCGAGCGCGCTGCGTCGGAAGGTTTCGTAATCCACGGTTCTCACCCTGGCACCAGCGGCCTCCTGCGGCCTCAGACCCTTTTTCCACCGCCGCAGGATTCCATCCACAAGTCCAAGCGCGGCGAGCGCCAGCGTGGTTTTGGCCAGTTTCGAGCGGCGCGGCATGCGCAACGCTATGGTGCAGAAGGGCTTGAGCGCCTTGTGCCATTGCAGGCTTTCAATCGGCAGCATGTCGCCGCCGGTCGCCACCCAGTGATCGGCGCTGACAGGAGAAGCCGTATCCGAGAACAACATGTCGTGTTTGGATGCCCGCATGCCGCGGGACAGGCGCGCCGCGCCGAGCGCGCCGCGTTTCCCGTCCGATGCGAAGGCGCAAAGCAGCCGGGCGGTAATCGTTTTTCCATTCGCAACGAAGCGCATGGGCACGGCGAGAATGACGCTGGTGACCCCGTTTTCCCCGGCGTCGTAGACAACGCTGCCGTTTTCCGGGCTGAAGGCGGGACTGCCGAAAAACAGTTTTTCTATATAGGAGCGGAAGTCGAAATTGCGCTCCTGCCCGGTCTTCCTGAAAGCGCTGTTGAGGACGGCTTCGACGGCGGGCACGTCATCCCTGCGCATGGGGCGAACGCCGGAGACACCTGGCTGAACCGGGCGTTGTGGCGACTGACCACTATCGCCGTCGTCCATTTTGGTGTGTATCGGAACGTCCACCGTCGGCCCCCAAGCTTTTGCGCATAGATGAAATCAACCATAGGCAGCGTATATTTTAATGTATTAATATAGATATAAAACCTGCGATCCGCTCGGGTGTGAAATATCGAATTGAAGATAAATCACATTTATATCAACAAGTTGGATTTATAATCCTGCGCTATTCGAGGTTAACAAAATATACTCCCATAAGCAACCGGTGGATGAAATGTGGATCATTTTTTGCGGATGCTTTTTGGGGTGTCGAAGTTTAAATTTTGGAAATGACTGTCTTGATTTTTGTCTCCCGATTTTGATTTCCCGAGGGCAAAGCGTGCGTTCACGGCGCTATCTCCTCGTGCATCGCGGATAACCAAAAAAATCGCATTGGCGGGCCGGCCATTGTGGAGAAAGACGGAGGGGAACCGGACAGGCCCAGAAGCGGGCGTCGCTCCGACATCCCCAGACGCACAGGTTTCCGCTGTTGTTCGTCCAAGGTGATATTTTGAAATGATTTTTCGTTGCAAATATGTAAAAGAGCCGATTGTTGCGCGCGTCTGCGGCTATTTTCGCTAAACATGCGCGGCTCAAGTCTTTGTTATTGTGCACGTCGCACCGCGAGACCCTGGCTATTGGCGAGGCGGCACTAAAAACGGATCGGCAAGGTCAATCGATGACAGATACAGGCGCCTGTGCGCTCGAGGCGGATGACATCCACAAGAGCTTCGGCACGCATGAAGTTTTGAAGGGCGTTTCACTGAAAGCCCACAAGGGCGATGTGATCTCCATTATCGGGTCCTCCGGTTCCGGCAAAAGCACCTTTCTGCGCTGTATCAACTTCCTCGAAACGCCGGATCGCGGCCGGGTCATCGTCAATGGCGAAGAGATCGCCACGAACGCCGGCAAGGACGGCAAGGCCGTGCCGAAAAACTGGCGGCAGGTGGAAAAACTGCGCACCGGGCTTGGCATGGTGTTCCAGAATTTCAATCTCTGGGCCCATCGTACCGTTCTCGAAAATGTCATCGAGGCGCCGGTTCACGTTCTGGGCGTCAGGCGGCAGGAGGCGGTCGAAAAAGCCGAGGCTCTGCTGAACAAGGTCGGGCTTTATGACAAGAAAAACGCCTATCCGGCGTTCCTTTCCGGCGGACAGCAGCAGCGCGCCGCCATTGCGCGCGCGCTCTGCATGGAACCGGCGGTGATGCTGTTCGACGAGCCCACCTCGGCGCTTGACCCGGAACTGGTGGGCGAAGTGCTGAAGGTCATCCGCGATCTGGCCGAGGAAGGCCGCACCATGCTGCTCGTCACCCACGAAATGCGCTTTGCCCGGGATGTTTCCTCGGAAGTGATGTTTCTGCATCAGGGCAGGGTGGAGGAAGCGGGACCGCCGGCGCAGGTGTTCGGCAACCCCACAAGCGCCCGGTGTCGTGAATTCACCGGCGCGCTGGCCAATTGACCCTTTTGCCTGACAGTTCGTATTCAACAGGAGAGACTTTAAATGAAATTCTTCGCTACGCTGCTTGCCGGAACGGCATTTGCGTTTTCCGCCTTCACCGCCAGCGCCGATGTCCGCTTCGGTATCATGAACGAAGCCTACCCGCCTTTCTTCGCCAAAGACGCTACCGGCAAGTGGCAGGGCTGGGAAATCGATCTCATGGACGCCGTCTGCGCGGAAATGAAGGAAAAATGCTCGATCGTCGAGCTGTCCTGGGATGGTCTCATCCCCGCCTTGCAGACCAAGAAGTTCGACGTCATCTGGTCGTCCATGTCCAACACGGAAGAGCGCCAGAAGGTGATCGATTTCACCGACAAATATTACAACACACCGAGCAAGCTGATCGGCGCCAAGGGTGAAAAGCCGGGTGCTGCGCCGGAAGACGTCAAGGGCAAGACCATCGGCATTCAGGTCGCGACCATCCAGTCCGAATATTACAAGAAATATTTCGCTGATGTCGCTGACGAAAAGACCTACCAGACGCTGGACGAGGCGTTTCAGGATCTGGCCGCCGGCCGTATCGACTATGTGTTCGGTGACTCGCTGGTTCTCGATGCCTTCGTGAAGAGCGATGCCGGCAAGGATTGCTGCGCCGACATGGGCAATGTGGCCGACGACAAGCAAATCCTTGGTCTTGGCGTTTCCGGCGGCCTGCGCAAGGACGATACGGAACTGAAGACCAAGCTGAACGCCGCTCTCGCCGCCGTCCGCGCCAGCGGGAAATATGACGAAATCACCAAGAAGTATTTCAGCTTCGATATTTACGGCAGCAAGCCCTGATCGGTCACATCGATGGCAAGCCTTGAAACCACGTTGCAGTTGCTGTCACCCTATCCTCCGGGATGGGGCGGCACCCTTTTGAAGGGTGCGGCGTCGACGCTTGCCATTTCCGCCGGTGCTTACCTCATCGGCATTATCATCGGGCTTGCCGGCGCACTCGGCAAGCTTTCGGGCAACAGGCCGCTCGGCCTGCTGCTCAATCTCTACACCACGGCCATCCGCGCCGTTCCCGAACTGATCCTCATTGTCGGGCTCTATTATGCCGGGACGGACGGTCTCAACCGGCTGCTGTTGCTCGCCGGCATGCCGCCGCTGGAGGTCAACGGTTTCGTTGCCGCCGTTGCAGTTCTGGGTTTCGTGCAGGGCGCCTATATGACCGAGGTGCTGCGCGGCGCGATCCTTGCCATTCCGAACGGGCAGATCGAGGCGGCGCGCGCCTTCGGCATGTCGCCGGCGCTTCGGTTCCGCCGGGTTATCCTGCCGGCACTGTTGCCGAATGCACTGCCAGGGCTCGCCAATCTCTGGCTTGCGGTGACGAAGGACAGCGCGCTGGTGGCTGTTGTCGGTTACCAGGAACTGGCGCTCGCGACGCGGTTGGCAGGCGCCAGCACCAAGCAATATTTCCTGTTCTTCCTCGCGGCGGCATTTCTCTATCTCGCCATCACGCTCGTCTCCAATCTCGTCTTTTCGCTGCTGGAACGCCGGGTGCGGCGCGGCCAGCCGGCTTTGGCGTAAGGGGGAACGGCATGGATTTTTCCTGGGTCGCCAAATATTGGCCGCTGCTTTTATCCGGTGCCTGGCAGACGCTGGCGCTGCTCGTCATCTCCGTCAGCATCGGCTTCGTGCTCGCCATCGGGCTTGCCTTCGCGCAGGTCAGCGGCGGGCGGGTGACGAAAATTCTGGCGCGGGGCTATTGCACCTTCTTTCGCGGAACGCCGCTGCTCATCCAGCTCTGGCTGCTTTATTACGGCGTCGGCTCGCTTCTGCCGATGGTCCCAGGCCTCCGGCAAAGTTTTATGTGGCCGGTGCTGCGCGAAGGGTTCTTCTTCGCGGCCGTGAGCTTCACGCTGAATTATGCGGCCTATGAGGCGGAGGTGCTGCGCGGTGCGCTGCTGGCGGTGCCGAAAGGCGAGCTGGAGGCGGGTAGGGCTTTCGGTATGGGCCGCTTTACCCTCATTCGCCGCATCTGGCTGCCGCGCGCGATCCGTATCGCGCTGCCGACCATTGCCGGCGAGGTGGTGATGCAACTCAAAGCAACGCCGCTTGCCTTTACAGTCACCGTGATGGACCTCTACGCCGTCGCCTACAAGGTGCGGCAGGATACGCTTCTGGTCTATGAGCCGCTGATCGTCGTCACCGTCTTTTATCTCATTCTCACCGCCATCATCGCCCGCTGTTTCGGCCTTGTCGAACGGCAGGTGCCGGTCCGGCGGTAAACATTCAAGGAGTATCACCATGGGCACTATCCGTATTCTCGACGGCGGCATGAGCCGCGAATTGCAGCGGCTGGGCGCCGAGCTGAAACAGCCGGAATGGTCGGCGCTGGCGCTGATCAATTCCCCCGATATCGTGCGGCAGGTGCATGCGGAGTTCATCGAGGCCGGTGCCGATGTCGTCACCACCAATTCCTATGCGCTGGTGCCCTTCCACATCGGCGAAGAGCGTTTCCAGAAGGATGGCGCCTCGCTGATCGCCCTTTCCGGCAGGCTGGCGCGCGAGGCGGCGGATGCTTCAGGTCGTGACGTGCTGGTTGCCGGTTCGCTGCCGCCGATCTTCGGCTCCTATGAGCCGCAGAATTTCGATGCGGGCCGGGTGCAGGCCTATCTCAAGGTGCTGGTCGACAATCTCGCTCCTTCAGTCGATGTCTGGCTCGGCGAGACGCTGAGCCTGATCGCCGAGGGCGAGGCGGTGCGGCAAGCCGTTGCCGCAACGGGTAAGCCGTTCTGGATCTCCTTCACGCTTAACGACGACGCGGCTGCGGTCGGCGGGGAGCCTGCGCTTCGCTCCGGCGAAACGGTCAAGGCGGCCGCCGAATGGGCGGCGCAATCGGGTGCCGCCGCCCTGCTGTTCAACTGCAGCAAGCCGGAAATCATGAAAGCCGCCGTCGAAACCGCCTCCGCCGTCTTTGCGGACAAGGGTGCTTCGCTCGAGATCGGCGTTTATGCCAATGCTTTCGAGGGCGAACAGGGCGATTCCGCTGCCAATGAAGGCCTGCATGGCACCCGCGCCGACCTGACAGACGATGTCTATTCCCATTTCGCCTGCTCCTGGGCGGATGCGGGCGCGACCATGATCGGCGGCTGCTGCGGCATTGGTGCGGCGCATATCCACAAGGTTGCGACAGCGCTGCGGCGCGCGGCCGCCTGACGCGGTCGGCGGCTTTTAACGCACTATCGGGAATGAATGCGGCGGGCTGAAAGGCCGGCCGCTTTTTTGTCTGCGGCTATTGACCTCAACCATAGTTGAGGAATTATCAGTGCATGGAACACTATCTAAGGACGTTCCATGATCGAGAATTCCAAGGCGTTGAAGCTCACGCTGCTATTCGTTGCCACACTCACCATCATGGCCGGAACCACGGTCGCGCCCTCGTTGCCGGCCATCGAACAGAGCTTCCTGTCGACGCCTGATGTTGAGATCATGAGCCGCATGGTGCTGACATTGCCATCGGTGTTCGTGGCGCTCTGTGCACCGGTCGCCGGCGTGTTGGCGGATCGCTTCGGCCGCAAGCGACTGCTGCTCGGCGCGATCCTGCTTTACAGCTTTTCCGGCATGTCCGGCCTTTTTTCCGAAAGTCTTGTCGGCCTGCTCGTCGGGCGCGCTTTTCTGGGGCTGGCGATCGGCGCCATCATGACGATCGGCACGGCGCTGGTGGGCGATTATTTCGAAGGTTCGGCGCGGGAGCGCTATCTCGGCCTGCAACAGGCCTTTACCCAGATCGGCGGTGTGGTTTTTGTGGTGGCGGGCGGTTTGCTGGCGGATCTGCATTGGCGCGCGCCCTTCGCGGTCTATGCCGTCGCCCTGCTCATTCTGCCGGCAGCCCTGTTCTTTCTGACGGAGCCGGTGAGGAACGATGGCGCTATCAAGGCCGGAGGCGAACGGGATTTTGCGGTCAACTGGCTGCTGGTGGGCGTGCTGGCGCTGGCGGTGTTTCTCGTCAATGCCTTGTTCTACACCATTCCCTCGCAGCTGCCGTTTTTCCTGCGGGAGCTTGGGGTGTTTTCCGGTAGCATTGCGGGATACGCCATCGGCATTTTCAATTTGGCCGGGGCGCTGGCGGCGCTCAATTTCGGACGATTGCGGGCAAGGGTCACCGTCACCGCCATCATTGCCGTCGGGCTGGTGTCGATGGCGGCGGGTTTTGCGCTGCTTGCCAGGGCCGAAGGGCTGGTTGCCTTGCTGTCATCGCTTGCGGTGGTGGGGTTTGGCCTCGGCCTGGTGATGCCGGGCATCATGTCCACCACCATCTTGCTGGCACCGCTCAGACTGCGCGGGCGTATCGCCGGCATCGTCACCGCCTCGATGTTTCTCGGGCATTTCATCTCGCCGCTGGCAAGCCAGCCATGGATTGCCCGCTTCGGCTTTGCCGCCGCCTATCGCGACATCGCCTCGATATTCGCCGCCATGGCAGGACTTGCCGTCATGGCCGCCATTTTGCAACGATGGACGCTCATGCGAAGGGCGCGACCCTTCACGCCGGGCGACTGACGACCGGTCTTCGACGGGCAAAAAACACGCGGGTTTTGCCCGCCACGGCATGAAGGAATTGTAAAGTTTTTGATTATAATCATTTTACTGTAAAATAAATCGATGGTGACGGCTGAAAGCTCGCATGCTTTCGCTTTTTCCCGGAAATTAGGCCCGGCGTTTCCGCCTGCTGGCGGGTCGCCGCGCCAACGCGGGAAGCGGCCTCCCCGCATTTGAGGGGACGGGCTGCTTTCTGCGGCGCATGCATGATGCAGATGCGACCAGAGCCTATGATGCGGCTAGCGAAGCCTCGATGATCGGGGCGCTTGACGTGCAATGTCAGTCTTGCCGAACACCTCCGGCACGGGGAAGGAGCGGTTTTTAATGACGTGAGGCTTTCCGTGTCTTTTCTTCAAAACGCCAGTATTCGCACCAAAATCCTGTCACTCATTCTCCCGCTCTGCATCGTCGGCCTTGGCGCCACGGCTTACATGTCCACCCATTACAAGCAAGCGGACACGGCTTATTCTTTCTTTATCGCTACTGACAGTGCCGCGCTGGTGGAGCTTTCCCGCGCAAATCGCAATCTGGAGGCGATGGCCTATGGCGCCTATCAGGTCATGGCCTACGATGCGAAGGCTCCCGACTTCAAGATCGTCATGCGGGAATATCAGAGAGACAAGGGAGATTTGATATCGCGCCTGAACAATGTCAAAGCCATTTTCCCGGAAGAGGCCGCGACGGTGGACAGGTTGTTGGGGCAAGTTCAGGGCATTATTGCAATTACCGATAAGGCTGTGGAACTTGGCTCTGCCAACAGCAACCAAGAATCCGCTGCGGAACTGCTAAAGGCCGATGTTGCAATCCGCTCGGTCGGAAGTGATATCGCCGACCTCTTGGACAAGCTTGCCAAGGGTGTCGTCAAGGGAAGCACCCAACTGACGGATCAGACCAATTCGACCATCATGGCCTCGCTGGTGATTGTCGGCATCGCTTTTGCGGTCGGTATCATTCTGGCGCTGTTCGTGGCGTCCCGTGGCATCACCACCCCGATCGCCCTTCTGCGCGAGCGCATGGTATCGCTTGCCGGCGGCGAGACGGCCACGGAGATCGATGGCATGGCGCGTCGGGATGAAGTGGGCCAGATGGCGAAAGCCGTGCAGGTCTTCCGGGAAAACGCTATTGAGCGCATTCGTCTCGAACAGGAAACAGATGCCAACCGCACCCTCTCGGAGAAAGACCGTATCGAGCGGGAACAGCAGAAGGCAAGGGAAGCCGCCGACGTCAAATTCGCCGTCGACAATCTTGCCGCCGGCCTCTCGAAGCTTTCGGAAGGCGATGTTTCCTATCGCATTGGCCAGCCGTTCACCGCGACGCTCGACGCCGTTCGTAACGATTTCAACATGTCCGCTGAAAAGCTGCAGGCGGCGCTGACCAAGGTGGCTCAGAACGCCAGCGGCATCGGCGCGGGTGCGGACGAGATCAAGTCTGCCGCCGACGATCTGGCCAAACGCACCGAGCAGCAGGCCGCGGCCGTGGAGGAAACCGCCGCCGCTCTGGAAGAAATCACCACGACGGTCAGGGATTCCACCAAGCGCGCGCAGGAGGCGGGCCTGATCGTCAGTCGCGCCAAGACGGGCGCCGAACAATCCGGCCAGGTGGTGCGCCGCGCCGTGGTCGCCATGGAGCAGATCGCCAAATCCGCCAATGAGATCAGCAACATCATCGGCGTGATCGACGAAATCGCCTTCCAGACCAATTTGCTCGCGCTGAATGCGGGCGTGGAAGCAGCCCGCGCTGGTGAGGCCGGCAAGGGTTTCGCCGTCGTCGCACAGGAAGTGCGCGAGCTTGCCCAGCGCTCCGCCAACGCGGCGAAAGAGATCAAGGCGTTGATCACCACCTCGAACGATCAGGTACAGCAGGGTGTTCAACTGGTGGGCGACACCGGCAAGGCGCTGGAAACCATCGTTTCGGAAGTTCAGGAGATCAACCGGCACGTCGTCTCCATTGTGGAGGCCGCGCAGGAACAGTCTTCCGGACTGCAGCAGATCAATACGGCCGTCAACCAGATGGACCAGGACACGCAGAAAAATGCGGCCATGGTGGAAGAAACCAATGCCGCAAGCCACAGCCTCGCCAAGGAAGTGGCGTCGCTCAACCAGCTGCTCTCCCAGTTTCGGCTCGCCGACGGCACCCAGCAGCCGAAAAACCAGCCTGCGCCGGTTCGCAGCGCAGGCGATAACGACAGATATGTGGCATCCCCGGTCCGCGCGCTGGGTCGCAAGATCGCCTCTGCGTTTTCGGGCAATGCCGCCGTCGATACAAAAGGCGACTGGCGGGAGTTCTAAGCGGCGGTCCGTTTCCAGCATGCGTTTCGGCGGGGAGACATCCCCGCCGGCGTTCAACGGCGATGCGGCGCAATGGAAAGCCGTTCTGGCGAAATCGATGTCCACCGTGTGAAACGCAATATTTTCGCGACAGCCAGATCATCCGCATCCGCAACCAGCGCCATGGGGGTCGGCGCCGGCTCAAGCGGGAAAACATTCAATTGGTGAAGTCCGAACCCGACCGGCGGACACTCACGGCCCGCTGGGGTCCTTTTCTTTCTTTGCTTGATCGTGATGCCACTTGATGGCGAAGAACATGCCCGTGCCCAGCACGAGAATCTTGAAAGGAAAGAAGACTAAGGGAAACAAATCTACCCAATCCCAATCCATCATTTTCGTATTTCCAGTCTGTTACTTGACACAATCTATCGAGGGTAGGGCTACCTTAAAACCACTGCTTCAACAACGCCATTTTATGCCCTCGTGCAGGGTCTTTTTGACGCAGCCCGGGCCGGATCGTTTCATCCGGAGCTCTTCAATCTTACCCCCGAAACCGCAGGGTCTCGACAAACAGGCTGAAGGCGGCGGATGGATGCCGTCGGCAGGGATAATAGAGGTGATAGCCCGGCAGGTCGGGCGTAAACTTGCCGGGCACCCGCATCGATCGGCCTGCATCCAGATGCGGCCGAACCTGATCGAGCGGCAGATAGGCGAGGCCGTGCACAGGAATTGCTATTCATCCGTGAATTCGGAATAACTAAAAAATAGGTTTTTGGCGGGATACTTACTCATGGTACCGCAATGAAGCATCGGGTACGATGTGGCACGCATGGAAAAAGACAGAGAAGCCCCCCTTATGGCTGCAGCGCACGAAGAACAGGCGCGTGGATATTGGCGGAATACACTGTTTTATGTGACGTTCCTTTATTTCACGGTCGGCTTCTCGCCCTATATTTCGCTTTCTTCGACCTATCAGGGATCCGCCATGGCGGCAGGGTCCAACCTGCTGAACCAGCTTACCGCGATCATTCTGCTTTTCAGTTTCTTGGCGTTCATGGCGAAGGAGCGTTCGTTTTCCCTCGTCTTCTCACCGCGTCTGCTGATGGCGGCGGTTTTCGGCTGGTTTGTTTTCACCTCGCTGATGGGCGAGGCGCCGGCGTTTTCGCTGCGGCGGCTTGCCATGTGCGCCATCATCTGCGTGCTTGCCGGCGGCTTCCTGCAATTGCCGCGCACCGAGCGGCATTTTACCACGCTGCTTGCCGCATGCACCCTGATCATATTGTTCCTGTGCTATTTCGGAATCATCGTGCTGCCCTCGCGCTCGATCCATCAGGCCAGCGATGCGCTGGAGCCATTGCTGGCAGGGGACTGGCGCGGGGTTTTCCGCCATAAGAACGAGGCCGCCTCGGTCATGGCGGTTTTGATCATCGTCGGTATTTATCTCTGCAAGCGCTGGTCGTTCATCGGCGGGTTGTCGGTGCTGTTGCTGTCGCTGCTCTTTCTGGTGAAGTCAGGCGGCAAGACCGCGCTCGGCCTGATGCCTATCATCATTGCGACAGGCTGGTTCATCCTGCGCTGGCCCCGTTGGCGCTACCCTGTCGTCACCTTGTTTCTGGCGGTTTTCGCGCTCGTGACCGTCGGCACCACGGTCGATCCCGTCTTTTCGCAGATGCTGACGAAGCTGGGGCTCGATGCCAGCTTTACCGGCAGACGGGATATCTGGACCGTCGCCATCGATTACATCCGTCAAAGCCCGCTACTCGGATACGGCTATCAGGCCTTCTGGCGCAGCGACGCCCTGATGTCGAGTTTCACCGAGAACAACACTTGGGCGACGACCGCGCCGGATTCGCATAATGGTTATTTCGACCTGCTGCTTGCGGGCGGCGTCCCGGGGTTTGGGCTGGTGCTAATGTGGATTTTCCTGCTGCCGCTTCACTATCTCGGCAAAATGGATGAGGCCACGCGCAATAGCCCCCTGACGCGGCTTTATGTCGGCGTCTGGCTTTATGTCCTGCTCTACGGCTTTCTGGAAACGCTGTTCTTGCTCAGTTCGGGCTTCGTCTGGTTTTTTCTCCTCGTCGCGGTCATGGGCCTGCACCTGCAGGCAAACGCCAGCCTTGCCGAAGACGAGGTGGAGGCGAAACCCGCCCTGACCGGGAGCGATGCGATTATGTAATTAAAAAGCTTGATCTCCACAAAAGTGAAGAATGTTCTCAATGTCGCCTGGAGCACGGCGGGCTTCGGGCAGATGCGACCCATCGGCTGTGTCGAGCGCGAGCTCGTACAGTGAATGTGCGATCAGCGATGTTGCCTGAAGCCATATGAGGGTGTCTGAAATTGCTTGTGCCATGGCCTCAGCAACGTTTGCTTCCAAGTGTATCGAAGAGCAAGCTGCTCAAGGCTTCATGCTTGGTTGCTCGAAAATCAATAAATAGTTGATGTCCGACTTGAGAGATAGGTGACGTTTTGTACCGGAGACATGGGTAACACTTTTCGCTTTGCGGGAGGTGTTGATGCCGTGGAGAGAGACTTCGGTTATGGAAGAACGTCTACGCTTTGTCGCCC
>NZ_JAQKGN010000009.1:0-189715 GCF_027956555.1 Agrobacterium sp. ST15.16.055
CGGGCGACAAAGCGTAGACGTTCTTCCATAACCGAAGTCTCTCTCCACGGCATCAACACCTCCCGCAAAGCGAAAAGTGTTACCCATGTCTCCGGTACAAAACGTCACCTATCTCTCAAGTCGGACAGCCGATTGCCCTCTAGGGTGCGATATTGCCGCCATCACCGCACCGCTACCGGGTGAGAAAGACCGCAAAGTACCGCCAGTTCCACGACAAAACCGAGTGCTGAGTGGCGCAGCATGACTATTTCGACTTCCGACTTCAATCGCACTGTCGAAATGCTGCCAGCTTATTCTCGGTACCTCAGTGCATCCACCAGCAGAGAAAACGCGGGGGATGCCAGACGCCGGCTTGAATAGTAGAGGTGATACCGCTCGAAGACCTGACGCCAAGGGCTCAGCACCTCGACGAGCTGTCCCGATTCCACATGGGGCCTGACCATCGCCTCCGGCATGTAGGCCAGTCCAAAGCCCGCCACCGCTGCAGTCAGAATCGCCGGCAGCGTGCTGAACACGAGTTGCCCCTCAACTTTGATGCGGTGTTCTTTGCCGCCCTTGCGGAACGTCCATGCGAAGAACTCGCCGTGATTGGGCAGGCGCAGATTGATGCAGGCGTGCCCGATCAAATCCTGCGGTGTCTTTGGCCGCTGTCGTCCAGCAAGGTATGCGGGTGATCCTACCACGGCCATGCGGATATCCGCGCTGATCGGCACCGCGATCATGTCCTGCGCTATCAGCCGGCCACGACGCACACCGGCATCATAGCGATCATTGATGATATCCGCGCGACCGTAGTCAGTGATTATCTCGATACCGATATCTGGGTAATTTGGCAGGAAGCCTTCGATCACGGGCCAGAGGACGTGATGGACAGCGAACTCATCTGCTGTAACGCGGATCGTTCCGGCGGGCTTCTCGCGCAATTCGGTCAGCTGCGTCAGTCCTTCGTTGATCTCCTGCATCGCCGGCTGGACGCGGGCCAGCAGCCGGTCTCCTGCCTCTGTTGGCGAGACGCTTCGAGTAGAGCGGTTGAGAAGGCGCAGACCAAGGCGCTCCTCCAGTCCACGGATCGTTTGACTGAGTGCGGATTGCGAGACGCCAAGCCGGGCGGCGGCGCGGGTAAAGCTGCCTTCCTCCGCGACCACGACGAAGGCATTCAGGTCTCGCAGATTCTCTCCGTCCATTCATAAGCCTCACTAATGCAGGCATGCATCATATGATGTCTAATCGAAATGGAACGCGGCTGCTACATAGGTTCTATCGAAACCGATCCGACAAGCCCTAAAAAGGAGATCAAGTATGAAATCCGTGACCTTCACGAACCGCACATGGGATGTGGCGGCCGAGTTGCACCTCCCCGCCGATTTCGATGAGAGCAGGAAGTACGCAGCTATCGTCTGCGTCCATCCGGGGTCTAGCTGCAAGGGACAGACCGCTGGTCTCTATGCCTCCAAGCTGGCCGAACAGGGCTTCGTCGCCATCGCCTTCGATGCCTCCTTCCAAGGCGAGAGCGGGGGCGAGCCGCGCTATATCGAAGACCCCGCCACCCGCGTCGAGGACGTGCGCTGCGCCGTCGATTATCTCGTCACGCTGCCCTATATCGATGAGGAGAAGATTGGCGTGCTGGGTGTATGTGCGGGCGGCGGCTATGCCGTGAACGCCGCCATGACCGAACACCGCATCAAAGCCGTGGGCACGGTGGTCGGCGCGAATATCGGCCGTTTGAACCGCGAGGGCGACGTGATTGCTGCACTCGAAGCCATTGGCAAGCAGCGCACCGCCGAGGCGCGCGGCACGGAACCGCTCATCAACAACTGGATTCCGAACTCGACAGAGGAGCGCGACGCGGCCGGGATCACGGATGTCGATGTCTCGCAGGCCGTGGACTACTACCGCACGCCGCGCGGCCAGAATGCCTGCGCGCCCAACAAGCTGCGCTTTACCAGCGTCGGCAGCGTGATCGCCTTCGATGCGTTCCACATGGTCGAAGAGTTGCTGACGCAGCCGATCCAGATCATCACCGGCTCCGTGCCCGGCGCGTTCGGTTCGCTGAAGGACGGACAGGAACTCTACGCCCGAGTGAAGAGCCAGAAGGACCTGTTCGTCGTCGAGGGCGCGACCCACTACGATCTCTACGACCAGCCCGAGCCCGTCGCCAAAGCGGTCGCGAAGCTCGTGCCGTTCTACAAAAAGCATCTCTGACAGGACAGGAGGGTGCGAGAGCCGGGCTCTTGCACCCTCGCCCCCCGTCGAAACCCGGAATTGGCAACAGGAAGTTGCTTGCAGGCGATGGGGTGCCCAACGTTTTGAATTCGCGCTGGAAGGCTTCGGCACCACGCGCGAATCGTAAGGCCCGGTCGGGCATTTAGCTCCCATTTTGGAGGGCTATGGCGTAGACATAGTTCTCATCGCTATCCCGCACGGCCCGCCATTGATGCAAAAAAAAGCGTATTTTTGTCAATGCGTTGTAATTAACTTGCGCTTTGGCCCCACAAAGTAACCCACATACTTGTTGCGTGATGATCACCATCGCTGGCTTGGCTGTGAGATGAGTGTCGCGAACGTCGGACCGTGGGTAAAGTTTTCGTGTCTAGAGGGCGTCCGCTTTACTCGGGGTCATATCCGCACGATTTGAAGTAGTTAGCGCATTCCTGTTGTTCGAACAGCGTGACGATATGGCCGACGGTAAAGGACACGCACCTCCTCAGCCCCTGCCGGATGACGACGGCACCCGTCGCGATGCTCATGGGAGGCTCATTCCGGCCTTCGAGCTGGATCGACGAACGGTTAAGCGTCCGAAGTCGCCTCAGCCGACACTGACCGATGTGATCCCGACATATATCGCCGCGCGACGCCTCGGAGGCGGAGCTAACATCGAACGCGATCTTTCGACAGCACAGAGTCGCATCGCGTTGTTCATCGAACTGATTGGCGACCGCCCCGTTGACACGTACCGGGACCGCAGTTGATGAGAGCGGCCGGGACGCGTGGCCGCCAATAGAAGATGTTTCCGCGGCGGATCAGATTCTCGACTTCGTGGCGCACGGCCATGACGAATGCCCTGTCTTTGCCCGGAGCTTTGTCCCTCGCGCTTGACCAGCGTGGGCATCACCTCTGGGCACCAGTTTTGGGCATCAGGTCGCCAATGATGCCAAAACACTATCCGGCACGACTGGAAAATCAAGGAATTAAGGGCTTTTAGGGAGAATTGGCTGGGGAACCTGGATTCGAACCAAGATCGACGGAGTCAGAGTCCGCTGTTCTACCATTGAACTATTCCCCAAAAGCCTTAAAGCGCGTGGCGCGTTCGCTTTGGTGGGTCGTCATATAGATGATTTATTCCGGGGCGCAAGTCGAAAAAATCGAAAAATGCGTTTTATCCCTGTTTTGCGTTTGCCCGTGGCTCAGAGCCGTGCGCGGGTGGAACGCGGGGTGGAGAGCAAGAGGCTGGTCTCACTGCCGGTAATGCCGGGCACCAAGCGGATGCGGCGCAGTACCGCGTCGAAATCGCTGAGCGTGGCGGCGTTGAGTTCCACGATAAGATCCCAGCGGCCGTTGGTGCTGTGAATTTCGGAGATTTCCGGAAAGCCGCCGAGTGTGCGGATGACGCGGTCCGTCACATGGCCTTCAATCTCGATCATCATGATGCCGCGGATTGCAGCCTCCACGGCGTCGGCACGCAGGATGACGGTATAGCCGATGATCGTGCCGTCATTCTCCATTCTTTCGATGCGCGAACGCACCGTCGCGCGCGAGGTTCCCGTCTCGATCGCGAGATCGGAAATGCTGCGCCTGCCATTGTGGCGCAAAAGGGTTATGAGCCGCTCGTCGAGATTGTCCATATGACCAATTCGGTAAATCAATTTTACCATATCGATAGCTTATTTCGATAATATTGCCAATATTTGATGTTCATTTCGCCGGATCGCTGTGGTGAACTTGGGCTTGTTGGCAGGAAAGTGAGGACGGGAATGGAAATCAGGCTTGTTGGTGCGCCGTTGCAGATCGGGGCCGGGCAACTGGGATGCGAAATGGGGCCGAGCGCCTATCGCGTTGCGGGGCTTGCCTATGCTCTCGAAGAACTGGGGCATCGCGTTGTCGATACCGGCAATGTGACGCCGGCGACCTTCCGCGAATTTAACCATCCCAATCCCGCCGTGCATCATCTGCCTGAAACCGTGGCCTGGACCGAGGCGCTGACGGAGGCTGCCTATCGTGAGAGCGCGGATGCCGTACCGATCTTTCTCGGCGGCGACCATGCGATTTCCGCAGGGACGGTCGCCGGCATGGCGCGCCGGGTGGCTGAAAAGGGCCGGCCGTTTTTTGTGCTCTGGCTCGACGCCCATACCGATTATCACACGCTGGAGACGACGCGCAGCGGCAATCTGCACGGTACGCCGGTTGCCTATTTCAGCGGGCGAAAGGGTTTTGACGGTTATTTCCCGCCGCTTTCCCATGCGGTGCCTGAGGAAAATATCGGCATGATCGGCATCCGCAGCGTTGATCCGGCCGAAAGGGCCGCTTTGGAAAAGAGCGGCATCACCGTTCACGACATGCGCTCGATTGACGAGCACGGTGTTGCCGTCCTGCTGCGCGAATTCCTCGCTCGGGTTCAGGCGGCGAACGGGCTTTTGCATGTCAGTCTGGATGTCGATTTTCTCGAGCCCTCCATCGCGCCCGCCGTCGGCACCACGGTTCCGGGCGGCGCGACGTTCCGTGAGGCGCATCTCGTGATGGAAATGCTGCATGATAGCGGGCTGGTCTGCAGTCTCGATCTCGTGGAACTCAACCCGTTTCTCGACGAGCGCGGCAGAACCGCGACACTGATGGTGGATCTCGCCGCCAGCCTGCTGGGCAAGCGGGTCATGGACCGCCCGACGCGGGCCGGCTGAAAGGGGTGATATGATGACCGTGATACCGAACCTCAATATCGTCCCCTTCGTCAGCGTCGATCACATGATGAAACTTGTGCTGCGCGTGGGCATCGATACGTTTCTGCGCGAACTTGCGGGGGTGGTGGAAGAGGATTTCCGCCGCTGGGAAAGCTTCGACAAGACGCCGCGCATTGCCTCGCATTCGAAGGAAGGTGTCATTGAACTGATGCCGACCAGCGATGGCACGCTTTACGGCTTCAAATATGTCAACGGCCATCCGAAGAACATGAAGGAAGGCCGCCAGACGGTGACGGCTTTCGGCGTGCTTTCCGATGTCGGCAATGGTTATCCGCTGCTGCTGACCGAGATGACCATCCTGACGGCGCTGCGAACCGCCGCCACCTCCGCTGTTGCCGCAAAATATCTCGCCCGCAAGAACTCCCGCTCCATTGCCATCATCGGCAATGGCGCACAGAGCGAATTCCAGGCGCGCGCCTTCAAGGCTATCCTCGGCATAGACACGCTGCGGCTATTCGATATCGACCCTTCCGCCAGCGAAAAATGCGCCCGCAATCTCGCCGGGCAGGGTTTTGCCATCAAGATTTGTGAAAGCTCGCAGGAAGCGGTCGAAGGGGCGGATATCATCACGACAGTCACCGCCGACAAGCAATATGCGACGATCCTGACCGACAACATGGTCGGGCCCGGCATTCACATCAACGCCGTGGGCGGCGATTGCCCCGGCAAGACGGAACTGCACCGGGACATTCTGCTGCGATCGGATATCTTTGTGGAATATCCGCCGCAGACGCGCATTGAAGGTGAAATCCAGCAATTGCCGGCGGATTATCCCGTCACCGAGCTTTGGCAGGTCATATCGGGTAAAAAGCAGGGGCGGGCAAGCGACCGGCAGATCACGCTGTTCGACAGCGTCGGCTTCGCGACGGAAGATTTTTCGGCGCTGCGTTACGTGCGCTCAAAGCTGCCATCCACCGGGCTTTATACCGAGCTCGATCTGCTGGCCGACCCGGATGAACCACGTGACCTGTTTGGGATGCTGTTGCGGTGTGAGGCGGCCCTCGTCTAGGGATTTCCAGCGCTGGCCGTCTATTTCGTTTCCCGGCGGTTCCTGCGGGCAACCACATGCTCCCGCCAGATGGTGAAGAGGCCGGCGGCGATAACAATCGCCGCACCGATGACCATGTTGGGCGTCACCACTTCCCCATAGACGGTGACGCCGATGATGGAGACGAGCACCAGCTGGTAATAGGAAAAGGGCTGCACGGAGGCCGCATCCGCCAGTTCGAACGCCTTTATCAGGCAATAATGGCCGCTCATGCCGGTAATGCAAAGCGCCAGCATCCAGCCCCAATCCTGCGGAGCGAGGTTGACCCAATAAAACGGGCCGACCAGCGTCAGGGCCGCCGCGCCGGCCACGCCGGTGTAGAAGAAGCTGGTCATCGCTGAATCGCTCTTGCTGCCAAGGCGGGTCAGGACGCTGTAGAGCGCCAACATGAAGGCGGCCACGAAGGTGATGATGAGCTTGTTATCAAAACCGTCGCCCTCCGGCTTGAGAATGACGAGAACGCCGATGAAGCCGACAAAAATGGCGCTCCAGCGCCGCCAGCCCACATGTTCTCCCAGCAAAGGCATGGACAGCGCCGCAACGATCAGCGGCGCGGAGGCGAGGATGGAATGGCTGTGCGCCAGCCCGACGACGGCGAAGGAGAAGATGGAAAAAACGATCTGTACGGCAAGAAGCACGCCACGGCCGATCTGCAGCCAAGGGCGGTTGGCCATGACGGCGCCCCTGATGCCGCCGGCGGATTTTGCAGCCATCAGCAGAACAAAAACGGCAAAGGCCCAATATCGCAGCATGGCGATAAAAACCGGCGGATAGGCGCTGCCCAGATGTTTCGATATGCCATCTTGCGCCGCAAAGATCGTGAAGGCGACAAGCGCATAAAGAAAGCCGGTTCTGGGTGATGGCATAAGAAAACCGCTATCCGACTGCCGTCGGCAAAAGAGTATTCGGGATGAATGAGGTGGGTGTCGGCCATATGTTATGACGGCACCTTGTCAGACAACCTTATTTTCCGAATAGCTGCCATGCAAGTGTGGAAGCTGCGTTTTTGGCAGGCGGATTGCCGGCTTAGCCTGCGCTACTGTCTGGTTTAGATTTCTCGAAAAGGCGCAAGTCTTTAATTCATGCCAATTGCATCGACGTCATCCTCGGGCCTGTCCCGAGGATCTGCGACTTGCTGGTTGTATTCGACGTGTTTAGATCCTCGGCACAAGGCCGAGGATGACGGCAACATGTCTGGTGGGGTTCATGCCCACATGACGGCGTCGCGCTTAAGGCCTTCAGCCGATCGTCACGGCCGACTTCGAGGTCGCGGATTTCAGCGCGGCGTCGGCCAGTTTCAGCGCGATCAGACCGTCCTTGATGGAGGGTGACGGTGCGACATTGTTTTCGATGCTGTCGATAAAGGCGGTGATTTCCGCAGCATAGGCCGCCGTGTAACGCGTCATGAAGAAATCATGCAGCGGCGGGCGGGTGTAACCTTCCGCATTGGCGATTTCGATGGAAACCGGGCGCTGGTTTTCGGCAGCCGCCGAGCCTTCCGAACCGTGCACTTCGATGCGCTGATCATAACCATAGGTGGCGCGGCGGGAATTCGAAATGATCGCCTGCCTGCCGCTTTTCGTGGTCAGGATGATGCTGGCGCTGTCGAAGTCACCCAGCGCACCGATCTGCGGATTGACAAGAACGGAACCGGTGGCGAACACGGTTTCCACTTCCTCGCCGAGCAGGAAGCGGGCCATGTCGAAATCATGAATGGTCATGTCGCGGAAAATGCCACCGGAGACCTTGATATAGTCGGCCGGCGGCGGGCCGGGGTCGCGGCTGGTGATGGTGACCATTTCCACCTTGCCGATGCGACCATCGTCGATTGCCTTGTGGACGGCCTGGAAATGCGGGTCGAAACGGCGGTTGAAACCGAGCATCACCTTCGCACCGGTTTCCTCGACCACCTTGGCGCAGGCTTCCGCGCGGGCGACATCGAGATCGACGGGCTTTTCGCAGAAGATCGCCTTGCCGGCGCGGGCGAAACGCTCGATCAGGTCGGCATGGGTGTTGGTCGGCGTGCAGATGATGACGGCGTCGATCGTCTTGTCGGCCAGAACCTCATCGATCGTGCTGACCTTGCACTGCGCTTCGCGGGCGATTGCTTCCGCAGCGCCGGCCATGGCGTCGACAACGGCCGCCAGTTGCGCACGGCTGTCGGTGGTGATCGCCTTGGCGTGGACCTTGCCGATCCGTCCAGCGCCGAGCAGCGCCAATTTCGTAACCATCTTTCCTCCGGTTTCTCACACCCATCCCTCACTCCCGGAAGGACAGAATATGAATACAAGCAATGTTTCGATATGGAATATATGTTCTATTTTGCTAGTTCGACATCGCAGATGTGTCAAGCGTTTTGACGATGATCCAGGGGGCCGAAATCACGCCTTCAGGAAGATGGTGCGGCGCGGATGGCTGGTATCGAGAAAAGCCCCGCGCAACAATCAATCAGCCGAAGCTGTCAGGGCCGTATTATGGGGCAGGGCGTATACCTCAACGGGGGTTTCGAGGCCGCGCAGCAGCCATGGGCCGAGATTTTCCAGCTTTCCCTGATATCCGGCGGTGCGCACGAATTCTTCTGAGAAAAGCACATTGCGCCCGGTCTCCTTGGTCAGCGTTTCCAGCCGTGACGCGATATTGACGGCAGGGCCGATGACGGTGAAATCGAGGCGGGTTTTCGAGCCGATATTGCCATACATGACATCGCCGACATGCACGCCGATGCCGTAGCCGAGAGGATCGTGTCCCTTGCGGCGATTGATCTCATTCAGCGCAACGAGGCTCTTCTGCGCGCTGGCAATGGCTTTCAGCAGGTTTTCGCAGGCCTGCGGGTCGCTGAGCGGGAAAATCGCCAGCAGCCCGTCGCCCATGAATTTCAGGATTTCGCCACCGAATTCCTCGATGGGATCGCACATGGCGTCGAAATAACCGTTCAGAAGCTCGATGACATCGTCGCGCGGCCAAAGGTCGGAAATATGGGTGAAATTGCGCAGGTCGCAGATCAGGATCGCCGCACCCACCGTCATACCGCTGCCGCGTGTCGTTGCGCCGTTGAGGATTTTTTCGCCCGCATGCGGCCCCACATAGGTTTCCAGAAGGGTGCGCGTCATGCGGTTCTTCAGACGTATTTCGCTGACGAGCGCCAGTGCCGGAAGCAGGTTTTTCAGGGCGAGGATTTCGCTGTCGGAAAAACCGCCGGGCCGGTCGCTGGAGAATGTGGCGACATGGCGCTTGCCGAAGGTATGCTCGATCGGCCAGGCGCAATAATCCGTCAGCCCCTCGGCCCGCAGGTCTTCGTAGATCGTATAGCCGGGCTCATCGATGTCTTCTCCGTTCAGCCGGTGGCGGACTTCGGTGGCGCCCTGATGAATGTCGTTGATGGGGCTATTGAGATATTCAGGCGTATTTTCAGATCCGTAGCCATAGGTGGCGATCTCGGCGGAGGACAGGCCGGCTTTCCACAGAATGCGCGCGCCAAGCCATTGCGGATGGCGAATGCGGAAAGCGAGCACGCCCCGCGCCACGGAAACTCCGCTCTCCCGAAGCCTGTTGCAGAGTTCGACGAATATGTCGTCGATAAAGCGTTCGTCCTTGGTGCCCGTGATCAGCCAGTCAAGAATTTCCGTCTTCTCCGCCGGCCACAATTCATCCAGTGCTGAAGAAACCCGTTCTTCGGTGTCGAGACTTAGTGTCATGGCAGGATTCCGGAGGTTGTTGCTGCTCTCGCGCAAGCGGGGCACATGTCGCAAAGGCGAAACATGGTCGCTCGCGAACCCCATGTGGTGCCGGATAACGAAAATGTTAAGAGAGGAGCGCGGAAAATGTTCCGGAAGGGATTGGCTTAATCAGGCCACGCGCGCCGCCCGGATGTTCCCGGGAACATCGTCCCCGGCGGCGCTGAGATTTTTAATGATCGCCAGGTGGATCAGATAACGGTTTCAACGGGAATATGAAGTGCTGCGGCAACGCGTCTGATGCGCAGCGGATCGCTGTCCGTGCCGTCTTCCAGCGCGCGTATTTCGCTGGTGGTCAGGCCGCAGGTCACGGCAAGCTGTTCGACCGTATATCCGGCGAGATTGCGTGCGGTGAGGACCTTTTTGGCAAATGGAGCATCGGTTTCGTGATCGGAATCGGGTTGTGAGATTGAAATTGTCATTATTGCATCTCCCTCAGAATGGACACTTAAATGCGGGCGGCACAGAAAAGTTGCCGGGGCCGAATGCGACCGCGTTGCCGGAGAAGAATATCGGTGCTGCAACGCAGCGAGGAACATAGCGGCTTCATCGACCTACGCAATAGTTAAATTTTGTTAAGATTCGTGATCGCCGCATTCCTGCGGCACGCCCTGCCCGAAAATGGCCGAAAACCCCACGTTTTCAGGGCTCCTGCGAGGACGGCGGCTTTCGCTACAGCATGCCCCAGGCGCGAAACCGGCCACGGCCGGTCACTTCCCGCAATTCCAGTTGGTTGGCGAGGCCTATAGCGCCCTGCGGCGTGGTGCCGAGTTCCTTGACAATCATCGCCGCCGAAACCACCGGTCGAGAGACGACAAGCTCCACCAGTTCCGGCAGGCGAGAGGAAGAGCGTCGGCCGGCCAGTTTGCGCATCATGCGTTCTCGCGCATGGGTCAGGCGGTCATGTTCCTTCATGCCGGCCTGCGCCGCTTCGTAAAAGCTGTCGAGAAGTGCGGCAATGCGCTGCGTCTGGTTTCGGGCGTGCCGGCGCTCCCGTGGGATCGCACGCAGACCGGCGCTCAGGGCCGGCAGGTGAGCGGGTGTGACGGCGCCGTCGCGCAGAAAGGCGGAGACCAGAAGTCGGCCGAGCCAGGGGCTGCGTTGCAGCACCTCGATCATGTTCCACGCGTCGAGCAGGATGGCGGTGCGAAGGATTGCCGGCAGTTCTTCCGTGCGCGCAAGGACAGCCCACCATTCTTTCAACCGTTCGTCTTCGTCCCAGTCGGGTTCGTTGATGATCGCATGGCTTTCCTCCCTGTGCATTGGCTGAAGCGCGCCTCCGGTGGTGATCGCATCGAGCGTTGCGGCGCTTCGCGCCAGCAGCGCGTCCAGCTCGGAAAAAGCGCCGTCCAGCGATGTTTCCTCCTCTGCGTCGGCATCTTCATCGCGGGAATGGTCGAGTGTTTGCCGTGGAGGTGCTGGCTCTTCGGCAAGCGCGGCCCTGCCGCGTAGCCTAGAAAGGCCCGGCGCGGTAAAGGCCCAGCCGGAGGCATTGGAAAAGATCAGCCGTCGCGAGCGGAGAATCCGGTGCGCCGCCGTCATTTCATGGGTTGGCGCGCGCACATCCATATGGGCGTCATGCAGCACAAGATCTTCCATGTGAACGAGTTCGCCATCCACCCACATGGATGAAATCGCATCGGTGAAATCCTGTCTTTCGATGAAGCCCTGTTTCATCGGTGACCGGTCGATCCGCTCGTCCAGCCGCGCCAGCGCCTCGCCGGCGCGGGCGGCGGCAATGAGGAGCTTTTCGATCTGTACGTCCGATATATCGTAAATCATTGATATTTTTTAGTTTGAGCACGGGCGGCTTACAAGGCGGATCACAGTCGGGCACCTCCGCTTTCGCGGTTTTCACCCAAAATCCCGACGAAAAGCCGTGTGGTTACAGAAAGGGCGCGACGAGGGTTTTGCTCGCCCTTGCTGTTTTTTCGTCAATATTGCGGCGCGGTATAAACTTGCGCACTGCAACATGGCGGGTATATACCCCCACCGAGAGCGACAAATTATGACACCTTCCGTTCGCCCTTCCATCTCCAGACGAAGATGAATTGGAGTTTACCCGTGAATATTATGGCAAATGGTCCCGCCACCGCGCCGGATCAGAAAACCCGTTTGAAATCCATCATCGGCGGATCGGCGGGCAATCTCGTCGAATGGTACGACTGGTATGTCTATTCGGCCTTCACCCTTTATTTTGCGCCGGTGTTTTTCCCTTCCGGAAACCAGACCGCCGAGCTTCTGAGCGCAGCCGCCGTTTTCGCAGTCGGATTTCTGATGCGGCCCATCGGGGCCTGGTTCATGGGCACCTATGCCGACCGCAAGGGCCGCAAGGCCGGCCTGACCTTATCTGTCACGCTGATGTGTCTCGGTTCGCTGCTGATCGCGATTACGCCCGGCCACGAGGCGATCGGCATTGCCGCGCCGGCCATTCTGGTTTTCGCAAGGCTTCTGCAGGGTATCAGCGTCGGCGGTGAATATGGCGCGAGCGCGACCTATCTCAGCGAAATGGCCGGCAAGAATCGCCGTGGTTTCTTCTCCAGTTTCCAGTATGTGACGCTCATTTCCGGTCAGCTTCTGGCGCTGGCGGTGCTTCTGGTGTTGCAGCGGGTCCTGACGCCGGAACAACTCGGCTCCTGGGGCTGGCGCATTCCCTTCTTCATCGGCGGCCTTCTGGCGATTGCGGTATTTTATATCCGCCGCGGCCTTGTCGAGACGCAGTCCTTCGAAAATGCCAAGACCGGTGCTGTCGACAAGCCGAAGTCCAGCGGATGGGCGCTGTTCAAGCACTATCCAAGGGAAGCGCTGATGGTCATGGCGCTCACCTCCGGCGGCACGCTCGCCTTTTACGCCTATACGACCTATCTGCAGAAATTCCTCGTCAACACCTCCGGCTTCAGCAAGGAAAGCGCCACGGAGATCACCACGGCGGCGCTCTTCGTCTTCATGCTGTGCCAGCCGCTTGCCGGCGCGCTGTCCGACAAGATCGGCCGCAAACCGCTGATGGTCGGCTTCGGTATTCTCGGAACGCTGTGCACCTATGCGATCTTCAGCACGCTTTCGACGACGACCGATCCCATCATGGCTTTCGCCCTCGTTCTGGTCGGTCTGTTGATCGTTACCGGCTATACTTCCATCAATGCGGTGGTGAAGGCGGAAATGTTCCCTGCCCATATCCGCGCGCTTGGCGTGGCTCTGCCCTATGCGCTGGCGAACACCATATTCGGCGGAACGGCGGAATTCGTGGCCCTGAAGTTCAAGCAAATCGGCCACGAAAGCTGGTTCTTCTGGTATGTGACGATCATGATCGCTCTGTCGCTGGTGGTTTATGTGAAGATGCGCGACACGCGCGATCACAGCCATATTCACGAGGATTGAGCGACCCGCATCCAGACCGGCAAAAGTCCCGCCCTTCCGGCGGGGCTTGTTCTTTTCTGCAGTCAGGCGGGTTCGACAGGAAGGACGATGCGGGCCTCAAAACCATCCTGCCGGCCCGGTGCCGGAGAGGAAAGCAGCAGCTTTCCGCCGGCTTGCTCCACGAGGCTTTTGACGATGGCCAGACCAAGCCCGGTTCCGTCCGCCGTGGTCTGGCCCCTGGTAAAACGCGTCGTTAGCTTGGGTAAGAGCCCCCCATCGATAGCCGCCCCGGAGTTGACGATGTGGATCGTGCCGTCTGCTTCGGCGACGACCTGCACCGGGCTTTCCGCCGGACTGTGGATCAGCGCGTTTTCGAGAAGGTTGCGAATGATGATGCCGAAGGCATCCGCGCCGATCCTGCAGGGTAAACCGCCGTCGCGGCGATTGTTGAAACGGATGCGCGACGTTCCGATTGTCGTTCTGCTCATGTCATCGATCACGAGTTCGAGCACGGGGATGACGTCGCTCGTTTTATCGGTGACCCCGATCTTTGCTTCAGCGCGCGACATCTGAAGCAGTTTTTCGGCCAGGTGGGCGAGATGCTGCAGGGATTTTTCGATGTTCTCCACACGCGGCGCAAGCTCCGGCGGAATGTCGGCATGCAGCCGCTGCGCCTGCGCCAGCGCGCCGGCAATCGGCGTGCGCAATTCGTGGGCGCTGTTGGCGGTGAATTCCCGTTCCGCCTCGATTGCCGATCGCAATCGTCCGAGCAGCAGATTGACCGAACGGGCAATGGGATGCAGTTCGCCCGGAAATGGTTGCGTCGGCAGCGGCGCGAGATTGCCGCCGTCCTTTTTGCCGATATCGTCGCGCAGGGTCTGTATCGGTCGCAGCGTTCTGCGCACCACCACAATGACGGCAAAAATGCTGGCGGGAATGAGGATGAGAACGGGGAGAAGCAGCGCGGCGCCCGCCTCTTCGATCGCCTCGCGGCGATTGGCGAAGGCGTCGGCGACCTGCAGGAAATAATTGTCGTCCGGCGAAGCGATCGTGAAGATACGTTGCGACGATGTCTCTGAAAAACCGGGATCGAGCGGTACCTCGAAAGGTTCCGTCGAACTGTCATGTGAATGCAGCACGACTTGCCCTTCACGGTCGCGAACCTGGTAGGTCAGATATTCCGCCCCTTCCGCCGGCTTGTTGAGTTTCTGCGCGGCGGGCGCGGTATTGTTTTCGCGAAGATCGTCCAGCAAAAGCGGCAGAAGCCTTTCTGAGGTCTCCTCAAGGCCCGCGTCGAAAATCTCGGCGAACTCATCCTGCATCACCATGACGCCCAGCGCGCAGGCAAGTAGCCAGGATATGGCGACAACGCTGGTCAGCGCCGTCACGAGCTTGCGGGTCATGCTGGTCGGTCTGGCCATTTCTGCCTGCTTGTAATTCTGACTATCTGATGGTGTAGCCGACGCCGCGCACGGTCTCGACGCGGTCATGGCCGATTTTCTTGCGCAGCCGGCTGATATAGACCTCGACCGTGTTGCTTTCTATTTCCGCGCCGAATTCATAAAGCGTGTCGTGCAATTGCGCTTTGGAAACGACGGCGCCAGGATGTTCGACGAGTTTCTCCAGCACGGCCCATTCCCGGGCGCTCAGCGTCTGCGCAGTCCCATCGACCGTGATGTTGCGCGCCACCTGATTGATCTCGATACCGGGCAGGCGGATGACGGGAGCAGAACGCCCTTCGTAACGGCGCGAGACGGCCAGCATGCGGGCCGAAAGCTCGTTGAGATCGAAAGGCTTGACCAGATAATCGTCCGCACCGGCGTTCAGTCCGGCAATGCGGTCGGAGACCTGGTCGTGGGCCGTCAGAATGATGACCGGCGTCGCGTCATCGCGCTGGCGCAGGCCTTGCAGAAGGGTGATGCCCTCGCCGTCCGGCAGGCGCATGTCGAGCAGGATGAGGCCGTAACCCATCGTCAGCGTCGCGGCCATGGCGTCACCCAGCGTCTTGAACCAGTCGACAGCATGACCCGCCGCTGCGACATGGTCCCGCAGCGCTTCGCCCAGCACATGATCGTCTTCAACAAGCAGAACCCGCAAGACAGCTCCCTCTATCGCTTCGTCTTGCGTATCTCTTTCTCTGGATAAGCGTCAAGCGCAGTGTTTCAGCTGTTCTGACGCAGGGTGCAGCCGCCGAACACATCGAGCGATGGATCGTAGACCGATGTGGAGACATTCATCATGCCGAGGATGCTGTGGAAATAATTGTCGTGCGAGCGCCCGCCCTCCGCCGCGGTTTTTGCGAGGCAGGCTTTGTTGAGCCCCATGGATTTGGCAAAATCGTCATCGAACCAGACGAGAAACGGCACATGGGTCTGCTGGTCTGGCGCCAGCAGATACGGCGCTCCATGCAGGTAGACGCCGCTCTCGCCAAGCGATTCGCCGTGGTCCGATGCATAGATCATGCTCGTCGCCAGCCTGTCGGAACGGGCCTTCAGCTTGTCGATCACGGTCGAGAGGAAATGGTCGGTGTAAAGAAGCGTGTTGTCGTAGGAATTGACGATCTCCGCGTCGGAGCAGTTGCCAAGCTCGGCCGTGCGGCAATCCGGGGTGAATTTGCGGAATTCGTCGGTATAACGCAGATAATAGGTCGGCCCGTGGCTGCCCATCTGGTGCAGCACGATCACGCTGTCCCTGGTAACGTTATTGAGCCAGGAATCGAGCTTGTCGAAGAAGATATCGTCGCGGCATTCTCCGCCAGTGCAGAAGCGGCTGTCATTGGTCGAGGGCAGATCGAAATAAGGGATACGGTCGGCCACGTTCTTGCTGCCGGTATTGTTGTCCAGCCATGTGGCGCTGACACCGGCATGGACGAGAACATCCATGACGTTTTCATTGGCCAGCGCCTTGTTGTGGCTATATTGCGAACGCGGGAACTTCGAGAACATGCAGGGAATGGAAATCGCCGTCGCGGTGCCGCAACTGGTCGTGTTTGGAAAATAAATCACGCCGCGTTTTGCGAGTTCGGGATTGGTCTCGCGCCCATAACCGTTCAGGGAAAAGTTCGCGGCCCGCGCGGTCTCGCCCGCCACGATGACGGTGATGCGGGGTTTGCGGACGCCGCCCAATGAAGGCAGGATTTTCGCATCCCTGCCGACCGGGCTGACCTGAATATCGACTTCCTTGCCGGCCAGCGTGAAATAATGAATGGCCGACATGATCGGCGACAGGGGATTGACGCTTTTGACAATGTCCTTGTGCTGGCGCACGGCGGTGGTGAAGGTCTTGGAATTGGCGAAGCTGATGATGCCGGCGATGGTAAGACAGATCAGGATGCTGATCGTGTTCCATAAAAGCTTGTCGAGGATCGTCCGGTGCCGCACACGCACGGCGACGATGAGGAGGGACGGCACCAGTCCGTAAATCGCCATGTGCCAGAGAAAGCCGGGCGTGATCAGATTGCCGGCTTCCGCCTGTGTCGTCTCCATGGCGTTGCGGATCATATCGCTGTCGATGACGATGCCGTAGCGATCCATGAACCAGGAAGCGGCCGCCGCCGCGAAGATGAGGAAGATCAAGAACGGCTTGATGAGATATTTGGCGGAAAAAATAATGATTAGCGCGCCGAAAAGGGCGGCCATGGCGCCATAAAGCGCGACGATGGCGACCGGATAGGCCGAAAGATAGGTGTGAACCTTCGACCAGAATGTCCGGTTCGTGAAAAACAGCAGATAGGCCGCCGTCAGCAGGCTGAGCGGCACGCTGCCGATTTCCGGACGATATGTTACTGTTCCCGTCGCTTTCGCGGTAAAAAGAGCCACTGTCAGATCCACCAGATTTACAATAGGCCGGCGACAACGGAGACGGGGCGAAAACGCCGCCGGAAAGGCTGCCGCATGGGCCGACCAATGGCGGATGCGTCATTTTGCTGACATCAACCTGAAAGCTTGTCATGAAAGTGTCACACTCCGTGGTGGCCGTTTGGCGGATGACGATAGAGCTCTTAATTGAGGCCCACGATGCCTGTGGCGGTGGTGCGCGTTGCAAATATGCGCGTGGCCCTGACCGGCAGCAGGCTGCCTGCGGGCAGGTTCTGGAAGGTCACCGTCGCCCCGGAAAGCAGGGTCAGGCAGAGATGGCCGCCATTGCCCACATAGATGGCGCGGGTGGGGGAAGGAAGCGGGCTCGTATCGTCCGGAACCACATCGAAAGCGTGGGATGCCGGGGATTCGAGGCCGGCGGCGTGGTGTTCGTAAGTCTCAGCCATTGCTGTCTCCCGTGAATCGAAATCTGGCGCGATTATGGGATGCGCTGCGGCCATGGGGAAAAGCGGGTACAGGAAATATCCGGAGAGGATTTCGGTCTCGTCTTGGGCCTGCCCGCAAGAGCGTCATTCTTTTCGCAATCCCATGGGGTTACGCCGCCCCCGCCTTTTGCCGCCAATGCGGCGCAAACGGATGATGACGGATTTTTCGTCCACGGGATCGACAGGCGGGCGGATGCTGCCCGCTTCAATTGCGCATGTGGAGAATGAAGGCCCTGACGGCGGGAGAGGCTTCCGTTTTCCGGTGGGCGACGGCGAGGTCCGAGGTCGTGGAACTGGCGGCAAGCGGCAGGTAGCGCACACCGGGCAACCTCAGGCAATTAAGCGAGCGCGGCACCAGCGCGACGCCGAGGCCGATGGCCACCATGCTGGCGATCGTGGTGTAGTCCCTGCCTTCCGGGGTGATCGCCGGCTGGAACCCGGCTTCATTGCAGGCCTCTATCGTATTGTAGTGAAACCCGACATCCGGCGGCTGTCGCGGGGTAATGAAGGTCTCGCCGGCAAGGTTTTTCAGATCGACCTGCATCGCAAAGGCCAGGGGATGGTTTTCAGGAAGCGCGGCCATCAGCGGTTCGCGCAGCACCACATGGGTTGTCACACCTTCCGGAACGGGCGCGGGCGGGCGGATGAAGGCGAAATCCAGATTGCCGTCGGCAATCTTGGCCAGTTGCAGCCGCATCTCCATCTCGATCAATTGCAGTTCCACATCGGGATGGGAAGCACGGAAACCGGCAATGGACCGGATCATCTGGCCGGAATAGGCGGCCGAGGCGACATAACCGATGGAAATGCGCCCGGTTTCGCCGCGGTCGACGCGTTTGAGCGCCGCAAGCGTCGCCTCGGCATTGGCGAGGATCTTCCGGGCGTCCTCATAGAGAAGCTGCCCGGGCGTGGTCAGTTTCACCGAGCGGCGCGTCCGGTCGAGAAGGGGCATGCCGACAATCTGTTCGAGCGCCATGATCTGTTGGCTCAGGCCCGGCTGGGCAATGCCGAGGCGGGCGGCGGCGCGCTCGAAATTGCGCTCATCTACCAGCGTGGTGAAATAGCGCAGGTGGCGTAATTCGAATGTCTCCGCCCGGCTTGCCGGTTTCCTGCCCATCGTCACGGCCTTTCCCGGCAGATTTGAATAATTCAAAGCTATTATCGATGTGAGTTTTCATAATCAACAGTTCTGAAAAAAACCGGCTGCGCTTATTGGATCACAATCCGTCCCTTGCGTAATAAGATGACTTAAATTCTCCAGAAAATACCGTCTTGTGGTGGCGCGGGTGATGAAGGGTCTTGGCGTGCAGGGAAAAACCAAACACATTTCCATTCTGGCTGGCGGTTGCGCCGTCATCGCTTATGCGGCGTTTTTTGCCCCGGCTTCCGCCTTTGCGCAGGAGGCCGGTACGACGGTGCTGCAGACCATCACAGTGGACAGCGCCAAAAATCAGGACCCCAAGGCTCCGGTGAAAGGCTATGTGGCGAAAACGAGCGCCAGCGCCACCAAGACGGGGCGATCCCTGATCGAGACGCCGCAATCCGTCTCCGTCATCACCAAGGACCAGATGGATGTGCAGAACGTCCGCACTCTCGGCGAGGCGTTGAACTATGTTCCCGGTGTGGTTGCGCAGCCGTTCGGCGCCGATCCGCGTTTCGATGCGCCGCGTATCCGCGGCTTTCAGGGGAACCAGTTGCAGTTTCTCAACGGTCTGCGGTTGATGCGCACGGCCGGTGCGCCGTCCTATGAAGTTTATGGTCTGGAGCGGGTGGAAGTCATTCGCGGGCCGGCCTCGGTGCTTTATGGTCAGGGCAATCCCGGTGGCCTCATCAATCTCATCAGCAAGCGACCGATCTTCGAGCGTTTCGGCGAAGTGGGGGCGCGGATCGGCAGCTTCGACTATTACCAGTCGATGTTCGATATCGGTGGACCGGTCGCGGGCACCGACAGTTTCGCCTATCGCCTGACAGGTCTTGCGCGCAACGCCCACCTTCAGACGGACAATCTGCAGAACGACCGCTATTTCATCGCACCGGCGCTCACCTGGCAGCCGGACGAGGATACGAAGCTGACGGTTCTTGCCTCCTATCAGCATGACAATCCGAGTTCGCCCTCCGGCCTGCCGGCGGCGCTGACCTATCTCAGACCCGGCAACATGCTGGACCGCAGCTTTTATGTCGGCGATCCGTCCTTCGATACGTCGAACCGTAAATTCACCAATATCGGCTATGAGTTCGAGCACCGTTTCGACGAGACCTTCACCTTCCGGCAGAATGCGCGTTATTCCAATTTCGACTGGTCCTACCGCGCGCTCGGCATGTCGTCGGCCAACGGCGGCATGATCGGCAATCTCATCCGTCGCAATGCGACGTTCCAGGACGAGCTGCTGAACACCTTCAACATCGACAACAGCCTGCAGGCGGATTTCTCCACGGGGTCAATCGACCACACCCTGCTTGTCGGGCTGGACTACCGTTATTTCGACAATAACGTCAAAACCGAGTTCTGGGCCGCGACGCCGCTCAATCCCGTCAATCCGGTCTATGGCGGGCCGATCAGCCTCACGTCGCGCACGCTCTATGCCGATGTGAAGACGGATATTTCCCAGATCGGCCTTTATGCGCAGGACGAGATGGCCTTCGAGAACTGGCGGGTCACCGCTGGCCTGCGGCAGGACTGGGCAAGCACCGGCGGCACGACCTTCAACGGCGCCACCTACCGCTCGCTCGACAAGGACGATCACAAGCTGACCGGCCGCGTCGGCGTCAGCTATCTGTTCGATGGCGGCATCGCGCCCTATGTCAGCTATGCGACCTCCTTCGAACCGGTGCCGCAGCCGGCTGTCGGCGATGCGCCGAAACCGACCACCGGCAAACAATGGGAAGCAGGCGTCAAATACCAGCCCGAGGGTTTCGATGGGTTCTTCTCCGCCGCGGTCTACGATCTGACACAGAAAAATGTCACGACGACTGTGGGCGGCATGACGCAGCAGATGGACGAGGCGCATGTGAAAGGCCTTGAACTCGAGGGCGTCGCAAGCCTTGCCGACGGGCTCGACCTGCGCGCTGCCTATACCTACATGGACAGCGAGGTCTCCGGCCGCGTGAATAACGGCAAGGAGCTGGACAGCACGCCCCGCCACGCCGCAAGCCTATGGCTTGATTACACTTTCCCGGAAGATACCGCCCTTGAGGGTTTCGGCATCGGCGGCGGTGTGCGTTATGTCGGAAAACGCTATGGCGATGCCGCCAATACCTTCGAGATGAAGGGCCTCACCCTGCTCGATCTCGCTGTGCATTACGAGAAGAACGGCTACCGCGCCTCGCTTCAGGTGCAAAACTTGACTGATAAAGAATATATTTCTAGTTGCTCCACTTTCGGATGCTATTACGGTGACGGAAGAACGGTTATGGGCAAGCTGACCTATCGTTGGTGACGCCATATCGGAGTGAAGCAGCAGGGGCATGACGCGCAAGGATCGATGGATGTCCCCCCTTTGGGGGCGGCGGGAATTTTTAGGCCTGGTCGCTGCTTCTGCTCTTGCCGGCAAGGCGCGCGCGGCGGTCACGCCACGCCTTGCCGCCATTGACTGGGCCATGTTGGAAACCGCCGTTGCGCTCGGCGTCATGCCGGTGGCGGCGACCGAACTCATCCAGTTCCGGGTGGACGCGGTCGAGCCGGAAATCCCTGCAACCGTCGCCGATCTCGGCCTGCGCGGTGCGCCGAACTTCGAGCTTCTGCAACTGACCCGGCCCGATCTCATTCTGATTTCGCCCTTCTACACCCGCTATATCGGCAGGCTGGAAGCGATTGCCCCGGTCTTCTTGCTGCCCTTTTACGTGAAGGGCGAGCCGCCTTTCGCAAAGGCGCTGGCGGCGGTCTCAGCCCTTGGCGGCAAGCTCGGCAGGGCAGACGAGGCGCGCAGGGTGCTGGGCGAAACGGAAGCGACGCTGCAGGCCATGCGGACCCGCCTTGCCGGTTTCGCGGCGCGGCCGACCTATGTGATCAACATCGGCGACGCCCGGCATTTTCGCGCTTTCGGTGCGGACAGCATGTTCGGGGATGTGCTTGGCCGGCTGGGGCTTGCCAATGCCTGGGTGGATCGTTCGCAATTCACCTTTGCGGCCCCGGTGCCGCTTGAAAATCTCGCCGCTTCGCCCGATGCGCGCATCGTCATCGTCTCCGACATTCCGGTCGAGGCGCGGGAAACCTTGCGCAGCAGCGCCATATGGCGCGCGCTGCCTGCCGTGCGGGAAAACCGGGTGGTCACGCTCGGCAATGTCGGCCCCTATGGCGGCATCACCGCCGGCATGCGCTTTGCGCGGCTTCTGACCGAAGCGCTCTCGGCGCAGAGAGAAGCCCTGTGACCACGCGGCCTCTCCAGCTTTTCTTCGGGCTGCTGTTGGTTCTGGCCTGCGGGCTTTCCCTGCATGCCGGGCTGTTGCGGCTGCCTTTCGGCGCATGGCCCGGCCCGCCGTTCGATGCCGCCAACATGTCGATGGATCAGGTGATTTTCGCCTTCAGCCTGTTGCCGCGCGTCGTGGTCGCCATCCTTGCGGGGGCGATGCTCGGCCTTTCAGGTGCGCTTTTCCAGCAATTGCTGCGCAATCCGATTGCCGACCCTTCGACACTCGGCATCTCGGCCGGCGCGCAGCTCGCCATCGTCATCGCCACCCTGTTCTTTCCTTCGGTGCTGGATGGCAACCGCGCATGGGTCGCGCTCGCCGGCGCGGCCGCTGCGGCCGGCGTCGTGTTCCTTCTAGGCTGGCGACGCTCCTTCGAGCCGGTGACCATGGTGGTATCAGGGCTTTTGGTCGGCATCACCGCAGCCTCCGTTTCCGCGGCGCTGACGCTCGCGCAGGGCGAATATCTGATGTCCCTCGTCGTCTGGAATGGTGGTTCGCTCAGCCAGCAGGACTGGTCGAATGCCGTTGTGCTCGCTTTCCAGCTTCTCGCGGGGCTTGCCGCGACCGGCCTGCTGATAAAGCCGCTGACGGTCCTCGGTCTCGGTGATGCCGGCGCGCGATCGCTCGGCGTCTCGCTGTTTTCGATCAGGCTGGCGGTCGCCGCCGTCGCGGTCATGCTGGCCGCTTTCGTTGCCGCAGCGGTCGGCCTCGTCAGCTTCATCGGTCTTGCCGCGCCGGCGCTCACCCGGGCGCTCGGCGTGCGACGGTCATCCTCCGTCCTTCTTGTTTCGCCCCTGCTGGGCGGTCTGCTGCTCTGGTTCTGCGACGGTCTCGTGCAACTTCTGGCGACTACGACGGCGGAAGTTTTCCCGACGGGTGCCGTGACGGCGCTGATCGGCGGGCCGCTGCTTCTATGGCTGCTGCCGAAAATCCGGCCGACCGATGTGCATCGTGGCGAAGGCGTCGATCTCGCCACACGACGCGGGCTTGCGGCCCTGCTGCCGGTGCTCTTCATCATGGCAGTGCTGGTATTTGCCGCACTCGCCATCGGCAAGGGGCCTGATGGCTGGACAATGCTCAAGGCCACTGACCTGCAAAGCCTTATGCCCTTCCGCTGGCCGCGGCTGGTGGCGGCCGTGGCCGCGGGCGGTCTGCTCGCCATGGCGGGCGCACTTCTCCAGCGGCTTACCGGCAATCCCATGGCAAGCCCGGAAGTGATCGGCGTCAGCGGCGGTGCAGGCCTCGGTTTTGCCGCCGCCATTACGATTTTTCCGGCCGCCGGTCTTTTCGAACTGTTTTGCGGCGCCGGCATCGGCTCTGCGGCCGTCATGATCCTCGTCCTGCTGTTTTCCATGCGCCGGCATCGTGCGCCGGAAAAAATACTACTCGCCGGCATTGCCGTCAGTTCGCTCTGCTCGGCCGTTCTCTCGGCGCTGCTTGCCATCGGCGACCAGCGGGCATGGCAGATTCTCGCCTGGCTCAGCGGCTCGGGTTCAACGGCGACTCCGGCTTCGGCGATCTTTCTCGCCATTCTTTCCATCGTGCTGCTGGCGGGGGCGCTATCGGTCACACGCTGGCTGACGATCCTGCCGCTCGGGCGGGACGTGCCGCTATCGCTTGGCCTGCCGCTCAGCACCGCGCGTATCGCCGTTATCGCGGTGGCGGGCATTGCCACCGGTGCCGCCTCGCTGCTCGTTGGCCCCTTGAGTTTTGTCGGCTTGATGGCGCCGCATATTGCGCTGCGCGCCGGTTTCACCACGCCGCGCGATCATCTGTTCGCCTCTTTCCTGTTCGGCGCGGTGCTGATGGCGCTTTCCGATCTCGGCGCACGGACAGTCACCTTTCCCTATGAACTGCCGCTCGGGCTTTTTGCGGCTCTGGCCGGCGCGCCTTACCTGATCTGGCTTTCAGGCAGGCGTTGATGTTATTTCAAGTCGATTTACGGAGATGAGAACCATGGGTCAGACAGCGCTTGCGGTCGGTTATGACGATATTCCGCTCTTTTCTCTCGACGGCGTGACGATGGAAGTGCCGGGCAGGACATTGTTGCAGCCGCTGACGGCCAGTTTTGCGACCGGCAAGACCATTGGTCTGATCGGTCATAACGGTTCGGGAAAATCCACGTTGCTCAAGATTCTCGCGCGCATGCAGGAGCCGACGGCGGGCAGGGTCTCATTCGAGGGTAAGACGCTCGGCGCCTGGGGCAATCGTGAATTTGCGCGAAAGCTCGCCTATCTGCCGCAATATACGCCGGCTGCTTCCGGCATGCTGGCGAGCGAACTGGTGGCGCTTGGCCGTTATCCCTGGCATGGCGCGCTCGGGCAATTCACCAAAGCGGATCAGGAGAAGGTGGACGAAGCGATCGAACTCACCGATACCGTCGCCTTCCGCGACCGACTGGTCGACACGCTGTCCGGCGGCGAGCGCCAGCGCGTGTGGCTTGCCATGCTGGTGGCCCAGAATGCCGAAAGCCTGCTTCTCGACGAACCCATCTCCGCGCTCGACATGGCGCACCAGCTCGAGGTGCTGTCTCTGGTCAAGAGACTGTCGCGCGAAAAGGGCCTCGGCGTCATCGTGGTGCTGCACGATGTCAACATGGCGGCACGTTTCTGCGATGAGATCGTCGCGCTTCATTCCGGCCAACTCATTGCACGGGGAACGCCGCAGGAGATCATGAAGCCGGAGACGCTGCAGCGCATCTATGGCGTTCGCATGGATGTCATGACCCATGCCGCCACCGGCTTTCCCGTCGCTTTGCCGGTTTGAGATGTTGCAGCAAAACAACGGCCGGCAACGCTGGCTGTCGATGGTAATTCCGCACGCATTTCCCGCCCTAACAATGTCTTAATGGCATCCTACCGCCATCAGACATTGTTAACCGTTCCGCTTTCATCGCCTCCAATTCAATTGTTTTGGATCGATTTTTCGGAACAAACGTTAACAGTGCGGAATTCAATATCCGGAGAGGGCAAGAAGGGCTGCTGCGGGTAGGATAAAACAGGAGAAAACAAGATGAAAAAGGCTGTTGCCGTAACTTTTGCCGCATTGACGATGGGCCTTGGCGGAACCGTTTCCGCGCTCGCTGCCGACCTTGCAAGATATGAGCCGGCTCCGCAGGAGCAGGACGATCGCAACGGCGTCAAGATCGGTTACCTCACCTGCGATATCGGCGGCGGTGTCGGTTACGTGATCGGCTCGGCCAAGGAACTGGATTGCACCTTCCAGTCCACCATGGGCGCGCGCCGCACCGACCATTACACCGGCGCCATCCGCAAGATGGGTGTCGACCTCGGTTTCACCACGCAGGGCCGTCTGGTCTGGGCCGTTTTCGCCCCGACTGCCGGTTACCACCGCGGTTCGCTGGGCGGCCTCTATCAGGGCGCAACGGCTGAAGTCACCGTCGGTCTCGGCGTCGGCACCAACGTCCTCGTTGGCGGCACCTCCGGCTCCATCCAGCTGCAGACGGTCAGCGTGACGGGTCAGGTTGGCCTCAACCTTGCTGCCACCGGCACGTCTGTGACGCTGACGGCCATGAACTGATCGGCGAATTGCCCGGTGTTTTTGACCGGGCATTCTGTCGCATGTCAAAACACGCCCTCTTCGTTGCCAGACGGGGAGGGCGTTGTATTATCCGGATCATGATTTCCGTCTTCAGACAAGCCGCGGCCGTGGCCGCGTTTTCCCTCCTTCTTGCGGCAAGCGCCTTTGCCGAGGGGGATGCTGCGCGTGGTGAGAAGGTTTTCAGCCGCTGTTCCACCTGCCATAGCATCGACGCACCGCGTACCCGCATGGGGCCACATCTGATGGGCGTGGTCGGCAGGCCAATGGCGGGCGTGGCCGATTACGGTCATTATTCACGGTCGCTGAAAGACGCAGGCGCATCTGGCCGGGTCTGGACAGAAGAAGAATTGCAGAAATTCATCGCCAGCCCGAAAAAGGCAATCCCCGGAAATGCGATGCGCTTTTTCGGGCTATGGAGCGAAACCGATATTGTTGATCTAATCGCCTATCTGAAGACGCATCCCCTGCCGCAGTAAATGTTAAAGCGGCGCGTCGGAGAGGATGTCCTCCGCCTCTTCCGTTGTCATCGCCATCACCTTCGCGCCGATTTCAAAACTGAAGCCGTTGCGGGCGAAAGCGGAAAATTCCTTGGCCTTGCGTTTCTCGTCCGGTTCGACACGGCGATAAGGCCCAAAGGCGCGTTTGCGCGCGAAAATGACGGCGGCGACCAGATCGTTGGTCTCCTGCAACGCGGCCGTTGCCGTTTCCCGTGCGATGCCCTTGATCTGGAGTTTCTGCGCCAGCCCGCGTTTTGACTTGCCGCTGCGCTGGCCGCTTCGCACGGTGATTTCCGCAAAAGCCGTATCGTCGAGCGCCTTGATGCCGTAAGCGAAGGTCACCGCAAATTCGCCGAGCGCCTTTACCTGCGCCGGGCCGATATCCTCGAATTTTTCCCGGGCCTTGCGCATGATGGCGTCGCGCAGCTGCTTTTCCGTCATCATCCGCTGTTGCAGTCGGTAGAGAGCGGAATTGCGCGCCCAGGAGAGCATACGGCTGGTGGGCTCGATGGCCTGTGCTTCGTCGTCAAACTCCATATCGTCAGTCAGGAAGGGGCTGGAATCGTCACTCATGGCGCATTTATAACGCGCTTGAGCCGTCTTGCCAGTTCCCTCCCGGCCTGAATTCTCCGGTTTCGGTGTCTCAGGGCGTCTGTGCGCCGGTGGCGGCGACATAAACCGAATAGAGCGATTTCGTTGCGGTGATGAACAGCCGGTTCTTCTTCGGGCCGCCGAAGGTGAGGTTCGCCACCGTCTGTGGCACCTTGATCTTGCCGATCAGCGTACCGTCAGGCGCAAAGCAATGAACGCCGTCGCCTGCACTCGTCCAAAGGTTGCCAGCCGTATCCAGGCGGAATCCATCCGGCAAGCCATTGTCGAGATTGCAGAATTCCCGGCCATTCGTAAGCTTCACGCCATCCACCAGGTCGAAGACGCGGATATGGCGCGGGCGGGAGGTGTCGTGGCTATAGGAGCTGTCGGCGACGTAGAGCTTCGTTTCGTCGGGCGAGAATGCAAGGCCGTTCGGCTGCACGAAGTCGTCGATGGCGATATCGATCTTTCCGGTTGCGGGATCGAGCCTATAGACATTGCGGGTCTTCTGCTCCGGCTCGGCCTTGTAGCCCTCATAGTCTGAAAGAATGCCGTAGGTCGGATCGGTGAACCAGACGCTGCCGTCGGATTTGACGACGACATCATTGGGTGAGTTCAATCTTTTACCGCCGTAGCTGTCGGCGAGAACCGTGATCGAACCGTCGACCTCGGTGCGGGTGACGCGGCGGCCGCCATGTTCACAGGAGACAAGTCGTCCCTTCCGGTCGCGGGTGTTGCCGTTGGTGAAGTTAGAGGGCTGGCGGAATACCGAAATCCCGCCATCCGGCACCCAGCGCAGCATGCGCTCATTGGGAATATCGCTAAACAGCAGGCAGTTGAGATCGGCGAACCAGACGGGGCCTTCGGCCCAGCGGCAACCGGAATAAAGCTCTTCCAGTTCCGCATTGCCGACGATCAGGTGACGGAAGCGGTCATCGTGGATTTCGTAAGGGGAGGTCGTGTCTGTGGTCATGAGCGTAGTCCGCTTTTAGCCGTGTCGTTCGGGGTTCAGCGCGTGGCTTTGGGGCCGCTTGCCAGAAGGATGACTGATATGATGATGAGGCCGGTGAGGATGAGGCGGATGCCGGCGCCGAAACCGTAGGTGTTCAGCATCGACACCACCAGGAACATGAAGAGCGAAGCGCCCCAGATGCCGGGAACATTGGAATCCCCACCCGCCACCGCTGTGCCGCCGATGACGACGACGGCGATGGACATCAGCAGATATTCCGAGCCCATGTTGAGCGCAGCACCGCCGGAGAAGCTGGCGAGCAGATAACCGGCAATCGCCGCCAGCACCGCGCAGAGCACATAGGTGACGAAACGTGCGCCGTCCACCGGAATGCCGGTCATACGGGCGGCGAAGGTGCTCTGGCCGATGGCGGAAATCCAGCGGCCGTAAAACGAGCGGTCGAGAAGCAGCCAGGCGATGACGGAAAGCAGCAGGGCGACAAGCGCCACGTTGGGGATGCCGAAGAAGCTCGACGTGGCGAATGTGGCCAAAGTGTCCGGCGGCTTGATGCGCAGGCCGCGGTTCGACCAGATGGCGATGGATTGCACGATGAAGCTCATGGAGAGCGTCGCGATGATCGGCGGGATGCGCAGGAGCTTGATCAGCGCATAATTGCCGATGCCGATGGCGATGCCGATCAGGATGGCGATCAGCAGTCCAGGCAGAATGAGACCGTCCGACACATCCATGAATTTGAGCGCCAGCGTGCCTGACAGCGTCATTGTGGCGGGAACGCAGAGGTCGATATTGCCGGGCCCGAGCGTGATGACGAACATCTGGCCGATGCCGACGATGACCGAAAAGGCCGCGAAGGTGAGTGCTGCATGCGACAGGCCGAAGGAGCTTGCGCCGCCGGTGAAGAGCACGGTGACGATCCAGACCGCAACGGTTGCGGCAAAGGACCAGATCCATGGTTTTCTGGTGAGGGAAGAGAGCCCGTTCATTGATTTTTCTCCCGTTTTTCAAGACGGTTGAGCAGGATGCGCAGCGCCAGCACGATGATCAGGATCGCCCCTTGAGCGCCGATCTGCCAGTCGGGCGAAATGCGCATGAAAGAGAGGAACGAGCCGGCGAGCGTCAGCGTCAGCGCGCCGATGACGGCGCCGATGGGGGAGACCCTTCCGCCGACGAATTCGCCGCCGCCGAGGATGACGCCGGCAATCGACAGCAGCGTGTAACGCAGCGCGATATTAGCGTCCGCCGATGTCGTCAGCCCCACAAGAGCGATACCGGACAGCACCGCGAAGAAACCGGCCAACGCAAAGGTGGCGGCGCGGATGCCGATGACCGACCAGCCGGAGCGCTCGACCGAGCGGAAATTGCCGCCGACGCCGCGCATCAACACGCCGAAGGAAGAGCGCATGACGATATAATGGGCGACTGCCGCGATCAGGATGCTGGCGACGATGGCGATTGGCACGAGCGGCGGTTTCGCCGTCATCAGCGTGCGGATGAAGGCAGGCGCCTGGCCGCCGGGCGAGGGGAGGATGAGGACGGCGAGGCCGCCCCAGACGAAGCTCATGCCAAGTGTAACGACGATGGAGGGCAGGTTGCGGATATGGATGATGGCGCCGAGCAATGCATAAACCGCAATCGCACCGGCAAAAATCGCAATTCCGAGGGCGGGCGTGGTTTGCAGGAAAGTGGCGGTTACACAGGCGCAGAAACTGACGAAGGCGCCCATCGACAGATCGAGATCGTTGACCGACATGATCAGCATCTGCGCAATGGTGGCGAGCGCAATCGGCACGGCCAGATTGAACAGCAGGTTCATGCCGGTATAGCTCATGGCGCGCGGCTGCATGTAGAAGACGGCGGCTAGCAGGAAGGCGAGCGAGGCGGCGGGAATGATGAGGCGGAGCGCGTTTGCGGAGAGTTTCATGCGTGGTCTTCTCCGGCAAAGGAAGCCGCCAACACATTCTGCTCGGTAATATCGTCGCCGACGAGTTCCGCCTGGATGGCGCCGTCGCGGAACACATAGACCCGGTCGCAGAGACGGATTTCATCCATTTCGGTGGAGTACCAGATGAAGGTGCGGCCGTTCGAGGCTTCGGTTCTCAAGATGTCGTAGACCTCCTGTTTGGTGCCGATATCAACGCCGCGCATCGGGTCGTCCATCAGAACGGTGCTGGCGGTGGTGGCGAGCGCGCGGGCGAAAAGCACCTTCTGCTGGTTGCCGCCGGAGAGCGAAAGGATCTTGTTGCCCATGTCGGGCGTGCGAATTTCGATGCGCTTTTTCCACTGCGCCCCAAGGTCGGTTTCCCTGCCCCTGTCTACCATGCCTGCTGTTGAAATATCTCTAAGCGAGGCGATGGACAGGTTTTTGAGGATGCTCCACAGCGGAAAAGTACCGTTCAGGGTGCGGTCGCCCGCCACGAAGGCGAGACCGGTCTTGCGCGCGGGCAGCCAGCTATTGTTGCGGGCAAGGTAAAGATCGAGCAGCGCTTCGGTCTGGCCATGGCCGCCGAGACCGGCAAGGCCGACGATCTCGCCGCGAAATGCCTCGAAGGCAAGGCCTTCGCCCCGGCGTGCCGGCATGGAAAGCACCTTCTCGCCCGCCTTGCGGCTTTCACCCCGTCGCCTGTCCTGTTCCTTGACGACGCTGCCCATGGCCTCAACCAGCGAGCGGGTGGTGAAGTCGGCGGCCTTCCGGTCGGCCACCACCCGGCCATCCTTCATCACCACGATACGGGTGGCCGTCGAAAGAATTTCGCCGAGAATATGCGAGATCAGCAGAACCGATCCGCCCTCACGCACGAAACGGCGGACATAATCCATCAGCTGCTCGGCGAGACCGGCATCGAGGGAGGACGTCGGCTCATCGAGGATCACCAGTCTCGGCGCGTGCGGTATGCGGCAGAAATTGATGGCGATTTCCACCATCTGCCGTTCGGCGATGGAAAGCTCGGCCACGGTCAGCTCGCAATCGACGCCGTGGCCGGGAAAAATTTCATCCAGTGCCTGCCGGATCGTCGTCAGCGCACGGACGCGCCAGTTTCGCCCACCCGCGGAGGCATGCATGATGCGGACATTTTCGCTGATCGTCAGGTTCGGACAGAGCGACAGTTCCTGAAACACGCAGCGAACGCCGTTCGCGCGCGCGGCGGCAATGCCGTGGCGGTTTTCGTTGCCGCCATAGGAAACGGAACCCTCATGTGGCGTCAGCCCACCATTGATAACGTTGACGATGGTGGACTTTCCCGCGCCGTTATGGCCGACAAGCCCGAGGCATTCCCCCGTGCGGATGACGAGATCGGCCCCATCCAGCGCTCTTACCGCGCCGAACACGACCTTCACGCCGCGCGCGGCGACGACTTCTTGCGCCTCGATGATGTCATTCATGAGCAATTACGCCAGTGATCTGAAATTGAATATGGAGGTCGCTGCGGCGCTTCTTTTTAAAGCGCCGCAGGAGAAGTTTGTGAATGCGCGACTTATTTTGTCGACGAAATCACCTTCTGGGCATCCTCAAGCGAATATTCCACATTCGCCACGCCACCCTTCTGGGTGTTCTTGAGGTTCTCCTCAAGATTGGCCTGGTCGATGCGCAGGAACGGAACCGTCAGGTCCTTCTTCACATCCTTGCCGTCAAGAATCTGCTGCGCCACCCAGAAAGCCAGCGTCGAAACACCAGGGGCGATGGAAACGGACATGGTCTCGTAACCGCTGGCATCCTTCTGCTGTTTCCACCATTGCAGCTCGTCTTCACGGTTGCCCATGACGATGGTGGGGGTTGGACGCTTGGCGGCGGCGAAAGCCTGTGCCGCACCGTAACCGTCACCGCCCTGCGTGACGACAGCGGCGATTTCGGGAAGGCTCGGCAGAATGCCGGCGACGGCGCGCTGGGCAACATCCTGCGCCCAGTCGCCGTTGACCGAACCGACGATCTTGAACTGCGGGTTCTTGGCGACGGCGTCGACGATGCCGGCATGGATTTCGTCATCGACCGAAACGCCGGCGAGGCCGCGAATTTCGAGCAGGTTTCCACCCTTCGGCATGGCCTTGGCGAGATAGTCGATCTGGCTTGCGCCCATCGCCTTGAAATCGACGGCGATGCGCCATGCGCAGGGTTCGGTGACGATGCCGTCGAAGGATACGACGGTGATGCCGGCATCACAGGCTTCCTTTACCGCGCCGTTAAGGGCGGTGGGCGAAGCGGCATTGATGACGATGGCGTCGTAACCCTGGAGAATGAGGTTCTGGATCTGCGCGGCCTGTTCGGTCGCCTGGTTTTCGGCTGTGGTGAAGGCGTCAGCGGCGGCGACCTGCTTGTCGGCAACCGCCTGCTTGGTGATCTTGTCCCAGCTCGTCAGCATCGCCTGACGCCAGGAATTGCCGGCATAATTGTTTGAAAGCGCGATTTTTTTGGCCGACGTATCGGCATGAGCGGTGATCGGCAGAGCTGCGCATGCGACAGCGGCCGATGCCATAAGCATCTTCCTGAAAGCCATTTGATTTCCTCCCTCGTGGCTTGCCCTTTTCGAGCCCGGAATTCTCGCAACACCGCAAATCTCCTCGGCGGCAGGCGGAATTCCTTTGCACTGGAGCTCCTTTCCCCAGTAAAAGCGAGAATGACCAAGAAGATTTGGCTTGTATAGGCGGATCACGGCAATCTTCCTGCGGGTTTCCGCAGAAAGCATGCGGGAACCCGCAGGACGAAACGCCGCCGCCGGGCGCAGAATGAACGGTGCGGCGCCCAAGGGATTGAATTCGCCGCGATGGTCGAAGGCAGGCGCTTGGGAGGGCGTCCGCACATGCTGGATACGCCGAAAAGCGCTCTTTTTCATCATTATATGGGCATTTCCCGGCTGCTTGCCGGGCAGCTCGAATTCAACGCCATCATCCAGGCGGTCGCCACCGAGATCGGCCATATCATTCCGCATGACCATATGGATGTCTGCATCAAGCAGCTGGATGACAAATATCACATCGCTTATGAGAGCGGCCTCGTCAGCGCCTGGAGCCGGCAGCCGCCCGCCCTTCTGACCGGCAGTCCGATCCGGACACTGCTGTCAGGCGAGGTGGAATACCTCTTGAGCGGCGATGCCTGCTCCGATCCGCGCTTTCATTTCGAAGGGTCGTTTTCGAGCCCGATCATCGAACTTAACCTGCATAGCCGGCTGCATGTACCGATGAAGGTGCATGGCGACATTATCGGCGCGCTGAGTTGCTCCTCCCACCAGTCGGACGCCTATACGATGGAGGATGTGGCGAATGCCCGCGCCGTCGCGGATTTGCTGGCCCCTTATTTTTACGCCATCCGCGCCGCCGAGCAGGCCAAACGCTCCGCCATCGAGGAGGCGCGCGCCAATGCTCGCGAAGAGGGCCTGCGGCTGGGCGCGCTGCAATTGACGGAGGCGCTGGAGGCCGAACGACAGCGTATCGGCATGGATCTGCACGACCAAACACTGGCGGATTTGACGCGGCTGGCGCGGCGCATCGAGCGGATGAGCCATTCGGCCGATGTTTCCGGCGAAATGCTGGAACCGGTGGTGCGCAGCCTGCAGCATTGCATGCAGGACCTGCGCGAGATCATCGAGGAGGCAAAACCCTCGATCCTGCAATTGTTCGGTGTCGTTGAGGCGATCGAGACCTATGTGGACCGTTCCGTGCGCGACAGCGGCTCGGTTATAGAGTGGTCGGTCACGGATGAGACGGACAGGCTGGTGGAAAGGCTCGACAAGACGGTGGCCATCTCGCTGTTCCGCATCGTGCAGGAGGCGGTCAACAACGCCATTCGCCATGCCCAGCCGGAAACCATTGCCGTGAACCTCACCGCCGTCGATGGCGGGCTCAGGGTGACGGTGAGCGATGACGGCAATGGCGGCGGTGACGGCGCGGCTTCCGGCGGCCTCGGCATCGGCAATATGAAGACGCGGGCGCGGCTGATCTCGGCGAGATTCGATATTGGCGGCAATCGCAACGGGGCGGGCACATGCATCACCGTGACCCTGCCGGAAGGTGCTTTCGATCACCGGGAGGATGTGTGACATGGACGTGCTGATCGTCGAGGACGATGCGCTGCACCGCGCCTATTTGAACGAAGCGGTGCGCGCCGCGCTGCCGGAATGCGACAATGTGCTGGAAGCGGCGAACGGCAGGACCGGCGAGAAGCTTGCGCGGGAAAACCGGGCCGCCCATATCGTCATGGATTTGCAGATGAACGAGCGCAACGGCATCGAGGCGGCGCGCACCATCTGGAAGGAAAGGCCGGATACCCGCATCCTGTTCTGGTCCAACTATTCCGACGAGGCCTATGTGCGAGGGGTCTCGCGCATCGTGCCGGAAGGCGCCGCCTATGGTTACGTACTGAAATCGGCCTCCGATGACCGCCTGCGGCTGGCGCTGCGCAGCATCTTCATCGAGGCGCAATGCGTGATCGACCGGGAGGTGCGCGGCCTGCAGGAAAAGAGCCTGGGCAAGGCCCATGGCTTCACCGATTCCGAATATGAAATCCTGATCGATGTCGCGCTCGGCCTCACCGACAAGGCGATTGCCCGCCGTCGCAACCTGTCGCTGCGCAGCGTGCAGAACCGGCTGCAAAGCCTCTACGAGAAGCTGAACGTGCATCAGGCAGCCGGCGACGACGAGGCGGAGGGGCGATATAATCTCCGCACCCGTGCGGTTACCGTCGCTTTCCTGCGTAAGCTGTTGAATTACAGCGCGCTGGAAAGAGCCGAACGGGAACTGGCGGAATGGGCCGGCGGCCGCTGAGCCCTAGAGCACATCCGCTCTAAACGGAAGCGGCGGATGTGCTCTATCTTTTCGTTTTATCGCATTATCCGGACGTAAAACCGCTACGCACTTTTACTGGAAATGCTCTAAGGCAGGAAGGCCAGCAGCCGTCTTTCATCCGCCCTGAGGCCGGAGACGGGCTTTGCCCCGGCCTTCAAGATGCGGCCAAGTTTTTTCTGCGCTTTTTCTTCTGTGGCGATATCGAGGACGGCCGGGTGCACATAGCTCTTGCGGCAGATGGCGGGCGTGTTGGAAAGCTCGGCCGCCGCTGCCTGGCACATGCCCTTTATGCTTGGCTTGTCACCCGCCGCCACATGTTCCATCGCGTTGCAGAAGGCCGCCAATGTTCCACCCCAGGTGCGAAAGGTCTTGGCGGAAATGCCTTGTCCGCCGATGCGGGAGAGGTAGGCGTTGAGGTCGCTGGAATCGACCGAATGCACCCGGTTTTCACTGTCCTGCCACACAAAGAGTTCCTTGCCGGGCAGGTCGGAGATCTCCTCGAGGATTTTCTGAAGGCGCGGGTGGCGCAATTGCCGTTTTACCCTCTGCCCGCCCTTGGCGGCAAATCGCAACTCGATAGTTTCACCGAAGGAGACGTGCCGCTTGAGCAGCGTCGTTGCGCCATAGGTGCCGTTGGTTTCGAGATAGGAGCGGTTGCCGACGCGCAGATAGGCGGCATCGAGCAGCAGTGTGAGCGCTGCAAGCGTCATTTCCTGCCCGTGGTCCTGTTTTTCTATATCGGCGATGGCGCGGCGGCGGATGGCGGGCAGAGCCTTGCCGAAGCTTTTGAGCTGGAAAAATTTCGTCTCGCCCCGGAACGCGTGCCAGTCGGGATGATAGCGATATTGTTTTCGTCCCCGGGAATCGAAGCCCGTAGCCTGCAGATGGCCGGCGGGGTCGATGCATATCCAGACGTCCCTATAGGCGGGCGGCACGCCGAGCGCTTTGATGCGCTTCAGTTCGACGCTGTCGGAGAGAAGCTCGCCGCCCGGCAGGCGGTAACAGAAACCGCGCCCGCGTTTTTCCCGGGCAATGCCCGGCTCCTGATCGTTGACATAGGCAAGTCCGATTTTGGCAAGAAGGCGGGTTGGCGGTTGTGGCATTGTTTTTCCCGGCAGGTTTCACGCTGCGGCAAACGAAAAACAGGCCGCCTTCGTTCCGGCGGCCTGTCGCTCCAATCGTGAGTTTTCTCAGCCGGTCTTTTTAATCAGCCGGCCTTGGCGATCCGCAGAATCTGCGAGTTCCCGCCGCCGCGCTCTTCGGTCACGGCATAGATCGCGCCATCCGGCCCGACCTTCACGTCGCGAATGCGCGCCTCCAGCGGCAACCGGCTTTCGGTCGCGACCCTGTCGCCATCGATATGCAGGATGACGAGACCCTGGCTTACCAGACCGCCGACGATGAAAGCGCCCTTCCATTCGGGGATCTGGTCGCCGTCATAATAGGCCATGCCGGAGGGGCCGATGACCGGGTCCCAATAATAAACCGGCTGTTCCATGCCTTCTTTTGCGGTAACGCCTTCGCCAACCGACCTTCCGCTATATTCGACGCCATAGGTGATGACCGGCCAGCCGTAGTTCAGGCCGGCTTTCGGCATGTTCAGCTCATCGCCGCCGCGCGGGCCGTGTTCCACGGTCCAGAGCCTGCCTTCTCCGTCCAGCGCTGCCGCCTGCAGGTTGCGGTGGCCATAGCTCCAGATTTCGGGCAGGGCGTTCTGTTGGCTGGCGAAGGGATTGTCTTCAAAGGCCTTGCCCTGTGTATCGATGCGGAAGACCTTGCCAAGCCCGCTCGACAGGTCCTGCGCCTGCACGCGAGGCTTTGCGTCCGAACGTTCTCCGACAGTGACATAAAGCTCGCTGTTTGGCCCGAAAACGAGGCGGGAGCCGAAATGCTTGTCGCCGTCGTAGGTCGGCATCTGACGGAAAATAACCGAGACATCGTCCAGCTTTGCCGCGCCGCTTTCCTCGGTCAGTTTTGCCGAGGCTACCGACGTGCCATTGCCGCCATCGCGCGGTTCGGAGAAGGAGAAGAAGATCGTGCGCGATGTTTCGAAATCGGGAGCCAGCGCGATGTCGAGAAGTCCGCCCTGTCCGTCGGACGCCACCTCCGGTACACCTTCTATCGCCGGGCCGGCCTTGCCGTCGGCGACGATATGCATGGCGCCTTCCTTGGCCGCGACGATCATGCGGCCATCTGGCAGAAACTCCATCGACCAGAGATGCGGCAGGGCGTCAGCAATCACGGTTTTTTCAACGCTTGGCTGCGCGGCGGCCTGCGGCGCGCGGGTCTGCCCCTCAAAAGCCGGTTTCTGATCCGGCGCGTTCGGCCGTTTCGTTTCGGCAGCCGGGGCCTGGGCCTGTGCAATCCCGGCAAGCGGCATGGTGAGCAGCGCGCACAGGATCGTCGAACTCAGAAATCGGTTGTTGTGGAACATGGGTCTCCCTTCCATCGTTTACGTCTGGTCGAGAACCATTTGGGGAGCATTTCGTTTCCTGCGATAGTTTCAATAAAACTTGATCATTGCGTGTGCAGACGGCACGCTCTTTTCTCATCCATGCGAATTCATAAGGAACCGCCGGCCTGCAGTCACGTTTTCCTCTTTGTTACACGGAGGGCGCCATGCAGATCATCGACAACAAGACCGTAGACGGGAACAGAGCCAAGCCGATCCTCAACGTCGCGGAATTCTGCCGGCGTTACCGGCTGGACAAGGCCGAGGAAACCCGGCTCAGAAAGCTGTTCGGCGAATTTGCTTCGCGGCACGAGCTTCTGATGAATGCGCAGCGCAAGCCAAGCTTTCGCTGATCATTCTTGCCGGTCGATAGATTTTCCGAAGATCATGAAGACATCATAGCGGGTGTTCTTGCCCGTTATCTGATGCGAAGGCTTGCGAATGCCCGGCATCGGATCGGCGCGGAGCGGCCATTTCAGAACCACCCGCTTCGTTGCATTCTCCAGTGCAACCTCCATCAGCTCCACCTGGTCCGGGTCGGAGCCGACCAGTTCCCTCAGCACCCGCATCTCCTTTTTCACCAACGCCGTGTTGTGGCGCGGCGGATGCATGGGGTCGACGATCACCACCTCCGGTGAAAGCTCTTTCAGCAACTGGCGTGAATCTCCGTGAAGCAGCGTCATGCGCGCCCCCGCCTCGGCATAGGCGCCGCCCGCCTCCAGCGCGCGGCGAATGCCATCGGCGAGGTGAGCATGCATGTCCGGCGAGCGTTCGATGAGGGTCACTTCCGCGCCGAGTGAGGCAAGCAGAAAGGCATCCCGCCCGAGCCCGGCCGTGGCATCGACGATTTTTGGCATGCGGCCTTTGGTGAAACCGGCGGCTTTCGGCAGGGCCTGCCCGCGCCCTTCGCCGGAGCGGAAACGGTGCCCGACCGCGCCGCCGACAAAATCCACCACGAAGCTTTCGTTTTGTTCCTTCATCTGGACCTCAGAACGGGCAGGGTACGGTATAGGTGACGTCACGGCCATCGGGATGGCGGAACCCGACCTCCTGCGCATGCAGCATCAGGCGCGGCGCGGCGGCGAGCGCTTCGCCTTCGGCATAAAATTCGTCACCGAGGATCGGATGGCCGAGCGCCTTCATATGCACCCGCAATTGGTGGGTGCGGCCGGTAAGCGGGGTCAGCGCCAGTCTGGTTGCGGGAAGCGGCAGTCGCTCCAGCACCCGCCAAAGGCTCTGCGCCGGTTTGCCGTTTTCTTGGTCGACCCGGTGACGGGGCTTGTTTTCGGGATCGATGGCCAGCGGCAAATCCACCTCGCCCTCTTCGCCCGCGACATCTCCCCAGACAATGGCCACATAGGATTTGCGCGTCTCACGGTTTTCGAACTGCGACGCAATCGCCGCATGCGCCTTGCGGTTCAGGGACATCAGCACGATACCCGATGTGTCCTTGTCGAGCCGGTTGATCATCAGCGCTTTCGGGAACTGTTTCTGCACACGCGACATCAGGCTGTCCGAAAGCGCCGGATCGCGCCCCGGCACGGAGAGAAGCCCGCTTGGCTTGTCGAGCACCAGAAGATCGTCGTCGCGGTGCACGATGGTGAGCCAGGGGTCGAGCGGCGGATGATAGACGGGGTTGGAAAGCTTGGATGACATGTCGCTTCCTTAGCACGAATTGCGCATTCGGACAGGCGCGAGAGCATTCCCAGGAAAAGTGGAACCCGGTTTTCCGTCCGGAAATGCGCCAAAACAAAGAGTTAGAGTGTTTTCGCGATTCGAAGAAAAGCGAAAACACTAGTCGGGAATATGGAGATTGACCCGCCCGCTGGTCAGGTCGCTGAGAAGACGGGTGAGCCGTTCGGCTTCTTCCGTCGGCACCGAGAGCAGCATATCCGCGCCGGCGCCGGTAAAATCTTCCCTTTCCAGACGCAGGTTCGGTGTGGCGGAGAGGCGCGATTTCACCAGCGCCAGATCAGAGAAAGGGCAGCTAAGCGTCGCAATGACATAGGCGATGACCGGTGACGTCTCGCCAAGTCGCAGGCAGGCAGCCGCGGTGCCGCCATAAGCGCGCATCAGGCCGCCGCTGCCAAGGAGAATGCCGCCGAACCAGCGGATGACGAGAACGGCGACATTATCGAGTGTCTGGCCGTCGATGGCCTGAAGGATCGGTTTTCCGGCCGTTCCCGAGGGTTCGCCGTCATCGCTGAAACGATAGGCCTGGCCGCTTCGCCATGCCCAGCAATTATGGTTCGCATCCGGATCGGAATGCGCCGCAAGAAAGTTCTTCGCATCCTCTTCACCCGTCACCGGCGTGGCAAAGGCGATGAAGCGGCTTTTCTTGATATCCTGCGAAAAGGTGACGGGTCGGTCGAGCGTGAACATGGGCGTTTCAATATCGCATATATTCGCATGCGGAAATCGGTATAAGGCTCGGAATGGCGAAGATGGCGATGGAGAGGGTTTTGGCAAAGGCGAGGCAGGTCGCGATTATCGGCGGCGGACCGGCGGGGCTGATGGCGGCCGAGATGCTTTCGGCCGCAGGCCATGCCGTGACGGTGTTCGAGGCGATGCCGACCGTGGCGCGTAAATTGCTGATGGCCGGAAAATCCGGCCTCAACATCACCCATGCCGAAGACTATGACAGCTTTTGTCACCGGTTCGGCGATGCGGAACCGAGGCTGCGTGCCGCTCTCGATGATTTTACACCGGATAGGCTGCGCGACTGGGCGCAGGGGCTGGGGCAGGAAACTTTCGTTGGCACTTCGGGCCGGGTGTTTCCGACCGTCATGAAGGCCTCGCCGCTGCTGCGGGCATGGCTCGCCCGGCTGGAGGCGCAGGGGGTGACGATCAGGACGCGGCATCGCTGGACGGGTTTTTCCGGCAAGCACCTGGTTTTCGCGACACCGGAGGGCGAGATCACCATCAAGGCCGATGCCGTTCTTCTGGCGCTCGGCGGCGCAAGCTGGCCGCGTCTCGGCTCCGATGCCGCATGGGTTCCGGCGCTGGCGGAGAAAGGCGTGGCGCTTTCCCCGTTCCGCCCCGCCAATTGCGGTTTTGACGTGGACTGGAGCGATGTCTTCCGCACGCGTTTTGCGGGTGAAGCGGTGAAATCCACGATCACCATTTCGCCGGCAGGGGCCTTTCAGGGCGAATTCGTCATCACGAAGCATGGTATTGAGGGCAGCGTTATCTACGCCCATTCCGCTGCGCTGCGCGACCGGCTGGAAGAGGCGGGCAAAGTGTCCCTCGCAACCGATCTTGCGCCCGGACGTACGGTGGAACGCCTCAGCCGCGATCTGGCGAAGCTCGGGCGGAAGGAGAGTTTTGCAAACCGCATGCGCAAGACGGCCGGCTTATCGGCGGTGAAAGTCGGGCTTCTGCGGGAAATTTTTCCCGACATCGCCGCCATGCCGGATGAGTTCGTCGCCGCGAGAATAAAACATGCCGAAATACCGCTCTTGCGGCCGAGACCGATTGCCGAGGCGATTTCATCGGCCGGCGGCGTGGCGTGGAACGGTCTCGATGGGAACTACATGCTGGAAATGCTCCCCGGCATATTTGCTGCCGGGGAAATGCTGGACTGGGAAGCGCCGACCGGCGGTTATCTCTTGACCGCCTGTTTCGCCACCGGCAAGGCCGCTGCAAAGGGCATGGCCGCGTGGCTCGACGCTTAGCCTGACAGCCGTTCCGCCATGCCTGCATCTTCGCCGGAAGCGGTTCTGACGAGGCAGCGCATGATGGCGTCGGTGGTGACGGCGCCGAGCGCCTTGCCGTCTTCACCGACGACCGTGGCGCTGCTGACATTTTCCCGGACGAGCGCACGCAGACCCTCTTCGACCGTCATGTCCGCGTCGAGCTGAAGCCGCGACTGGCCGGAAAATTCCGGCTGAACGACGGCGCCGAGGCGGATGACCCGGCCGCGATTGACCTCCTCCACGAAGGCTTCGATATAACTGTCGGCAGGCGACATGACGATTTCGGCGGCGGTGCCCTGCTGGATGATCTCGCCGTCGCGCAGGATGGCGATCTTGTCTCCCAGCCGCAGCGCCTCGTCGAGATCGTGGGTGATGAAGACGACGGTCTTTTTCAGTTCCTTCTGCAGTTCCAGCAGCACCGTCTGCATGTCGACGCGGATCAATGGATCGAGCGCCGAATAGGCTTCGTCCATCAAAAGGATTTCGGCATTGTTGGTCAACGCGCGCGCAAGGCCCACACGCTGCTGCATGCCGCCCGAAAGCTGGTTCGGATAGTGGCTGGAGAAGCCTTCCAGCCCCACGCGCCTGATCCAGACTTCCGCCCTTTCCTCCCGCTCGCGCTTGTCGACGCCCTGCACCTCGAGACCGTAGACGACATTCTGCAGCACGTTGCGGTGTGGGAGCAGCCCGAATTTCTGGAACACCATCGCCGTCTTGTGGCGACGAAACTCCAGAAGGTCCGCTTCGTTGAGGCGACAGACATCGGTGCCGCCATAGAGGATTTCACCGGCGGTCGGGTCGATCAGCCGGTTGACGTGGCGGATCAATGTCGACTTGCCCGAGCCGGAAAGGCCCATGATGACGGTGATCTGTCCGCCCGGCATGGTGATGTTGATATCGCGCAGGCCGAGCACATGACCATGTTTGGCGTTGAGGTCCGCCTTGGACATGCCGGCCTTGACGGGTTCGACATAGTCGGCCGCCTTGGGCCCGAAAATCTTGTAAAGGCTGCGAATTTCGATCGATTGACTAGCCATGCGCCACTTCCCGGTGTTTTTGCAGGCGAAGGCCATAGGCCTGGCTGATGCGGTCGAAGATGATGGCGATGCCGACAATGGCAAGCCCGTTGAACACGCCGAGCGTGAAATACTGGTTGGCGATTGCCTTCAGCACCGGTTGGCCAAGACCCTGCACGCCGATCATGGAGGCGATGACGACCATGGCGAGCGCCATCATGATGGTCTGGTTGATGCCGGCCATGATGGTGGGCAGTGCGAGCGGCAGCTGCACCTTGAAAAGCTTCTGGCGCTTCGAAGAACCGAAGGCGTCCGCTGCTTCCAGCACATCGCTGTCGACCATGCGGATGCCGAGATTGGTGAGCCGGATCATCGGCGGAATGGCGTAGATAACAACGGCTATGACGCCGGGCACGCGGCCGATGCCGAGCAGCATGACGACGGGAATGAGATAGACGAAACTCGGCATCGTCTGCATGACGTCGAGAATGGGATTGACCACGCTCTGCAGGCGGTTGGAGCGCGCCATGGCGATACCGATCGGCAGGCCGACAATGATGGACAGCACGGCGCAGACGAAGATCATCGAGACCGTCTTCATCGTGTCTTCCCACATGCCGAACCAGCCGATGGCGAAAAGAATGCCGCAACACAGCGAAACAATGGTGGCGCTGCGGCTACCGAACCAGGCAAGCACGCCGACAATAAGAATAACGATCGGCCAGGGGGTTCCGATCAAAAGCCTTTCCGCCCAGATGAGAAAGCTCTGGAGGGGAGTGAAGAGCCCCTCTATCGCGCCGCCATAGGTTCGGGTGAAGCCCCGGAAACCTTCGTCGATGATTTTTTTCAGCGCGCGCAGAGCATCGTCATTCATGGTCGGAAATTTGAAAAGCCATTCCATATCCTGTTCTCCATGACGAACCGGAGGCGGGGATCGATATCCTCCGCGCTCCGGGAGTAAAATCGCAAGAGCGCCGCGCGTCCATCAGAACGAAAGGGCGGAACGCTCTGTTGAGCCAACGCATCGTCACCGGAAAGCCGGAAGGCGTTCCAGAGCCGATGCGGGTGCGGCGTCGCCGCTGGCGGACGCCGTTTCCCAGGCAGATATGCAGGAACCAGCTTTTAAAGGGCGGCCTTGACCTTTTCCGCGACATCGGGAGATACCCAGCCTGTCCACAGTGCTTCGTTTTCCTTCAGGAAGTGCTTGGCACCGTCTTCACCGGTCGCCTGGTTGTCGGTCATCCAGGCGATCAGCTTGTTGACGGTGTCGTTGGTCCAGGCGCGCTTGTTCAGATAGTCCATGGCTGGGCCGGCGCGGTCGGCAAAGTCCTTGCTGACAAGTGTCTGTACGTCATCCACCTGCCATGCGTTCGGCTTCGGGTCGGCGCAATCGGCGACCGAGGTGCAGCGCTTCCATTCGGCGGCATCATAGTCGGTGCCGAAGCCGAGCTTCACCATCTCGTATTTGCCGAGCAGCGAAGTGGGCGCCCAATAATAACCGACCCATGGCTGCTTGGCTTCATACGCCTTGGCGATGGAGCCATCGAGACCTGCGGCCGAGCCGGTGTCGACGAGGGTGAAACCGGCTTTTTCACCACCGAAAGCCTTGAAAAGCTGTGCGGTGACAACCGTGCCGCCCCAACCTTGCGGACCGTTGAACACGGCGCCCTTGGACTTGTCTTCCGGCGCGGGGAACAGTTCAGGGTGCTTGAAGAGGTCGGGAATGGTCTTGAGATCCGGATTGGCGTCGGCGACATATTTCGGAATCCACCAGCCCTGGACCGCGCCGTCCGAAAGGATCTTGGCAGCTGCGACGACCTTGCCGCCTTCCAGGCCGCGCTTGACGATTTCCGGCTGCAGGCTGACCCAGGCTTCCGGGGCGATATCCGGCTGGCCTTTTTCGGCCATGGAGGTCAATGTCGGCACAGTGTCGCCTGTCACGATTTCGGCGGAACAACCATAGCCGTTGTCAAGAATGAATTTATCGAGGCTGGCGGCGACTTCGGCGGATTGCCAGTTCATGCTGGCAATCGTCACGTTTCCGCAGTCGGCGGCATAGGCGGCGGCCCCCGAAAAGGCGAAGCCGGCTGAAAGAATTGTGGCACCCAAAAGTATTTTCATTTTTGTTCCCTCTGGTCGCGGTGTGGCGAAGACCCGGGTGCTGACGACACCGCGACCGCCAGCACTCTTATTGAGGCTTAATAATTTCTTTGTGGCCATTCCGTTTGCGGCAATTTCTGGCGTATTGAGGATGCCAATTCTCAGACTACCCGCTTTCCCCGGGGGGATATGAGTAAATTTTCCGGTGCGAAGGCCCTGAATTTTCATGCTCTTTAGCGGATGCGACAGGAAATTTCCGGCACCGTGGAACTTTTTCGATTTTTTGAAAAAACTTCTGGAACAATCAGCGGAAGTTTCTGTTTTCGTGGACTTTTCTCTCGTCATATATTACGGGAGATTTCCTCTCGATTTGTGGTGATGTTGAATGACCAATCTTCGTGCTGCCCCGGTATGGCCGATCGGCGGCGGTGAAACGGGTGAGCTTGTGCGCCGCTTCGACTGGTCGAAGACATCGCTCGGTCCTATTTGCGACTGGCCGCAAAATCTGAGGCAAAAAGCCAACTCCGTCGTCAATTCCCCTATTCCGCAGGTGCTGATGTGGGGCAAGGATCATGTGATGATCTATAATGACGGCTATGCGGAGATCGCCGGCAATTATCACCCGCAGGCGCTGGGCGGAACCGTGCCCGGCATCTGGCCGGAAATATGGGACTGGAACAGCCGCATTCTAGAAGCCGGTTTTCGCGGCGAGGTCATGGCCTATCGCGACCAGCCGATGACGCTGAAGCGGCATGGCGTGCCGGAAGAGGTGATCTTCGATCTGTTCTACACGCCGATCTACAATGAAGGCGGCACGGTGGACGGCGTTTTATGCACCGTGCTTGAAAATACCGACAAGGTGAAGGCCCTGGAGGCGCTGGAGCAGAGCCGCAAGGAGCTGAGCCGGCTTACCAATGCCCTGCCCATTCTGGTCGGATATGTCGACCGTGATTATGTTTATAAATTCGCCAATGACGGCTATCTGGAATGGTTTGGCCGCCGCGCCGACGAGGTGATAGGCCGCAGCGTTCCCGAAATCGTCGGCGAGGCGTTTTTCGAGGCCCGCAGGGCCTATCTCGACCGCGCACTTAGCGGTGAGAAGATCGTTTCGGATACCGTGATCAGCAGACCCGACGGCACGGCGCGCGCCGCCGAAATCCGTTATGTTCCACGTTACATCGCCGACGGCTCCATCGACGGCATTTATGTGCTGATCATCGATATCGAGGATCGCAAGCGCTCGGAGCGGGAAATCCTCATCAGCAACAATCGCTTCCGCGCCGCGGTGGACGCCGTTCACGGTGTGCTGTGGACCAATAGCGCCGAAGGAAAGATGCTGGGTGAGCAACCCGCCTGGAGCGCTTTGACGGGCCAGACTCCGGAAGAGTATCGGGGTTTTGGCTGGGCGGACGCGGTCCATCCCGAGGACAGGCAGGGGTCTGTCGACAGCTGGAACAAAGCGGTCGCCGAAAAGTCGACCTATATCTGGGAGCATAGGGTGCGCCGCCACGACGGCGTCTACCGCACGTTTGCGATCCGTGGCGTGCCGATTTTCGACAAGGCCGGTGCGATCGCCGAATGGGTCGGCGTCCATACGGATGTCACCGAACAGCGGCGGGCCGAAAATACCCTCAAGGAACATGCGAGCAATCTCGAGCGTGAAATTCGCCACCGCATCCGTGCGGAAGAGCAGCTTCGCCAATTGAACGAAAGCCTAGAGGCGCGTGTCGAGGCGGAAATAGCGGAGCGCCGCCAGGCCGAAAAGGCATTGCAGCAGGCGCAGAAGATGGAGTCCATTGGCCAACTCACCGGCGGTGTGGCGCATGATTTCAATAATCTTCTTCAAGTGATCGCCGGCAATCTGCAATTGCTCTCCAAGGATGTGATCGGCAATGAACGTGCGGAGCGGCGGCTGGAAAATGCGCTTGCCGGTGTCCATCGCGGCGCAAAACTGGCCAGCCAGCTTCTGGCCTTCGGCCGCAGGCAGGCATTGGAGCCGCGTGTCATCAATATTGCCCGTTTCGTGACCGGCATGGACGATCTGCTTCGCCGCTCGCTTGGCGAGGCGATCGAGGTGGAAGTCATCACCTCGGGCGGTCTGTGGAACACCTATGCCGACCCCAACCAGGTGGAGAACGCTCTTCTCAATCTGGCCATCAATGCGCGCGACGCCATGGAAGGGCAGGGCAAGCTGACCATTGAGGTCGGAAATGCGGTTCTCGACCGCGATTATGCCCGCAAGCACTCGGAAGTCTCGGCGGGGCAATATGTGATGCTCGCGGTCACCGATACGGGGTCGGGCATGTCGCCGGAGATTCTCGAAAAGGTCTTCGAGCCGTTTTTTTCGACCAAACCGGAAGGCAAGGGCACCGGGCTGGGGCTTTCGATGGTTTATGGTTTTGCGAAGCAGTCCAGCGGCCATGTCAACATCTATAGCGAGGTGGGGCAGGGCACGACGGTGAAGATGTATCTGCCCCGCTCCGCCGCCGATGAGGACAGGGAAGTTGTGACGCCGAACGGTCCCGTGGAGGGCGGAACCGAAACAATTCTTGTGGTGGAAGATGACGAGGAAGTGCGCAACACCGTTGTCGAAACATTGGGCGATCTCGGCTACCGCGTGCTCACCGCCCGTGATGCGCAGGCCGGTTTGACCGTGGTGGAAAGCGGCATTCTAATCGATGTCATCTTCACCGATGTGGTAATGCCCGGACCGTTGAAAAGCCGGGAAATGGCGCGCCGCGCGCAGGAACGGCTGCCCAATCTCGCCGTTCTCTTCACCTCGGGTTATACGGAAAATTCCATCGTGCACGGCGGCAAGCTGGATGCCGGGGTGGAGCTTCTCTCCAAACCCTATACGCGGGAAGCGCTGGCGCGGCGCATTCGCCACGTCATCGCCAACCGCAAACAGGTGTCGTTGTCGAGAGCGCAGCCGACGTCTGCGCCGGATTCTTCGAAACCTTCCGAGCCGGTCAGGGCGGTCGAAAATAAAAACCGGTCTATACGCGTTCTTCTGGTCGAGGATGACGAGCTGATACGGATGAATTCGATGGAGATGCTGTCAGAGAGCGGCTTTGCCGTCGTCGAGGCCGGAAATGCGGCGCAGGCGCTAAAGGTTATTGAAGCCGATCAGGTCGACGTTCTCGTCACCGATATCGGCCTGCCGGACATGAAGGGCGGCGAACTGGCGGTGGAGGCCCTGCGCCGAAAGCCAGGGCTTGCCATTGTTTTTGCGACGGGGGATAGCCATTTGCCGGAAGGAGCGCCGGCAAGCGCGGTTCTCCTGACCAAGCCCTATGACGAACAGCAGATTGTCGCGGCCGTCAAACAGGCCCACACGGCAAAGAGCGCGGCGACGCAATAGGCTCGTCGCCGCTTTGCCGGCTCAATAACCGCGGGCCATGTCGACCGTTTCCGGCAGCCCGCCGGTCTCGCGCCATGTGCGCACATTGCCGGCCACGATGCGGGCCGAACTTTCCCGGCTTGTCGGCGCGGAAATATGCGGCAGGACGGTCACTTTGGGGTGTTGCCAGAAGGCGGAAGCAGCGGGCAAGGGCTCCTGCTCGAAGACATCGAGAACGGCGTGCGAAAGCCTGCCGGAATCGAGCGCTGCAATCAGGTCATCCGCGACTATCACTGCGCCGCGGGCGAAATTGATGAGTGCCGCGCCCTGCTTCATTGCGGCGAGACGCTCGGCGTTCAAAAGACCGCGCGTCGCATCGGTAAGCGGCACGAGGCAGACGAGAATGTCGCTCTTTTCCAGCAATGCCTGCAGCCCGTCATCGCCGGACAGCGTTTCCACGCCATCGACCGCCTTGGCCGAACGGCTCCAGCCGGCGACGTTGAATCCGGCATGGGTGAGGCGCTCCGCCGCAGCCGTGCCGAGCGCCCCGAGGCCGAGGAGACCGATGGTCATTTCGCCGGGGTGGCGGTAATCCAGCTCATGCCAGAGCGCCTTTTTTTGGTTTTCGCGATAGGCGGGCATATCGCGTTGCAGATAATAGGTCCATGCCAGCACGGCTTCGGCCATCACACGCGAAAGCTCAGGATCTTTCAGCCGAACGATGGGAGGAGCCTTTTCGCCCAGTTCCAGCACCAGCCGCTCGACACCTGCCCACAGGCTGTGGATCCATTTGAGGCCCGGAAGCGCCGCGATATCGGCAGGATCCGGATTGGCGACGATGGCGAAATCCACCTGGTCTTTCTGTTCCGCGCTCAGTTCGGAAAAGGAAAGAATGTTCTCTTCCGGCATGGCGGCGCGCAGCGCCTGCTTCCAGACGGTCTCCGTTTCCGCATTCATCCGCGAAACAAAGGCTATGGGTGATGGCATGAGACTGATCCTGCTTGCGATTTTAGTTTCGCGCCATCAATGCGCAATTTCGGCTGACAATACCATGGGTTAGTCGTTCGAATCGTCAACGGAATGAAACGGCCCGGTTTTCACCGGACCGTTTCACCATTACGCGTCTTCCTTCACCGGCGGCTTTGCATCGCCGTAATAGGCCGCGAATTTCTCGTGATAATGCTCCGAACCGCCGGGGCCGGCATAACGCTGCAATTCCGTCATGTCGGTCTTGTTGAGCACGATGCCAAGCGTCTTGTTGGCGATCTGCGGTTCGTTGGCCATCAGGTTCTGCACCATCTGGATCGGCGTCTTGCCCCATTCGGTCACGAACACGAAACCGTCCACCTGCGGCGCAAAGGCCTTGGCATCGATGACGGGAACGACAGGCGCAAGGTCAACGATGATGTAATCGCAGGCCTCCCGGGCAGATTCGATGAATTTGCGCATGCCGGGGGAGGAGAGCAGCTCGCTCGAATGGGCGAACTGGTTGCTGGTGGAAACCGGCAGGATGCCCATTTTCGTGCGCGTATCCACCTTCACCGCCTGCGTCCACGGGATTTCATCGAGCACCACTTCCACCAGACCGGCGGATTGCCGTGTGGTCAGCATGCGGCTGAGGCCGGGATTGCGGATATCCGCATCCACGACAAGCGTTCGTTTGCCGGTGGAGGCGATCAGCCCGGCGAGATTGAGCGCCACGACAGATTTGCCCTCGTTCGGCAGGCAGGAAATGACGCCGATGACCCGGCAGGGCCGCTCCTGAATGACGACGTCCGCCGTCAGCTTCACATTGCGGAGCGTTTCCGCAAAGCTGGAACGCGGGCTGTCGACGGCAAGGCGCAGCATCTTCTGGAACGAGACCTGGCCGCTGTCATCAAGCGTGGCGTTCTCGCCGCCGGGGGTGGCGGCGCTGTTACCGGTCTTGGCGTTTTCCACGCCCCTTTCCCCGATAAAGGGAAGGTAACCGAGAAAGCGCATGCGAAGATTGTCGCGTACATCGTTGCCGGTGTGGAAAAAGCGATCCCGGAATTCGAGAAGCGCTGCAATGCCGCCGCCCAGCATCAGGCCGAGAACGACCGAAAGCGCCATGGTCATGGTCTTTTTCGGGCTGGAAGGCGAAGTCGGCAGGCCCGCTTCGGAAATGATGCGCGCCTTGGCGATGGGCAGCGACTGCTTCTGGGAAGCCTCCTCGAAGCGACCGAGATAGGACTGGTAGAGGGTGCGCAGAGCGGTTGCCCGCTGCTCGAGTTCGCGCAGCTGGACCATGGTGATATTGGCTTGCGAATTGCGGCCCGCCACCCGGTCGATATTGTCGCGCAACGACTGCACGCGGGAATTGGCGACGTCATATTCGTTCTTGAAGCTGCCGGTGAGCTGCTGCAATTCCTGGAAGATCTGCTGCGATACTTCTTTCTTCTCGGCCTCAAGCGCGGTCGCCTGCGGATGGTCGGCGCCGAATTGCTGGATGATACCCCGCTGCCGGTCGGAGATGGTGATGTAGCGCTTTCGCAGATCCTGAATGACCGAATTGTCGGTATCGCGGGCCGAGACAACGGCGTTATCGACCGCCGTTTCCGGTCCACGGTCGATGATCGACTTATACTGGTTGTAACGGGCGGAGGCCGTCGCGGCATCCGCCTGCGCGGCAATCAGCTGGCCGTTGAGGTCGGCAAGCTGGCTTTCCGACATCAGTTCGCCGCGCGAGGAGACGATGTTGTTGTCCGACTTGAATTTCTGCACCGCCAGTTCAGCGGCCTGGGCGCGCTGGTTGAGGTCGGTCATGCGTTCCTGCAACCATACCGAAGCGCGCTCGCTGGCGTCGAAATTGGCGTTAAGCTGTTCGGTAAGATAGGCCTGTGCATAGGTCTTGGCGATCTGCGCTGCAAGCTGGCGGTCGGTCGAGCGGGTGGAGATGGCGATGACCGAGCTGCGGCCGACACGTTCCACCGTCAGCGACTGCTGAAGCACCGCGGCGGCCTTCTCGCGGCGTCCAGCGCGCATTGCGGCTTCGGAAACCGGCGGATCGCCCGGCAGGACGAGATCGAGAATGCCGCGCACGGAGGATTTGACGAGCTGGACCGGCGACATCGGCGGATTGACGATGGTGTCGTTCTCATCGAGCTTGGCCTTGTCGACTACGGTCAGCGCCATTTCCTTGGATTTCAGAATTTCCACGGCGCTGGCGATGCGGTTGTCGACGATCTGGGCTGCGGGCACCGGTGATTCCTCTTCCGCATAGCGGGAAAGGCTTTCATCCAGGAGCACCTGCGTCATCGCGGTGTAAACGGGGGTCGCAAGCACCAGATAGAGGCCGGCCAGAACCACGGCGGCGATGACGGAGGCGGCAATGACATTGGCGCGGCGCACCACGGCGGCCCACAGGCGGTCGAGGTCGATGAACGTGTCGGAATCCTTGCCGGACTCCGGAAAACCGATATTGGATTTAAAGGTCTTGTGGTGCATGGACCTACCTTGTGAACTAAAAATGGTACGCGGGAAGCCGAGCAAACTCGCCTTCCCGCCTCCCGTTATTGGTGCGCCGGCCGCCTCCCCCGGCGGCGCGATGAAAGTCAGGCCGCCTGGACGCGGCTTTCGTGGTTCGCCACCAGTTCCTTCACCGAAGCGAGAACCTGTGCTTCCATGTCCGCCCGCATCAGCGAAAAGGCGACGTTGGCGGCAATGAAGCCCTGCTTGCTGCCGCAATCAAAGGTGCGGCCCGAATATTTCTGCGCGTGGAACGGCTGCTTCTCGGCGAGCCGCTTCATGCCGTCGGTCAGCTGGATTTCATTGCCCGCGCCGCGCTCCTGCTTGGCGAGAATATCGAAGATTTCCGGCTGCAGGATGTAACGGCCATTCAGGTAATAATTCGAAGGCGCCTTGGATGGTTCCGGCTTTTCAACCATTTCGGTGACGGAAAAGCCGTGATTGACCTTCTGGCCGACGCCAACGACGCCATAGGACGAGACTTCTTCAGGCAGGCATTCCTCGACGCCGAGAATATTGCCGCCGACTTCATCGTAAAGCTCCATCAGCCCGGCGATACAGCCGCGTGCGCCGTAAGAAACCATGTCCGGCAGAAGCAGGGCGAAAGGCTCCTTGCCTACCAGCTCGCGCGCGCACCACACGGCGTGGCCGAGACCGAGCGGCACCTGCTGGCGCGTATAGCTGACGGTGCCGGCAACCGGCAGCATCTTTTCCAGCTGCAGCACCTGCACGGTCTTGCCGGAGCGGGTCAGCGTATTGATGAGTTCCGGCGCGCTGTCGAAATAGTCTTCGATGGCGGTCTTGTTGCGGCTCGTCACGAAAATAATGTGTTCGATGCCGGCCTGCATGGCCTCATCGACGGCATATTGTACGACGGGACGATCCACGATCGTCAGCATTTCCTTCGGCATCGCCTTGGTGGCGGGCAGAAACCGTGTGCCGTTGCCAGCTACGGGAATGACGGCTTTTCTGACAGTTTTGTTCAGGTCCATCGCGTTCTCCTTCATCAAGGTTTGATCTGTCCCCAGTCCCCGCGCAGATTTCGTCCACGCGTCAATTTTACGAAATCTGTCTTTTCACCCCTGTATTCGCCGCGGGCGCAAACATGGCGTCCCGCAACCTCCTCAGCCGCACTGCAATTGGCATTCGCAAATGCCCCAGCACGGCAGGATCCCTTATCGTGGTCTTCAAGGCGCCGAGTACCGAGCGGCTCTTGATGTTTTCCACCAATGTCAGAAAATTATGCGCCAGCCGCAGGCTGCGGCTTCTCGCCTGCTGCGCATCCATGGCTGCCGGCAGCAAAGTGTAATGGCTGAGGAACTCCTGATCCGCCCGCATCATCGCTTCGACGTGATGAAGTTCGAGCACACGCGAAATCGAGCCTTCGCGGATATTGTAGATATAGCCCGGCTTCGGTTCGATTACACAGAGGCCGCCGGCAGCGAGCGCCGAGGCGAGCAGGATATAATCCTCGCCGATACGTATATCCTCGCGGAAGCGCAGAGCCTCGCTATTGAGGAAATCGCGCCGGAACATCGGCTTCATGTAGCCAAAATTGAAGGTGGAACGGAACAGGATGTTGGAGGAAATGAAGTCCTCGAGCGTGAGGGCAGAGCGTTCCTCCAGAAACTCTTCCGGAAACATCGTCTCCATCGGTCTGCCGTCGGTATAGACGACATCGAGATTATCGACAGCGATCTCAGCATTCGCGGCCTCCGCCCGGCACATCATGCAGGCGGAACGCTGCGGACGGATGACGTCGTCGGAATCGAGCACGGCGATCCAGCGTCCCGTCGCGGCCTCGATGCCGGCATTGCGTGCACCACCCGGACCGCGGTTTTCTTCCAGCGCAAGCAGGCGCACACGTGGGTCAATGGCGGCAATCCCCTCAACGAACGGGATAGTGTCATCGGCGGAACGGTCGTCGACGACGATCACTTCCAGCGTCACACCCTGCTGGTCGAGCGCGCTGTGGATGGCGGCTTCGATTGTATCGGCCGCATTATAGGCGGCGATGATGAAGCTGATATCGGGCGGTGAGGCAAGGTTTTCCATCAGGTCGCCTCCACCGCGCCATACTGGCGGATTTCGCGCACGCCGAAAGCGCCGCTCATCGAGCCCATATGCAGTGCGCCACGCAGCGCATAACGATTGCGGCGCACGGCGTTGAAACCGTTCAAGGCGGCGAAGAGCGCGCAATAAAGCACTTTCGAACCTGCCTTCAGCACCTGCCCCACGCGGCGTATACCGGGTTTCCTGTCCGCCAGCACGCGGCCGTGGGTCTGGCCGGATCGGAAGCGGCGTTTGGCAAGCCATAGGAAGCTTGCGCGATTTTCCGGCACGGGTTCGGACAACATGGCATCTTCCGCAAAGACAATACGCCCGCCGGCGGCGTGAAGATGCGAGAAGAAATGGGTGTCTTCGCCGCCGCTCTGGCCGAGCGCCAGCGCGAAGCGCCGGCCCTTCACCGAAGGCGCATCCATCTTGAGCAGCGTGTTGCAGGTATAGCCGGTGATGATCTCGCCATTCACCCAGACCGGAACGGTCGAGTGGAAATCGCCGCGTTTCATCCATCCCGGCGCATTGTCCCGGTAAACGGCCGCTACGGGGCCGAGAACCGCTTCCGCACCGGTCTCGCCGGCTTTTTCCAGAAGGGCGGATAGCCAGTGCGGCGGGGCGGTCTCGTCATCATCAATGAAGGCGAGATAATCCGCCTTGCATTCCGACAGGCAGGCATTGCGGGCAATCGAAATATTCGATTTCGGGCAATGGACATAGGTGATCTCGAACGGAGCGGTTTCGCGCAGGCGATCGACGCTCGCCCTGGCGCTTGGCTCCTCGTCATTATCGGCAACGATCAGCCGAACTTTCACGCCTTCCGGCACGTCCAGCTCGAAGAGTGACAGAAGTGTGGCGATAAGTGCCGGGCGTCTGTAGGTGCAAATGCCGATATCGACGGTTTTCGAATCATCTGGGCGGGTGACGGTGTTGTCGGTCATGAGACAGCCTTTCTTCCCCGGAATTTCAGGAGTTCCAGCCAGAAGCCGGTGGACCAGGCCAGATGCATCACCATCGCCGAAAAGGCAGCGAGCGGGCCGTATGGGTTTTTCTGACCTATTGCCATCCACAAGCCATAGCCCAAACATGCGGCGATCCAGAGGCCGAGCGGGATAAGGGCCGCCCAATGCACGAGCGATAGCAGCGCGAAGATGAACACCGGCAAGACGGCGAGCGGGATCATCTGGCGGATTTTCGGGATCGAGCGATGCTTCAGGAGGTTCTTCGCGCGGCCGCGGCCATAGGCGAGATATTGCCGGAACAGCGGCATGACGCTGGCGCGCGGATAATAGGTCATGCGGGTCTTGTCGGTCATCCAGATACGGAAACCGGATTTGCGCAGGCGGAAATCCAGTTCGGCATCCTCATTGTGGCTGAAGCTCTCGTCATAGCCGCCGACCGCGTCGAAGGCGGCAATCCGCATCAAGGCGTGATGGCCATGGTCGATCCAGTGGCCTTTGGCACCCTCGCGGTGCTTGGAACCGCCATTGCCGAGCTTGGAATTCTGGGCGATGGCCGTCGCTTTCTGAAACAGGCCGTGGCCGATGGTGTCCATGGCGACGACGACAGAATCCGCGCCGGTGCGTTCCGCATCTTCGATCAGCCGCTGGCAATAGTCATCGGGATAATCGCCATGGGCGTCGATGCGGATGAGATAGTCGAAATCCTCGCCGAAGGTGGCAACGGCAAGGTTGATGCCAGCGCTCTGGATGCGCTTCGCATTGGCGAGAAGTGTGACGCGGTCATCCGTCGCCGCAAAGGCGGAAACGATATCGCGGGTTCCATCCGTGCTGCCGCCATCGGCAACCACGATACGGAAGAGACGCCCCTGCATTGCATTGGTGAATTTGACAAGCAGCCCCTCGATCGTCTTTGCCTCATTGAGGCAAGGAATGACGATCAGCGTTCTGATGCCGTGATGACCAAGACCTTCCATAATTTGCCCCCTACGCACTACACGGTTGAAAACTGCGCTTCACGGGCATGGCCGGAAGCGGATTTGGAAAGCGAGGACAAGTGCTGCACCAGCTGACGGCAATCGTCGCGGTCCGTCAGCCATTGTTTCCTGTCGATTGCCGAGAGGGTGTCGAAGGCGTTCGCATAGGTTTGCGGCGTCATTTGGCCGAACAGTGCGGCGAGGTCGTCCGGGCTTGCATTTGCCAAGACAAAGCCGATATCGCGTTTTTCGATGAATCGGGCGGTTTCCGTGCCGGAAAGCGCAATCGGCAGGGTGCCATAAAGGCCGCCTTCATAAAGCCGATTGGGCAGCAGCCAGCTGGAATTCTGGCCTTCTTCGAAAAAGTCGATCGCCCAGGTGAACTGCACCTCGTTGTAGATCGCGGCTAGATCCTCGGGGTTTTTGTAAGGTCCGTGGAAGTGCAAATGCGGGGCAGCGGCCACGAAGCCATCGAAATCGGTAAACTCCGAATAGGCCGGCCGGCCACGCAGGATGATTTCGACCCGGCCTTCCATGCGGCGGGCAAAGTCGGCGAGGATTTCGAGTGATTTGCGGCAGCGGAGTGCGCCGAACCAGCCGATTTTCCAGGGTTCTCCGGGGGCCGGTGCGCGCGGTTGCGGCGTGGCGGCAAAGGTGGCGTCGAGCGTCAGCACCTTGTTTTCCTGCAGGAGGACGGGAAGGTTAAGGCCGGAGACGGGCTTGAAATAATGCTCCACGAATGCCGGAGAACTCGTGACCAGCAGTTTGGCGTCGCGTGCGAAATAACGTTGCGCAGCATTCAGCAGCTGTCCGGGCCTGCCTTTGTTGAGAAGCAGGCGGTGAATATCGAGACATTCGTAAACCAGTGCTGGCTGGCCGCCATAGATCGACATGGCCCGCTTTGCCAGAGCCAGCATTTCGAGGTTCCTGGCAAGAATGATGTCGGGTGTCGGGATGCCGCTCAGGAGCTTTCCAAGCGAAAGGCTGGCTTTTGCCACAGCCGCCATGCGCTGCAGAAACTGCCCGTCGGCGGTCTCCCCAAGCACGACGGGCACGACGCCCTCGATTTCCGCCAGCTGGTTCCGCCCGCGCCGGAAACCTGCCAGCGTGACCCGCGCCCCGCCCGCGAGCAAGGTCAGCACCCGCCGGCGAATGGCGGGGTCCGACAGATCATGCGCGAGATAGAGAATATGGGTCATGCAGGGTTCCGGTTGGTTCGCGCGTCAAAGACGTCGCAGCACAGGTTTTGGTTCAAAAAATCCGGTCAGTTCAGAGCGCAGGCGATGCTTTCCGGGAACTGGCACTTGTCGCCGAGGGCAGTGAATGAGAAGCGGTCAACGACCATCTGCGACGGCCCGGCATAAGCAAACTTGCCCATCCAGTCCTTCAGCGTATCGGTGCCCCACAGGCTGAAGAAAATCTTCTGGGCGTTTTGCGGGATTTTCGTTGCGTCCGTGACTTCATGAACGAGCTTGCCGTTGACGTAATAACGCAGGCGCTGTGGTTCCCAGACGAAGGCATAGTCGTTGAAACCGGCATCGGCTCCACCTTCCACCGGCACCAGCTTCTCATTGCCGCCCTTGGCGGAGATATATTGGTTGAGCTGCACCTGGCCGGTATTTTTGCCGAGAACCTCGAAGTCGATTTCGTCGTGCGGTTTCTTGTCGGTCGGGCCAATGTAGGTGAAGAAGGCGGAGTTCAGTCCGGAGCCGGTTGCGGCCTTCATACGCGCTTCATAGGTGCCGTAACGATAGCGGCCCTTGGTCTGGATTTCGCCGCAGGCGAATTTGCGGTCCCCAGCCTTGGCTTCTTCGAAACCGAGTGTGAGTTGGCCGTTTTCCACCGTCGCCAATTTTTTCGACCATGTGCAGTTTTGATGCGCGCCGTTGTTCCAGCCGTCTGAAACGTACCAGAAGCTTCTGTCCATCTGGTCGAAATTCTCGGTGAAGGACGCGCCGTTGCCTTCCTGCGCCTGCATCGGTATTGCGAAAGCCGTGGCCGAAAGGGCTGCGGCAAGAAGAATGCGTGTCTGAACGCGGGTGACAAATGTTGTCATTGGTTCACCTCTGTCGTTGCGAATAAAGCGTTTCGGATGTGGGCGGGCCGATTATGGAGGCCCGTTTGGTCGGGGAAGCAGTTGCCGTCTTGCGTTTGCCGCTGCGGCTCCCGGTGAGCACGGAATAGACGGTGGGCAGATATTTGCGTGTCTGCGCGTTGCTGATGATCAGGATGACGAAGGCGGACAATGTCGCGCTGATATAGAAGGCGGGATAAAAGTCCGGCCCGCCCTTGTTCCAGACCATCCACATGATGACCAGCAGCGGGTAGTGGGCGCAGAATATCCAGAAGCTGAGGCTGCCGGTCTCGGCAAGCCGCTGGCCAAGCCTGCTGCGGATCAGGATCGATGAAGACACCCAGAAGCCAAGCGCGCCGAAGACCGCGAGCAGATTGCGCGACATGTTGAGCCAGAAGGTGAATTCCGGGCCGGTGAAATAAAGACCCGTAGCAAGAATGGCGGATGCCGTGAAGGTTAGCACCATGATCGGCAGGGCGTAGGGATCAAGCGCCTTGACATCGACCCGGTGCAGCGCAAGCGCAATGCCGAGCGAAAAGCTGAAGAGGATCGATTTCTTCTGCACGATGAAGATCGTCAGGTCCGGCATGGCCGTGATGATCAACAGGATTGCGAGCGTCGGCAGCGCGAAGCGGCGCATCAGAAATGCGAGCACCGGCGACAGCAGAATGCAGACAAAAAGGTCGCGCAGAAAATAAAGCGGCACGTTCACCGGCAGTTCTTCGAGTGCCGTACCATGGCTGAGGATTTCGCGCGGGCTGGCATTCCACAGATCGGGGAAATACCCCACGCCGACATCGAAGAGCTGGATCAGCAATACGGCGGCAAACAGCGCGCCATTCCACAGAAGGAAGGGCAAAAGCACGGTCTTCGATTTGGAGCGGATTGTTGCCGGATAATTGAATTCACTCATGCCGCGGCGAAACAGCAGGTAACCTGAGATGGCGCTGAGGCAGGGCACGCCGATACGGAAGAGCGCATCGCCCAGGAAAACGCGCAGCCAATCGAAGAAGCCGTAAAGGCCGAGAAAAGGGCTGGTTTCGGCATCGTGCGGCACGTGCACGAACACGATCCCCGAAATCAGCAATATGCGCATCAAATTGATACGGGAGGATAGGTTCTGATCGACAGTCACATCAGTCACCCCTATTGGGCGGCGTCCACCCACGCCGCGTTGCAACCAGAACGAACTTAAGCCCGCACTGGAAAGTCTGGTTTCGACTTTGGGATAAAATGTGGCGACGCGGGAAAAACACAAGCTTAGATTTTGCGGGTGAATGTCTGGCGTTCCAGTCATTCCTGTCGCTAAAAAAATTCAAACATTTGAAATTACTATCATTTTTACAAACATGGCCATCGTTAAAAATCGCCCTAGCGTGTGAAATTGTCATTTGTCGTGATATTGCGCTGCAAAAAGAACCGCCATACGCCTCTGCCGCGGTGAGGGAAATCACCGCGGAAAAGGCCGGTTAACGGCGGAAATGAGGCGCGTTTTTCTGCGATTGAACTAACCTTGGGTTGCATCGCTCTGCATGCGCCGCGATTTGACCATTCCGAGAATTTTCCCGAGCAGCGCCCGTTCAGTCAGCAGGATCAGCACCGCATAGATGACGCCACCCACGGCAGCGCCGATGAGAACCTGAAGCGTGGCATTGGGAACGCGCTCAGCCAGAACGTGAAGCAGATAACGCACCGCACCGGCCATGATCAGCGCCGCGATCATCGGCCGGCTGCTGACATAAAGGCCGCGGAAGAAGGGTGTATCGCTTGCCTTGAACACCGCCCAGGAATAGGCGACCAGCGTTACCGCATTGACGATGCAGAGCCAAACCATCGCGTCGATCAGGGTGCCATAAAGCGCGGCAAGCCAGACCGCGACGGTGGTGACGATGGCGCGGATCGTCGCCGACCAGAACAGCACGCGGCCGTAACCTGCTCCCTTCAAATACGGGATGAAGGTGCTGCACGGCGTCAGAATGGCCTTCGACAGGGCGAGCAGGCCGAGAACGGGCCAGGCATAGGCCCAGTTCTGCCCGAAGATGACAAGCATGGCCGGCTCCGCCACGGCCCAGAGGCCGAACATCATCGGTGCCAAAAGCACGGTCAGCACCTGCGTACTGAACATCAGCGCATCGCGCCGGCGCTGCGGATCGTCCATCATGCGGCTGAAGGCGGGAAACAGGACACCCATGACAGCCGACAGAACCACCTGGTTGGGAATGCTGGCAAAGCGGTTGGAGGCGGAATAGGCGCCGGCATCCGCCAGCCCAAGATGCCGGGCAATGACCACCATCGGTGACTGGAAGGTAACGAAATTGGCGATTTCCGAGCCCATCAGCCCAGAACTGAAGCCGAGAAGCGGCACCAGTCGGCGCGGTTTCATGACGAAGCGCGGGCAATAGCGGGAAACGGCATAAAGCCCGACAAGCCGGATGAGGGCTGCGGCAAAAAGCTGGATGATCAGCGCCCAGACGCCGAAACCCATGAAAGCAAGCGCGACCGCGACAATGGCCGCGATGCTTTCCGATGCCATGCTCCACAGCGCGTCCTTGCTGAAATTCATCCGTCGCGCCAGCAGCGAATAGGCGACATCACCGGCAAGCTGCAGCGGGATGAGAAATGCCATGATGCGCAGCAGATAGGCGCTTTCCACCGCACCCAGCAGTTCACCGAAAAATTCCGCGAAGATGTAGAGGACGGCGGCCATGGTGCAGGAGATGGCGAGATTGGCCCAGAAGACGGTATGGATCGTTTCCATATCCTCTTCCTTCTCGACGATAAGGGCGGACGTCAGGCCCGCCCCGGCGATCATGGTCAGGAACTGTACAACCGTAAGTCCTACCGCCACCACCCCGAATTCTTCCGGCGTGAGGAGACGAGCGAGAATTGGGACCGTGACAAATTTAAGCCCGAATGTCCCTGTTTTTGATAAAACGCTCCAGCCGACATTCGTGGTGATGGTCTTTACATTTGGCGCTGGGGGCATACAAGCATCCTGTTTCTGGAGGCCGGCGGGAGGAAGCCGGTTGGGAGTTGCCGATACCATCGGGGCCGCTTTTAGGATCGGGCCCGACACTTCTTGATCAACGCAAGGGGCGAAACAATGGCAAGGTTTACTGTCGTCATTCCCTACTACCAAAAGCAGCACGGTGTCTTGGGACGTGCACTCGCATCGGTTTTTGCGCAGACCTACCAAGACTTCGATCTTGTCATCGTCGATGACGAATCGCCATACCCGATCGATCAGGAACTTGCGGAACTTTCGCAGGGTGAGAAAGACCGGATTCTTGTCATTAAGCAGGCCAATGCCGGCCCGGGCGGCGCGCGTAACACCGGTCTCGACCATGTGCCTGGCGGCACCGACTACGTTGCCTTTCTCGATTCCGACGATATCTGGACGCCAGATCATCTGCAGAATGCGGCCTTCGCACTAGAGACTTACGACGGCGATTGCTACTGGGCATCGATGCAGGCAAGTGACGAATTTTATTATCATTTTGCCATTTCCGAGTTGGAGAAAAATGAGGGCGCGGCACGGCTTTCCGAGAAACCGCTGGTGATCGAACTGCCGGATCTGGCAAGTGTGATGCTGCGCAACTGGAGCTTCCTGCATCTCTCCTGCATGGTGATTGGCCGTCCTCTTTTTGAGAAAATCCGCTTCGATCCGGCGCTCAGACTGGCGGCGGAAGACGTGCTGTTTTTCTGCGATTCCATCCTCGCATCGAAGCGGATGCTGCTCTGTGACGATGCCGGTGCGATGCGCGGAATGGGCGTCAATATCTTCCACAGCATCGACAATACCTCGCCGGAATTCCTGCGCCAGCAGTTCAATACCTGGGTGGCGCTCGATACGCTGGAGGGGCGTTTTTCACGCCGGCCGGACGATGTCGCCTCCATTGCGTCCTATAAAAACACGGCGCGCAAACAGGCGCTGTGGAGCCAGGCGGGCAACTTGAAACGGCGAAAGGCGCCCGAATTCGGACTGTTGTTGAAGTGGGCGATGCGTGATCCGGCACTGCTGCGTGCCGCTTTCGAACTCGGCGCCGGAAAAATCGTCCGCCCGCGATGAGCGAATTCTCGCCCGCAAGAATTTATATGTTTTTCACCCAGGAGTGACCTCATGAAACCTTACCACTGGGAATCTCATCACGGAAATTTCGGTGACGATCTCAATCTGTGGCTGTGGGACTTTCTGCTTCCGGGCCTGCGCGATGTGCATGACGATGTCATGCTCGTCGGAGTCGGCACTGTCCTGAACGATGTTCTTTTGCCGGGAAAACAGCGCAAGCTGGTGATCGGCAGCGGTTATGGTTACGGCGCGGTGCCGGATACCAGCACCGAATTCTGGGACATTCGCTGCGTGCGCGGCGAAAAAACTGCCGCCAAGCTCGGGCTCGCGCCCGAAAAAGGCATTGTCGATCCCGCCGTCATGGTCACCGAGATGCCCGATTTCAAAGACCTGCCGAAACTCTACAAGAAGACCTTTGTTCCGCACTGGGAATCGGCGGAATTCGGCATGTGGGAAACGGTCTGCGAGCCGGCAGGCCTCACCTATCTCGACCCGCGCGGCGAGGCGAAAGCGGTCATCCGCGCCATTGCCCAGTCGGAATTCATCGTGGCTGAATCCATGCATGGTGCAATCCTTGCCGATGCCTTCCGCGTGCCGTGGGTTGCGGTCAGCACCTCGCCGTCGATCAACAGCTTCAAATGGAGCGATTGGGCCGGCAGCGTCGGTGTCGACTATCAGCCGCGCTATGTGCCGGTTTCGACCCGCGCCGAGGCGGCGAAAAAGGGCTCGCGCTTCTGGGGTATGAGCTTCCCGCCGCCGCCCGGCCCCGTCATTGCCGAGGCCGGTTCCGTTCCGGTGCATGAAGGTCCGGCGCATGAGGGTGACGTGCTGGTCCGGCCGCAGGAAACGCAGTCCCGGTCATTGCGCAAATTGGCCAAGCAGGTGCTGGCCGCGCCTTCCACGCTGGCGCTCTGGCAGGCAAGTCGCGCGGAGCCGCGTCTCAGCCCGGATGGCCGGCTGGAAGAGCGCAAGGAGCGTTTCGCCGCCGTTCTGGAAACGGTGAAGCGGGATTATCTCTGAGGGCGAAGAGTGGATGCGGCAGGGAGTTTTCTGCCGCCTTCGCATGAGGATGCCATCCTCTAGGGTCTCTATTGTCATGCTCGGGCCTGTCCCGAGCATCTGCAACCGACCGATCATACGATACGTGAGTAAATCCTCGGGACAAGCCCGAGGATGACGGCGAGAAATTGGCGGAGGTCGCCTTTTCCCTTACGAAACCGGCGTGCCGTCCAGCAGATAACGCACATCACGCACCGGTGGCGATTTGCGGAAGCGGGCAGTCTTGTCGCTCCAGATGCCGCGCATGATGGCGGGCAGGGCGGGGAGGCGCGCAAGGGCGTGGCTTAACGCGCCGCCTATGCCTTTCTGCTTTTTCGTATCGAGAAAATGGCGAAGCTCGAATTTGGCGCGGATATGTTTTTCATGTTCGCGCAGGATCGCCGTTTCCTCCGCCGAAAGCCGGCAACCAGCGAGAATGGCTTTGTCCGCCTCGTATAAGCGGCGAAGATCTTCGGTGCGATGGCGGCCGCTCAGCGAGTTGCCGCGCACGATCGCGCCGTAACCGCAATGGTGGATGACCTTGTAGCGCGCGCCGGCGGCCAGCGCCCGCACGTAAAGCTCGTAATCTTCGCCAAGCCTCAGAGCCTCGTCATAACGCAGCGCATGTTTGTCGAGAAAAGAGCGGCGTATCACCGGTTTCAGAAATCCGGTTTCTCCGCGCTCCACGCCGGGCCTGGAAATATTGCCCTCGACGAATTCCGTGAGCGATAAAAACCGCGCCTGCGGCTCGAAACGGGCCGGCTGCATGGAGGAAGCGCCGGAAACCGATTGCTGGATGAAAGCGATATTGTCAGCCACGAGATCCCAGTCGTCATCGGTCAGCATGGCAGTGAAGCGACCCCTGAAGAAGAAGTCGTCCGCATCGAGAATGCTGATGAGCGGGGCAGATGAAATCGAAATCGCGTGGTTGCGCGCGGCCGAAGGACCGCGATTCACATCGAACCGCACGACCCGCAAACGGCCTGTGCCATCATCCGCCGCATGCGCCACGTCGCTTGTCGTGTCGGTGGAGCCATCGTCGATAACCACGACTTCCCCGACCTCGGGCTCCGCAAGGGCGGAGCGAATGGCGATATCGATGGTTTCAGATGCGTTTTTCGCAGCGATGATGACGCAAATGGGCTGTGAACCGCTCACCATGTGGTGTCCTTCTGCTTTGATCAACCGTCAGGATTTGCCCAGCAGAAAGTGTCAGGCGTATGGATGCAAGCGATTTTTTGCGGCGCAATAAAAGAAGCTGCGTAAAAGCTTACATATCGGTGAGTTTGGCGCCGTGCGGCGGGGCGCTTTTTGCCGGTTCCGCCGCCATGGTCTCGGCGCTGCGATCACGCGAAAAGGTTTCCCGCATCCGCCGTTTTTCTCGGGCGACGAGAACCAGAATTCCAATAAAATAGCCGATTTGCAGAATGACTGCACAGATGAGCGTCTGGATGAATGCGGTATAGAATGATCCGTGGATGAAATACGTGCCAACCGCAAAGGCAAGCAATGCACCGATCATGCTGAAAAAGACACGAGGTGCATACATGGTGCTCTCCTCCCGAGAACGATTTCTCCATTTTTGACTGCGCTGCGGCATTTTTTTTCTTTGCAAGAAATATACGATGAGACCGGTGCTGTTTCAACACACATATATAGTTCTTCTAACGGTTGCGGCATGAAATTTCGGTAATCTGGATTGGTAAATTCCTCCATAACTGCCGATTCGCGCCGATCAGGCCTGCCTGACGACACCGGCTCCTGCGTCTGGAAGCGCCAGAACCGTGCTGCGGTCGGCCCTTGCGGGTTGTCTGTCACGCTCTGCAGACTTCGTTAACCATCTCGCCTTTAAAAAGTCGGTATTGATTCCTCGAAGAGCAGGGTGCCCGCGTGACGACGAGTTCAGAAGTAATCGCCTTTCCGGCAAAGAACCGCATTGCCGACGTAAAACGATGTGCAACCATGCTCGACCGGCTGCATGGTGTGGAGGCGAATGATTTCTGGCGCAGGGAGTGCCGTGAACTGGCCGCCCGTTTGACGGCGCTTGGCTATGAGGACGCCGCCATGCGGCGCGAGGTCATGGAATTTCAAAACGCCGTGCAGGCTGAATTGTGGGCGGGGGACGCCACGCCCGAGGCACGCCGCGACAGCCATTGATGGTTCTTTTTCTTTAATAAAAAAAGCCGGCGGGTTATAAACCAGCCGGCTTTTTGTTGGTTCCGTACGCCTCAGGAGGCGCTAGCGGCGCCGCGCGTGCGGGCAACGCCATCCAGTGCGGGCTTATATTTAGGATCGAGTCGCGCCGCATGCGCATAGGACTTGGCAGCCTTGGCCATCTCACCGCGGCGCTCATAGACCAGCGCCTGGTTGGCCCAGGATTCCGCCACATTACCATCAAGCGAAATCGCGTGGTTGAAATCGGCGAAGGCGTTTTCATCGTCGTTCAGCGCGACATAAGAAAGGCCGCGGCCATTATAGGGCTCGGGCGACGTCGATGACAGCGAGATCGCCTTGGAGAAGTCCTCGATGGCCTGGGCATGCTGGTTGCGCAGTTGGTAGATCAGGCCACGATTGTGCCAGGCGCGCCCGTCGGTTGTTTCCAGCTCGATGGCGCGGGAGAAATCGTTGAAGGCTTCGTTCACGCGGCCGGACTGGCGGTAAAGATTGCCACGGCCGATGAGCGCCACATCGTAGCTCGGATTGATCTGCAGGGCAGCGTTGTAGTCCTGAAGGGCCTGCTGCTGCTGGCCGCTATTGCGGTAAACCAGCGCGCGGTTGGCATAGGCCTGGTAGAAGCGCGGGTTCAGCTGCAGCGCCTTGTTGAAATCCTCGATGGCGCGGCGCGAATCGCCGGCGCGGCCGTAGGCCGAACCGCGAACATTGTAACCTTCAGGGTCCTGCGGATTGGCGTTGATGACCGAGGTAAGCGAGGCGATGTTTTCCTGCGAGCCCTGGGCGCGGTCGATCCGGAACACATCTTCCGTCTGGTTGGATGTCGCACAGCCGGAAAGACCGGCAAGGATGGTGCAGACGACCAGAGAAGCGCGGAACCCTCTGTTGTTTTTCAGTGGCAACCGGCGCGCAGAGGCATCGGCGTTTTTCACAACACAGGCGTCGACAGCGATCATTCGGTGTGGGTTCCCTCGCAGGCCGGTCTCACGATCGTTCTCAAGAACATTCTCCGGCCACAAACACAAAAAGCGGCGGCGAATTGATCGCCCCCGCCCAACAAGCATTCAAAAACGTCCAAAAGACGGCCTATTAACGGCCTGCGCGGGGGCCTGCAACCAGACCTTCGCGCTGTGCACGCTTGCGTGCCAGCTTGCGAACGCGGCGAACGGCTTCAGCCTTTTCGCGGGCGCGCTTCTGGGAGGGCTTTTCGTAATAATCGCGCATTTTCATTTCACGGAAAATGCCTTCGCGCTGCATCTTTTTCTTGAGGGCGCGAAGCGCCTGATCAACGTTATTGTCGCGGACTAGTACCTGCACGTTAAACCCGTTCCTTTAGTTTGGTTATCTTGCTGTGAGAATAAAGGCATTCGCACGCAAACGAAAAATGGTTCGTCCGGCTGTCCAGCTGGGCGATTGGTGACGTGCAATAACAGATCATTTGCGCCAAGTCCAGCCGGTAGCGCATAATCCGCCTGCAAAATACGGGCTGTCCCGCGTTCGTCCCGCAATGTCGAAACAAAATCATTGCGACGTCGCAAAATGAATATTGCCTCCCCTCCCGATTTGCCATGTGTATGATATGGGCCGGGACTATCTTTACGGCCTCTGGCCGGTTCTTGAGGAGCAGATTGCGAATGCGCAAATATTCCGTTTTTGCCGTGGCGCGTGAGGCGCTCAGGGGTCACAAAGGGTGGGATGCGCAATGGGCCTCGCCCGAACCGCGCAAGGACTATGATGTCATCATCATCGGTGGTGGCGGACATGGTCTCGGAGCGGCCTATTACCTTGCCAAGGAACACGGCATTACCAATGTCGCAGTTTTGGAAAAAGGCTGGCTTGGCGGCGGCAATACGGGCCGCAACACCACCATCATCCGCTCCAACTATCTCTATGAAGAGAGCATGGATATTTACGAGCATTCCCTGAAACTGTGGGAAGGCCTGAGCCAGGATCTCAATTACAACGTCATGTATTCGGCGCGCGGCGTGATGATGCTGTCGCACAATATTCACGACCGGCAGTCCTTCAGCCGCCATATCAATGCCAACCGTCTTTATGGCATCGACAATGAATGGCTGACGCCGGAGCAGGCGAAAGCCTATTGCCCGCCGCTCGATATCTCAGGCAATGCGCGGTATCCGATCAATGGCGCAGCGCTCCAGCGCCGCGGCGGCACGGCTCGCCACGATGCGGTGGCCTGGGGTTATGCCCGTGCGGCCTCCGACCGCGGCGTGCACATCATCCAGAACTGCGAGGTCACGGGTATTCGCCGTGGGCCGGACGGAGCGGTGACGGGTGTGGAGACCAATCGCGGTTTCATCGGCGCGAAAAAAATCGGGGTTTCCGCCGCCGGCCACTCCTCCGTCATCATGAAAATGGCTGACGTCCGCGTTCCCCTGCATTCCAATCCGTTACAGGCACTGGTGTCGGAGCCGCTGAAGCCGATCTTCCCCTGCGTGGTCATGTCCAACACGGTGCATGCCTATATTTCGCAGTCCGACAAGGGCGAGCTGGTGATCGGTGCCGGCACCGACCAGTATAATTCCTATTCCCAGACCGGTGGTTTGCAGATCATCACCCATACGCTCGACGCCATCTGCGAACTCTTCCCGATTTTCCGCCGTGTCAAGATGATGCGCCAATGGGGCGGCATCACCGACAACACACCCGACCGCTCCGCCATCCAGAGCGTGACGCCGGTGCAAAACCTCTTCGTCAATTGCGGTTGGGGCACGGGTGGCTTCAAGGCGACGCCGGGTTCGGCCAATCTCTTCGCGCATCTCATCGCCCGCGGTGAACCGCATCGCCTCGCGGCCGGGCTGACGCTCGACCGGTTCCGTACCGGCCGCCTGATCGATGAGGCTGCCGCTGCCGCGGTGGCGCATTGATGCTGGCGGCGGCCATGCTTGCGATCAACATATCAGGCGCGGTTGCGGCCGTGCCCGCCGGCAGCGTCATTCCCGAGGCCAGGGATTTTCGCAGTCAGAAGATTGCGAAGATGCAGGGCGAGAAAGACTGGCCGTTCGCGGCGGAAAAAGGCCTGCTTCTCTGTGCTCCCAGTCTTGCAAACAAGATGGTTTATTTTGTCGGCGAGAAGGAGGATGGCGAGCAGGATTACCCTTTCGCGATCGATACCGACATGATGGCGGTCGCCATCGTCAATATGGGCCGGGCCTCGGCGCTGCGTCCCTTCGATAATTTCGAGCAGCTTTTAAAGCGGCTTTCCCCTTTCGTAGCCATGGGAAAGCGGCTGTGTGACCAACCCGCCGGAACCATACTTCCGGAAAACTCTCTCTAGGTGGAGCGACGATGCTTCTGATCCATTGCCCCTATTGCGGGGAAGACCGTTCCGAACTGGAATTCCGCTGGTCGGGCGAAGCCCATATCGCGCGTCCGACAAACATTGCCGATATCTCCGATGAGGCCTTCGCGGAATATTTCTTCATTCGCGACAATGACAAGGGCCTTGTTTTCGAGCGCTGGCGTCACATTCACGGCTGCGGCCGCTTCTTCAACGCCGCCCGCGATTCAGTCAGCGACAAGTTCTTGATGACCTACAGGGCGGGTGAACCGAAACCGGATACTGAGACGGTCCTTTCCGCAGAAAAGGGAGCCGGGCAATGAGCGGCGATTATCGTATAAAGGGTGCCGGCCGGCTGACCCCGGCCAGAACCGCCCGTTTCACCTTCGACGGCAAGATCTATCCGGCGTTGGAAGGCGATACCGTCGCGTCGGCGTTGCTGGCCAATGGCGTGCATCTGATCGGCCGCTCGTTCAAATATCACCGCCCGCGCGGTTTCCTGTCCGCTGGGCCGGAAGAGCCGAACGCGTTGATCGACGTCTCCCGCGACAGCCTGCGCAAGCAACCCAACGTGCGCGCCACGGTGCAGGAAGTCTTCGACGGCGCGATCATCGCCTCGCAGAACCGTTTCCCGTCACTCTCCTTCGATCTGAGCGCCGTCAACGATCTTCTCTCGCCGATGTTCGCAGCGGGCTTTTATTATAAGACCTTCATGTGGCCGAAGGCCGCCTGGCATAAGATTTACGAACCGCTGATCCGCCGCGCCGCTGGTCTCGGAAAAGCGCCGAGCGAGCCGGATGCGGATCATTATTCCGGCCGTTATGCCCATTGCGACGTGCTGGTGGCCGGCGCCGGCGTCGCCGGCCTGACGGCGGCGCTTGCCGCGGCAAAAACCGGTGCCAGCGTCATTCTGGTGGATGAAAATGCCGAAGTCGGCGGCGCGCTGCGCTTCGACACCGGTGCGGTGATCGACGGCCTGCCCGGCTACGAGTGGGCGCAGAAGGTTCTTGCCGAACTGCAATCCATGCCCAACGTCCGGGTTCTGACCCGCACGACGGCCTTCGGTTACTACAACCACAATTTCGTGGCGCTGGCGCAGCGCGTCACCGATCATCTCGCCACGCCCGCCAGACACCAGCCGCGTGAGCGGCTGTGGCAGGTGCGCGCCAAGAAGGTCGTGCTCGCGGCAGGCGCGATCGAGCGCCACATGGTTTTCGCCAATAATGATCGCCCCGGCATCATGCTGGCTTCGGCGGCCCGCACCTATCTCAACCAGTACGGCGTCGCCGTCGGTCACAATGTCGGTGTCTACACTGCGCATGATTCGGCCTATGAGACGGCCTTCGACCTGAAGAAGGCGGGCGTGAAGATCGCCGCCATCGTCGATTGCCGCGAAAATCCGGACCAGCGTCTGCTGGACGAGGCGCGCGCGCTCGGCATCGAGGTGCTGGCGGGCCACAGCGTCTACAACACCGCCGGCCGCCTGCGCGTGTCTTCCATGACCGTTGGCCGCAATGGCGGCTCCAACAAGCGCAAGATCGCCATCGATGCGCTTTTGGTTTCCGCCGGCTGGACACCGTCGGTGCATCTCTTCTCGCAATCGCGCGGCAAGCTGAAGTTCGACGCGGCCAACCAGCGTTTCCTGCCTGATATCCATGTGCAGAACTGCGTTTCCATCGGCGCCTGCAACGGCACGGACGATCTTTCCGCGATCATTGCCGAAGCGGCAGCTGCTGGCGGCGGTTCGGTGGAATTCTCCGGCGAAAATGCCCGGGCATGGACGGGCGGCATGATCGGTGCGGCCGAAGGCGCAGGCGAGGGCACCGGCGTCAAGGCCTTCATCGATTTCCAGCACGATGTCTGCGCCAAGGATATCCGCCTTGCCGTGCGCGAGGGCATGCATTCCGTCGAACACATCAAGCGCTTCACCACCAATGGCATGGCGTCCGATCAGGGCAAGATGTCGAACATGCATGGCCTCGCCATCGCATCGGAAGCGCTCGGCCGGGATTTGCCCAAGGTCGGTCTCACCACCTTCCGCCAGCCCTATACGCCGGTGACCTTCGGCACGCTCATCAACCATTCGCGCGGTGCGCTGTTTGACCCCACCCGCAAGACGCCGATGCACGAGGAAGAGCTGGCGGCGGGTGCGGTGTTCGAAGATGTCGGCAACTGGAAACGCGCGTGGTTCTTCCCGCGTGCGGGTGAGGACATGCATGAGGCGATCAACCGCGAATGCAAGACGGTGCGGACAAGCGTGGGCGTGTTCGATGCCTCCACACTCGGCAAGATCGAGGTGGTCGGCCCGGATGCGGCGAAATTCCTGAACCTCATCTACACCAATGCTTGGGATACGCTGAAACCCGGCCGGTGCCGTTATGGTATCATGACGCGCGAAGACGGCTTCGTTTACGATGACGGCGTCGTCGGGCGTCTGGCCGAGGACCGTTTCCATGTCACGACGACGACGGGCGGCGCGCCGCGCGTTCTCCAGCATATGGAAGATTATCTTCAGACCGAATTCCCCGATCTTAATGTCTGGCTCACCTCGGCCACCGAGCAATGGGCTGTCATTGCCGTGCAGGGGCCGAAGGCGCGCGAGGTTATCGCGCCCTTCGTCGAGGGCATCGACCTGTCGCCGGAAGCCTTCCCGCATATGGCGGTGGCCGAGGGCAAGTTCTGCGGCGTGCCGACGCGGCTTTTCCGCGTCTCCTTCACCGGCGAACTCGGTTTCGAAATCAATGTGCCCGCCGATTATGGCGCAGCCGTCTGGTCGGCGATCCGCGAAAGGGCGGAAGCCGTGGGCGGCTGCCTTTACGGCACCGAGACCATGCATATCCTGCGTGCGGAAAAGGGCTATATCATCGTCGGTCAGGACACGGACGGTACGGTGACCCCTGACGATGCCGGGCTTGCCTGGGCCGTTTCCAAGAAGAAGACGGATTTCGTCGGCATTCGCGGCCTGAAACGCATTGACCTGACGCGCACCGGCCGCAAGCAGCTCGTCGGTCTGAAGACGAAAGACCGACTGACCGTGCCTGACGAAGGCGGACAGATCGTTGCCGATCCGAACCAGCCGAAGCCGATGACCATGCTCGGCCATGTCACTTCGGCCTACTGGTCGGAAAATCTCGGCCACTCCATCGCCTTTGCGCTGGTGGCGGATGGCAGGGCGCGCATGGGTGAAACGCTTTATATTCCGCTTGCCGATAAAACCATTGCCGTCGAAGTGACCGACATGGTCTTCCTCGACAAGGAAGGAGTCCGTCTCAATGGCTGACATGCTGCACGCAAAACGCAAATCCGTGCTTGAGGATTTTCACGGCGGCTCGCCTTTCGTTTCGCTGAAAACCGCCGCCTCCGCCTCGCGGCTGTCGCTGCGGGCGCGGGAAAGTGCCGTACCGGCGCTCTCGGAGGCACTCGGCCTTGCTCTGCCCACCAGCCCGAAAGGCTCCGTCACGTCGGGTCTGCGCTCGGCTCTATGGCTTGGCCCGGATGAATGGCTGGTGATCGATCAGGGTGAAAGCGACCTGATGGCTGCGCTTGCCGGCGTCTCCGGGCTGTTTTCCGCAACCGATGTTTCCCACCGCAACACGGCCGTCATCGTCTCCGGCCCAGGCGCGGAAGCAGCACTCAATGCCGGCTGCCCGCAGGACCTGTCTCCGGCACGGTTCCCGGTGGGCGCCTGCTCACGCACGGTTTTCGGTAAGGCGGAAGTGGTGCTGCTGCGCACGGCGGACGATACGTTCCGGGTGGAATGCTGGCGTTCCTTTGCCGAATATGTCGGCGGGCTATTGCAGGAGGCGGCCGAGGACGTGGCGGTTTAACCCGCCATCCAGCCTCGCCATTCCACCCATCGCCCATGGAAATCGGCCCGGCCGATTTCCTGCTTCTCGCCGGTCGGCCAGATCTGAAGGGTAATGGCGGCGCTGCCCGGCGTCGCGTCTGCCTCCATTTGCAGCCGGGCAAGCGGGGCATCCGGCGTAGCGCGGGCTCCGGCTTCGCTAATTACAGCCTCGCCGGCCTCCTTCAACGCATCGGGCAGATATTGCCAGGCGACTGAGTGATAGACGACGTGGGCAGCACCCGGATATTGCCTGGCAAGGCGGCGTTTCAGCCAGTCGACCGCGTCCACCTTCTCGACATGCAGACCATGTTCTACGGCTATCCGCAGGGCGGCGGCGGTTCGCTGCAGCCTGTCTGTCTGATCGGCCCAGACATAGGACATCAGCCGCAGGCGATCTTCGGCGGATGACGGGTCGAGCGGGTTGAGGTCGCCTCCGGCACGCTCGATAACCTCGATCCGGCCATCCGGCGGGGTGTTGCCGCGCCATTCCGGCGACAGGAAAACATCGGATCGTTCACCCCAGGTGAGGCCGCCGAGGCGATATCGGTAACGGTCGAATTGCAGGTTGAGCCCGGCGCTCGCTCCCACCTCCGACAGCACCAGCGGCTTGCCGGTCAGTGCCGCGATCGAAAGAAAGCCCGGCAGCAGAACGGCGGAACGGCGAACCTCGTTGGTCTGCGGCGGTGATTTCAACCTTGCGAGGATGAAGGGCGAATGAAAACGAAGGGCGCTGGCGCAGGCCTGCCAGAGCGCTTCTTCGTCTTCCGGCGCAATATCGGCAAGCGGCGCGATCTTTTCCTCGATGGCGAGCGCATGCAGGGCGCCCGCCAGCCGCAGGGGAACGGAATCGCCCGAGGGGCCGACATCACCGGGCCAGGATAAAATGCGCTCGCCTATCTCGGTTTGCCTGTCGAGCCTTGCTGCCATGGCACGGCAGAGCCGTGCGGTAAAGGGCGAGCCGAGGCTGTCGCAGGCTCTTGCCTGCGAAAGAAAGGCATTCCTTACGGCTTCGTCATGCATGCCGTCTCTCCGTTGCGGTGGTTTCAGGCGTCTTGCGGCCTGTCCTCCGGGTTGAACTGGCTGATGGTGGTCCAGCGGGCGGTAAGCGCCGACTTTTTTTCGTTTTCGATTTCCACCGTCACGTCATAAGTTGTCATCAGCATGGCCGCACCGCGAAAACGCGCTTCCGCCAGCGTGAAGCGGCCGCGCACCCGCGCACCGCTTTTGACCGGCGTCACGAAACGGACGGTATCGAAGCCGTAATTGATGCCCATGGTCTGTTCGCGAATACGGGGCAGGGCGTCGTAATTCAGCGCCGAAAGCAGCGACAGCGTCAGGAACCCATGTGCGATGGTGCCGCCAAAAGGGCTTTCAGCACGGGCGCGCTCAGGGTCCATATGGATGAACTGTTCATCCAGTGTCGCTTTCCCGAAGGCGTTTATCATCGTCTGGTCGACGGTGATCCAGTCGGAAACGCCCATTTCCGTGCCGACCAGATTTTTCATCTCCGCCAGCGCAATTTCTTTTGTCATGTTACCTCGTCCGCATTGTTTCCAGGGACTTATACGGCTGGCGACGCGAAGGGATCAACTGCGCAGATAAAACACCACGGAACGGGCGGGCAGGAAGGCGGGATTGCCGAAATCCGTGCCGATCGCATGCCAGCCATCGCCGGGCAGCGTGAAAGGAACGACCTCGCGACCGCGATTGATGAGAACCGCAAGCTCGACCTCGTCGCCCGTTTCCCGGTCCGACGTTGAAAGCACCATGGCGAAGGCGGGTCCATTCGGGCTTTCCCAGTCCGCAATCGTCATGGGCTCCCCGCCCGGAGCAAGCCATGTCACATCGCCGCTGCCGGAAAAGAAGCCGGTCTCGGAAAAGACGCCGAAGCGTTTGCGAAGCGCTGCGAGAAATGCCGTGTGATCGATCAGTTCGGGGACAAGCGAAGACCATTCGACCCAGTTGATGTCATTGTCCTGGCAATAGGCGTTGTTGTTGCCCTGCTGACTGCGGCCGCCCTCGTCACCCGCCGTCAACATCAGGGTGCCGCGGCTGACAAAAAGCGTGGAAAGCAGCGCTTTTACATCCGCAAGGCGAGCGGCGACAATGGCGGGATCGTCGGTCAATCCCTCGAAACCATTGTTCCAGGAATGGTTGTCGTTATGCCCGTCGCGATTGTTCTCGCCGTTTTTTTCATTGTGCTTGTGTTCGTGGCTGACGAGATCGAACAGGGTGAAACCATCATGGGCGGCAAGGAAATTGACGCTGCGGCTTTTCAGGCGGCCATGGCGGGAAAAGATCGGCGAGGAGCCGGACAGGGCATTGGCCAGCGCCCCCGTCGTGCCAGCATCTCCACGCCAGAAACGGCGCATGTCATCGCGGGCGCGGTCGTTCCATTCCAGGAAACTTTCTGGGAAATTGCCGAGCTGATAACCGCCGGGGCCGATATCCCAGGGTTCGGCGATCAGCAGGCGGTCGTAAAGCACCGAGTCCGAATGCATCGCGGCCAGCGTCTCGCTCACCATGTCGAAACCCGCGGCCGTCCTCCCGAGCACCGGCGCAAGATCGAAACGGAAGCCATCCACGCCGGCATTGAGAACGAAATGCCGCAGCGAATCGATGATGAGCTGGCGAACATAGGGGTGGTCGCAGGCAACCGTGTTGCCGGTGCCGGTGTCGTTGACCAGCACGCCCGGCTTTCCCGGCGGGTGGCGGAAGGCGGTGAGGTTATCGAGCCCGCGCAGCGACAGGATCGAGCCTTCGATATCGCTTTCGCCGGTATGGTTGAAGACCAGGTCGAGAACGACGCCGATGCCTTGCGCATGCAGTGCCGCAACCGTATCGCGCAATTCCCGCACGCCGCCAGGGCAGAGGCGCGGATCGAGTGCCATGAAACCGACGGGATTATAACCCCAGGCATTGGAAAGGCCGAGCGGCGGCAGGTGGCGCTCATCGATCCATGCGGTGATCGGCATCAACTCCACCGCATCGACGCCGATTTTTTTCAGGTGCGCGACAATGGCGGGATGCGCAAGTGCGGCAACGGTGCCCCTGATCTCTTCCGGCACTTCAGGATGCAGCCGGGTAAAGGATTTGACGGCGAGTTCGTAAATCAGCCCGCCTTCGGCAAAAAGCGGCGGTTGACGCCTGACCGGCTCATATTGCGAAAGGATCGTTTTCGGCATGATCCCGCCGGTCTCCGCACCAAAGGCGTAAAGCGCGGGGTCGTGCCGGAAGGGGCGGTCGATCTCCGTGGCATAGGGGTCGAGCAGCAGTTTCGCAGGATCGAACCAGAGGCCGTGTTCAGGGGCGTAAATGCCGTGAGTGCGAAAGCCGTATCGCGTGCCGGGGCCCGCGTCGGAGACGGTCAACCGGTGAACGTCATCTTCACCGCGCGCCATCGGCAAACGCGCCGTTTCTTTTTCGCCCTTCGTATCGAAAAGGCAGAGATCGATCTGCGAGGCGTGCCGGGAGTAGACCGTGAATTCCGTTCCGTTTTCCGTCTGGATTGCGCCTTTGGGGAAAACGGAAGGTGTCTGCATGGTCGGTCTCTCCGGGAAATGGTGTTTCTCTTCCAGAATGGAACAGGGAGGCAAGGCCGAGTGAGGGACGCTTTCAGTGCGTCCCTCATGAGCGGGCGGCAAGCCCTTACGTAATAACGCTCGGTGCGTTGCGGCCGGTATGAGCCTTGATGCCGGCGATGGTATCGGCAACGGAAATCAGGTCGGCAAGCGCCTCCTGGGTTTCGATACCGTGGCGGGCCGCATCCGGCTCGTAACGCTCGACATAGAGGCGAAGCGTGGCGCCCGCAGTACCCGTGCCGGAGAGGCGAAGCACGATGCGCGAACCGCCTTCGAACAGGATGCGGATGCCCTGATTTTTGCTGACCGACTGATCGACCGGATCGTGATAGGCAAAATCATCCGCCGCCGCGACCTTCAGATTGCCATAGCTGGTGCCGGGAAGTGTGGCGAGTTTTTCGCGCAGGGTGGCGACCAGCGTGTTCGCCGCATCCGAATCCACTTCCTCATAGTCATGGCGGGAATAATAGTTGCGGCCATATTCGGCCCAGTGCTTGGTGACGATGTCCTTCACACTTTCCTTGCGGGCGGCGACAATGTTCAGCCAGTAGAGCACGGCCCAAAGGCCATCCTTTTCTCGCACATGGTTGGAGCCCGTGCCGAAGCTTTCCTCGCCGCAAATCGTTACCTTGCCAGCATCCATGAGATTGCCGAAGAATTTCCAGCCGGTCGGCGTTTCATACATGCCAAGGCCGAGTTTTTCGGCGACACGGTCCGCTGCCGCACTGGTCGGCATGGAGCGGGCGATGCCGGAAATGCCGGCGGCATAACCGGGCGCCAGTTTGGCATTGGCGGCGATGATCGCCAGACTGTCTGATGGGGTGACGAACATGCCCTTGCCGACAACCATGTTGCGGTCGCCATCGCCATCGGAAGCCGCGCCGAAATCGGGGCCTTGCGGGCTCATCACATCGTCATAAAGCTCCTTGGCGTGGACAAGGTTCGGGTCTGGATGGTGGCCGCCGAAATCCGGCAGCGGCGTTGCATTGCGGACGGAGCCTTTCGGCGCGCCGAGACGCTTTTCGAGGATTTCCACCGCATAGGGGCCGGTGACAGCGCTCATGGAGTCGATGACGACCCTGAAGCCGCCAGCGATGAGCGCACGGATGGCGTCGAAATCGAAAAGTTCTTCCATCAGGGTGGCATAGTCTGTGACCGGGTCTATCACCTCGACTGTCAGCTCATCCACCTTGAAGCTGCCGATCTTGTCGAGGTCGATATCGGCGGCATCGGAAATCTTGTAGCTGTCGATGACCTTCGAGCGGGCAAAGATCGCGTCCGTGATCTTTTCCGGCGCGGGGCCGCCATTGCCGATATTGTATTTGATGCCGAAATCTTCGTTCGGGCCGCCGGGATTATGGCTGGCGGAAAGAACGATGCCGCCGAAGGCCTTGTATTTGCGGATGATGTTGGAGGCGGCCGGCGTGGAGAGAATGCCGCCCTGACCAACCAGCACCTTGCCGAAACCGGCGGCGGCAGCCATTTTGATCGCCTTCTGGATGACTTCGCGGTTGTAATAGCGGCCGTCGCCGCCGATCACCAGCGTCTGTCCTTCAAAGCCTTCAAGCGCGTCGAAGATCGACTGGATGAAGTTCTCGGCGTAATTTTCCTGGGCGAAGACCGGCACCTTCTTGCGCAGGCCTGAAGTGCCCGGCTTCTGGTCCTGATAGGGCTTCGTCTGAACGGTCTTGATCATTGTTTCAATGGCCTTTCGAAATAAGCTGGCTGTAAAGCGCGGCGTAAAGACCGGCGCTCTTTTCCCAGGAAACATCGGATTTCATTCCGAGTTTCTGCATTTGTGTCCACAGTTTCGGGTCGTGGTAATAACGGACGGCCCGGCGGATCGCCTGTTTCAGACCATCGAGCGTGACGGGTGAAAATTGCACGCCGGTCGCCGATTTATTGGCGATGGCGGCATGGTTGGCGTCGATCACGGTATCGGCAAGACCGCCGGTGCGGGCGACGACCGGAATGCAGCCGTAACGCAGCGCGTAAAGCTGGGTGAGGCCGCAGGGTTCGAAACGAGAGGGAATGATGATCGCATCGCAGCCCGCCTGCATCAGGTGCGAGAGTGGCTCGTTATAACCGATAGCGACACCGACGCGGCCATGGTGGCGGGACGCCGCCGCCAGAAGCGCGCCCTCCAGCGCCACTTCCCCCGCGCCCAGCACCACGAGGCGACCGCCAAGGGAAACGATCTCGTCCACGGCTTCCGCCATGAGGTCGATACCCTTTTGCCAGGTGAGGCGGGAGATGATGCAGAAAAGCGGGCTGTCATCATCGTCGATGCGGAAATGTTCGGCGACCGCCTTCTTGTTCAGCGCACGGTTCTTGAGATTGGCGGCTGAATAATTGTCGTGAATCAGGTGATCGGTGGCCGGGTTCCAGACGTCGGCATCGATGCCGTTGACGATGCCGTGCAGCACATGGGCGCGGCTGCCGATGACGCCGTGCAAGCCCATGCCGAATTGCGGGGTGAGGATTTCCTCGGCATAGGACGGGCTGACGGTGCTGAGCGCCGTTGCCGTCTGCAGGCCGCCCTTCAGGAAGCTCACATCGTTGTAATACTCGATGCCTTCCATGCCGAAGGCATGGGCGGGGAGGCCAAGCTTGCTGAAGATATTCGCGCCGAACTGGCCCTGAAAGGCGATGTTGTGGATGGTGAGAAGGCTCGGAATCTCGGGCGTTTCGGCATAACGCATATAGACCGGCGCCATTGCGGCCTGCCAGTCATGGGCATGCACCATATCCGGCCGCCAACCGGGAAGCGCGCCGGCGGCGATGCGGGCGGCGGCCAGGGAAAGCGCCGCGAAGCGTTTCCAGTTGTCAGAATAGTCCTTGCCGGTCTGGTCGAGATAGGGGCCGCCGGAGCGCTCGTAATAGGCGGGCGCGTCAAGAATGAGGAGGTTCAGTCCCTCATGCCGCACTTCGAGCACATCGGCTTTTTCGCCGAGCAGATCGGTAAATTCGAAGCATTTGACGGGATCCGTCACGGCGGCTTTCACCGCCGGATATCCGGGTATCAATGTGCGCGTCGTGACGCCATGGGCTTCCAGCGCGATGGGGAGTGCGCCAACAACGTCGGCGAGCCCTCCGGTCTTGATCAGGGGATAGATTTCGGATGAAACCGAAAGGACATTCATGGGCTCTACAGGTCCAGCTTGTCGATCATCGATTGGGTGATAAGGCAAATGCCGTTTTCAGTGCGGCGGAAACGTTTGGCATCCAGTTCTGGGTCTTCTCCTACAATCAGTCCTTCCGGAATGACCACGCCATGGTCGATGACGACATTGCTGAGCTGGGCGTGACGCCCGATCTTCACACTTGGCAGTACTACGGCATTCTCAAGGCGGGAATATGAATTGGCCCGCACACCCGTAAAGAGGAGGCTGCGGTTGAGGGCGGCGCCGGAAATGATGCAATCGCCGGAGACGACCGAAGACACGGCCGAGCCGCGGCGGTTCTCGTCATCGTGCACAAATTTCGCCGGCGGTGTGATTTCCGCATAGGTCCAGATCGGCCAGGATTTGTCGTATATATCGAGGTCCGGCACCACATCCGTCAGGTCGATATTGGCCTGCCAATAGGCATCGATGGTGCCGACGTCGCGCCAGTAGGGGCCATGCTCGAAATCGGAACGCACGCAGGAATCCGCGAAGCGATGGGCGACGGCTTTGCCGTGCTCGACGATATAGGGAATGATGTCTTTGCCGAAGTCTCGGCTGGAGCTCGGATCGGCGGCGTCGCGGCGCAGCGCTTCCATCAGGAATTTCGTGTGAAAGACGTAGATGCCCATCGAGGCGAGCGCGAAGCCTTCATTGCCGGGAATGCCCGGCGGATCGGCCGGTTTTTCGATGAAATCAATGATCTCGTCTTTTTCATTCACATGCATCACGCCGAAGCCGGTCGCTTCCATGCGCGGCACTTCAAGGCAGCCGATCGTTACATCGGCGCCGGAATCGACATGCTGCTGCAGCATGTATTCGTAATCCATTTTGTAGATATGGTCGCCGGCGAGAATGACCATATATTCCGGCGCATAGGGCTCAATGATGTCGATGTTCTGGTAGACGGCGTCGGCCGTGCCTTCATACCATTGCGTTTCGGAAACGCGCTGGGAGGCCGGCAGAATATCGAAGCTTTCGTTACGCTCGGGACGGAAGAAGTCCCAGCCGCGCTGCAGGTGGCGGATGAGCGAGTGCGCCTTGTATTGCGTGGCGACGCCGATGCGGCGAATGCCGGAATTGAGCGCGTTGGAGAGCGCGAAATCGATGATGCGCGCCTTGCCGCCGAAATAGACGGCGGGTTTTGCCCGGCGGTCCGTCAGTTCCTTCAGACGGCTGCCTCTGCCGCCTGCGAGGACATAGGCCATTGCATCGCGTGCCAAAGGCTGAACTCTTTTTTCCGACATGGTGTCCTCCCTCTGTGTCTGTCAGTTTTCCGGCTCGAGCATGATCGTCGCGAGCGGTGGCAGGACGAGCATTGTCCCGATGTCTCCTCCGGCATCGACCGCCTGAACGCGCCCGCCATTTCCCTTGCCGCTGCCGCCATAAATTTCGGCATCGGTGTTGAGAATCTCCCTCCACCGCCCCGCCTGGGGCAGCGGCACATAATAGTTTTCCCGATAGACCGGTGTCAGATTGCAGATGACCGCCACCGGTTTTTCGCCGGGCGCCGTGCGCAGCCAGGCAAAGACGGAGTTCTCGTGATCATCGACCACCAGCCAGCGGAAGCCGTCGGGTTCGCAATCGCGGGCGTGCAGGGCGGCTTTGGATCGATAGGTGAGGTTGAGATCGCGCACGAGGCGGCGCATGCCCTCATGCATCGGATATTGGCGCAGGTTCCAGTCGAGCGAACCCTTCTCGCTCCACTCGCTCCACTGCGCGAATTCCTGCCCCATGAACAGCAGCTTCTTGCCGGGATAACCCCACATGAAGCCGTAATAGGACCGCAGATTGGCGAATTTCTGCCAGTCATCGCCGGACATTTTGGCGATCAGCGATCCTTTGCCGTGCACAACCTCGTCGTGGGACAGCGGCAGCACGAAATTTTCGGTGAAGGCGTAAAGCAGGCCGAAGGTCAGCTCCTGATGGTGGAACTTGCGATGCACCGGCTCACGCGAGAAATAACTGAGCGTGTCGTGCATGAAGCCCATATTCCACTTGAAACCGAAACCGAGGCCGCCCTCGTGGACGGGCTGCGATACTTTCGGCCAGGAGGTGGATTCCTCGGCAATGGTCATGACGCCCGGATGGGTGCCATAAACGAGGGAATTCATCTTCTGCAGGAAGCGGACGGATTCCAGGTTCTCGCGCCCGCCATATTCGTTGGGGATCCACTCGCCTTCCTTGCGGGAATAATCGAGATAGAGCATCGAGGCGACCGCATCGACACGCAGGCCGTCGAGATGGAATTTCTCGGCCCAATAAAGCGCGTTGTTGATGAGGTAGGACATCACCTCGACGCGGCCGAAATTGTAGATGGCCGTGTTCCAGTCGGGATGGAAACCCTGGCGCGGATCGGCATGTTCGTAAAGCGCGGTGCCATCGAACCAGCGCAACCCGTGCTCGTCGGTCGGAAAATGCGCGGGAACCCAATCGAGCAGAACACCGATGCCGACCTTATGGGCGCCGTTGACGAAACGGGCGAAACCTTCCGGATCGCCGAAACGGGCAGTCGGGGCGTAAAGGCCAGTGGTCTGATAACCCCAGGAAGGGTCATAGGGATGTTCGGTGACCGGCAGGAACTCGATGTGGGTGAAGCCCATATCCGTGCAATAGGGAATGAGCTCGGCGGCCAGTTCGTCCCAGCTCAGGAACGTGCCGTCCTCGCGCCGCCGCCAGGAGCCGGCATGCACCTCATAGATACTGATAGGCTGGCGGCGCTGGTCCACCTGCGCCCAATGTTCCCGATGGGCCTGGTCTTCCCATTCCTGGGCGAGTTCAGGTGCGGTAACGGAGGCGTTCTTCGGCCGCAACTCGGCGCGCCGCGCATAGGGGTCCGCCTTCAGCGGCAGGAGCTCGCCGTTTGCGCCGAGGATTTCGAACTTGTAGGCGCAGCCGGCATAGACGTCAGGCGCGAAGATTTCCCAGATGCCGGTATCCTTGCGGAAACGCATGACATGCCGTCGGCCATCCCAATTGTTGAAATCGCCGACAACGGAAACGCGCCGCGCATTGGGCGCCCAGACGGCGAAGTGGAAACCCTCGACGCCCTCGAGCTTCAGCGGATGCGCGCCCATCCTGTCGAAGAGCCGCAGATGCGATCCTTCGCGAACGAAATAATCGTCCATCGGTCCGAGAACCGGGCCGAAACTGTAAGGGTCGGTCACCGCCCATTCGGCATCGTCGCGGCTGGCGCGATACCGCACCGGTTGGCGCTTTGAAAGATCGATCCGGCCTTCGAAAAAGCCGTCGGGATCGAGCCGCTTTAATTCGCCCACGAAGTTTCCGTCCAGCGTCAGGACGGAAACCTCCTCGGCACCGGGAATGAAACAGCGGGCGGAAAATCCTTCCGGCGTTTCGTGAACGCCGAGAAGGGCAAAGGGATTGGAATGCAAACCGCTCTTGATCGCCTCGATTTCAGCCTTCGTGATATCGCCAGTCTTTTTCTCTTCGGCCGAATTGAGCGGTTTTTTCATCAGGCTCTCCAGATCTCGGTGGCGTATTGGCGGATCGTTCTGTCGGACGAGAACCAGCCCATACGCGCCGTGTTGCGCACTGTCTTGGCATACCAGCTGTCCGGATCGCTCCAGATCGCGTCCACCTCGCGCTGTGCATTGGCATAGGCGTCGAAGTCGGCGGCGACCATGAACCAGTCGCTGTTATAGATACCGTCGATCAGGCCGGCGAAACGGGAGCGGTCATCCGGCGAGAAGACGCCGGAGGCGATGGAAGACAGCGCCTGCGACAACTCCGCCGATCCTTCGATGATCGCGCGGGGATTGTGGCCTTCGGCGCGCGCCTTGGCCACTTCATCCGCCGTCATTCCGAAGATGACGATATTTTCCGCGCCGACATGATCGCGCATTTCGACATTTGCGCCATCGAGCGTGCCGATGGTGAGCGCGCCGTTGAGTGCGAATTTCATATTGCCGGTGCCGGAGGCTTCCATGCCGGCCGTCGATATCTGTTCGGAAAGATCGGCGGCGGGAACCATGATTTCGGCCAGCGAGACATTGTAGTTCGGAATAAACACCACTTTCAGAAGCCCGCGCACGGCCGGATCGTTGTTGATGACCCGGGCAATATCATTGGCAAGCTTGATGATCAGCTTCGCGTTGTGATAACTAGGCGCCGCCTTGCCTGCGAAGAACTTAACGCGCGGCACCCAATCCAGTTCCGGGTGAGAACGGATCTGGTCGTAAAGCGCGACCGTCTCCACGAGGTTCAAAAGCTGGCGCTTATATTCATGGATACGTTTGATCTGGATGTCGAACATGGCGGAAGGGTCGACGCGGATGCCCATGCGCTGCGCTACCGTATTGGCAAGCCGCACCTTGTTCAGACGTTTCACCTCGGCGAATTTTTCGCGGAAACCGGCATCGTCGGCGAAACGGTCGAGTGCTGTCAGCTTTTCCGCATCGTCGAGGAAATCGTCGCCGATCGCCTCGCGCAGCAGGCTGGTGAGCCCCGGATTGCACTGCATCAGCCAGCGGCGCGGCGTAATGCCATTGGTCTTGTTGTTGATACGGTCAGGGTAAAGGCTGTGCAGATCGGCAAAGACCGTTTCCTTCATCAGATCGGTATGAAGGGCGGAAACGCCGTTGATGGAATGTGAGCCGATAAAGGCGAGATTGCCCATGCGCACGCGACGCTCGCCGCCTTCATCGATCAGCGAGATCGAGCGGATCTGCTGATCCGCCATCTTCTTTTCCTTGCGGGCGAAAAGCAGCGTGTTGGCGTTGATCGCATAGACGATCTGCATATGTCTTGGCAAAAGACGCTCGAGCAGCGGCACCGGCCAGCTTTCCAGCGCCTCCGGCAAAAGCGTGTGGTTGGTGTAGGAGAAGGTGCCCTGCGTGATCTTCCACGCCTCCTCGAATTCCAGACCGTGCACATCGCACAGAAGACGCATCATTTCGGCGATGGAGATCGCCGGATGCGTGTCGTTGAGCTGGATCGAGACCTTCTCGGGCAGCGAAGTGAAGTCCGGATATTGCTGCAGGTGACGGCGCAGAATGTCCTGCAGCGAGGCGGAGGAGAAGAAGAACTCCTGTCTGAGGCGCAGTTCCTGACCGGCCGGCGTCGCGTCGGCAGGGTAGAGAACCCGCGTCAGGCTTTCCGCCTTGTTGCTCTCGCGCAATGCGCCGATATGGTCGCCGGCGTTGAAGGCGGCCAGTAAAATGGGGTCGATCGGCTGCGCGGACCAGAGGCGGAGCGTATTGACGCGGGTGCCGCGCCAGCCGACGACCGGCGTGTCATAGGCCATGGCGATCACGCGTTCGGCCGGTTTCCATACGAAACGCTGCGGATCTTCGTATCCGCCGATGGTCTCTACCGATCCGCCGAAGCCGATTTCATAAGAGCTTTCGCGTCGCTCGAATTCCCAGGGGTTGCCATGCGCAAGCCAGGTTTCCGGCAGTTCCACCTGCCATCCATCCGCCATCTGCTGGCGGAAGAGGCCGTGCACGTAACGGATGCCGTAGCCATAGGCGGGAATGTCGACGGTCGCCATGGATTCCATGAAACAGGCGGCTAGACGGCCAAGGCCGCCATTGCCGAGTGCGGCATCCGGCTCCAGCCCGGCGATAACGTCAAGATCGACGCCGAGCGAGGACAGCGCATCGCGAATTTCATGCATCAGGCCGATATTGGAGATGGCGTCGCGCATCAGGCGGCCGATCAGGAATTCCAGCGACAGATAATAAACGCGCTTGGAATTATTGGCATAGGCCTTGCGGGTGGATTCCATCCACTTGTCGATGATGCGGTCGCGCACGACGAGGATGGTTGCGGTCAGCCAGTCATGGGGCTTGGCGACCTTGACGTCCTTGCCGATGCGATAGGTCAGTCGTTCGATGATTTCCGCGGCCATGATTTCCGGGTTGGAACTGCGCGGGGCGGGGCGGGGAAGATCGGCGGTGTTGAGGTTATTGATCATTGGTCGGTCAGCACCTTGGTGGGAGGAGAGGGTCTGAGAGGTCGATCCGTGTTGCCTTTGCTGATGCCAGTTTATGCATCGATATGGAGGTGTGGCAACAGCAATTTTCGCGGAAAGTTGAGCGGCTTAGGATTATGAAAAATAAGACCTTTTCTTCCGCATCCCAAGGATCGCGCAAGGCATTGCCGGCCCTTTATCCGCCGTTACCGAAAAGGTTTGCGTGGTCATTGCGATGCCGGGCATCGTTCAAAAAAGGGAAAGAGGCTGCAACACTTTTAAATGGTTCACCGGTCCTGAAATCTGTTTCGCTCAATGTATCCTGTTTTAAACACCGGGCCAAAAACCGCTTAGCGGGTTCGGTCTGATACTTAGGATCACACACTAGCCTTCGCGGCTGTAACAATTCAATGAAAATAAATAGGCCTTCGCCGCAGCCGCACCTGTTGCCGGTGGCGGCGGCGTGAAACCGGGCGATATCGCCGTGTTCACCCGAGGCAAAAAGGCCGCGTCATCATTTCCCCGGCGCGGATCGTTACGCAGGTATTGGGTGGAACGGCGCACCATGGGGTGCAATCAAACGAAAAGGGCTCGGAACTCAGCGCAATACCCTCTTCCAACCCACGCCAGTAGAGCGTCGGTGGTTTGTCATCGCTAGACCAGCGGAAGGCATGCACGCAATCGCCGTCCATCAGCACGGCGCTGAAGCGCAGGGCGGAGGAGACGCCCGCCGCGATCATCTTTTCCTGACAGAGGCGAAGCGCGGTGGAAATGGCGCGTACCGGATCGGCATCAAGGCCGAGGCCGGCGGCGATGAGGAAAATAGCTTCGCTGTCGCCGGTGCCGCGCCGGGATGCATAGATATCATCGGGAATAAGGGAGTCGATATCGCGCCTTATCTGCTCGTAACCGCCGATCTGGCCGTTATGCATGAAGAGATATTGCCCATGCGCAAATGGGTGGCAATTGGCGCGGGATACTTCGCCCGACGTGGCGGAGCGGACATGGGCCATGAACATGCCCGAACGAAGCTGGTGACAGAGTGCCGCGAGGTTGGCATCCGACCAGGCGGGTCTGGTATCGCGAAAGACGCCGGGCGTTCCGCGTTCGCCATACCAGCCAAGGCCGCAACCATCGCCATTGACGACGGTTTTCGCTTCCCTTGCGGCCATGGACTGGCTGACCAGCGATGCTTCCGGCTCGATCAGCAGGCTGTCGAGCCAGACGGGTTTACCGGAATAGGCAAAGAGGCGGCACATTCATGCGGCTCTGTTCAGGGCCTTGTTTCCGAGCGCGAAGCCGACGGCGGCCTTCGCGTGAATTGCGGTCGAATCGTAACCCGGCAGCGGCAGGGCATCGGGATCGATCAGCAGCGAAATCTCGGTGCAGCCAAGAATGACGGAATCGACGCCAAGTGCGCGGGCTTTTTCGATGACCGCGAGATAGCGCTCGCGCGAGCAGGACTTGATTTCGCCCCGGCAGAGTTCGCCGAAGATGATGTCGTGGATCGCAGCCCGGTCTTCCGCATCGGGCACGACCACGTCGACGCCATGGCGGCGCATGCGCTCGGTGTAAAAACCATGTTCCATCGTGTAGCGGGTGGCGAGCAGAAGCGGCTTGCGGCGTCCGTCCGCTTTCAGGGCAGCGGCGGTTTCGTCTATGATATCGATAAGCGCCACGCCGGACATTTTCGCTACGGTTTCAGCGACAAGATGCATGGTGTTGGTGCAGATCAGCACGCAATCGGCGCCCGCATTGGCAAGGCGCGCACCGGCAGCACCCAGAAGTGCGCCTGCCTCATCCCAGCGATCGGCCTTCTGAAGGGCGACGACCTCGGAAAAATCGAGCGAATGCATGACGATGTCGGCCGAAACCAGCCCGCCGCGGCTGTCGCGCACAGCCTCATTGATCATGCGGTAATAGGTTGCGGTGGATTCCCAGCTCATGCCGCCGATCAGGCCGATCCGTTTCATAAGAGTTCCCTTATCGAGTTTGATTGAAAATAAGAATGCCATCGTCGGGGCGAAAACGGCATGCGTTTTTGCAAGGATTTCACGATATATATGCAAAATCAGGGCGTTCTTTCTATGAAAATCGCAAATTTATTGCGCTATTGCGTTAACCTGTGCATTCTTTAACGATGATTGATGATCGCGACCGCCGAATCCTTGCGATTCTCCAGGAAAATGCAGAAACGCCGCTCGCCGACATTGCGGAGGAAGTGGCGCTGTCGCTATCCGCCTGTTCGCGGCGCATTACGCGGCTGCGGGCGGAAGGTTATGTGACGGGTACGATGGCGCTGCTCGACCGTCGCAAGATCAACTTGCCGACCACGGTTTTCCTGCTGGTCAGAACCGGCCTGCATGCGGAGGACTGGCTGGACCGGTTCCATGCCGCCGTCAGCACCATACCCGAAATTGTCGAGGTTCACCGGCTGACCGGCAATTTCGACTATATTCTGAAACTGGTGCTGCCGAATGTCGAATATTACGACACGATCTACAAACAGATCCTGCGCCGCGTCGAGCTTTACGACATGTCCGCCTATATCTCCATGGAGACGGTGAAGCTGTCGTCTTCGCTGCCGACGACACATATCTGAGTGTTCGTCGGGCCTTGATCAGCGCGCCGCCTTAAAGCGGACGCCAAAGCGAAAGCTTCGCGTCTCGCCGGCTTGCAGCGTAATCGCATCCGCGAGTTCCGGTTGGTTGAAGGCGTTGGTCGGCGTTTCCACCGGTTCGAGCGCGATGGATTGCCGCCTGCCGCGTGCAAGCGTATCGCCGGTGAAGACATGCATGTGCCCGCGCTCCTGCCAAACCGTCAGGCTCGAACCGTCGTGGCGGTTTTCCAGCCTCGTCTCGTAAAGCTCGTTTTCGGATGCGATGAGATCGGTGAAACAGACATCGAGTACATGGCCGGACAGCGGTGCGTAAAGAAAGCGGGTGTCGTCCCGTTTGACCATCCCGCCCTGTGCGCCGCGACGGGGGATCAGGTCCTCGTCTGTTTCAATCGCCGTTCGCGAGGGCAGCGTGAGGAGAAGATCGTCGATAGACGTCGTGCCGGGCAGGCGGAAATAGGGATGCCACCCGGCGGCGAAAGGCAGGGGCCGGTCATCGCGATTGATGCCGCGTATGTCGATGGTGACCTCATGGCCGGCGAAACGATATTCCACCTCGATGGCGAGACGGTAGGGATAACCCTCAAAATCCGCAGGCGCTATTTCGGCGCGGAAGACGAGAGTGTGAGCGCCGTGTTCCTCGAAAGACTGCGTAAGCGCGAAGGGCAGGGCTCTGGCAAATCCGTGGAAGACGAGGTCTTCATGGGCAAGCACCGGTTCAATGCGGTGCGCTTGTCCGTCAAAACTGAACTGGCCATCCGGGATGCGATTGGTGAAGGGTGCGAGAATGCCGTTTCTCACGCCATTGTGCGATTGCATTTCGGCAGGCGTCGAATAGCCGTCGACAAGATTTTCGCCTTCGCCGCCATCGGTAGAGACCGGCCGCCAGCTTAGAAGCGTCGCGCCCTCATAAGCGACTTCGGCTGTGAAACCGTTTCCAGAAACGGTCACACCGGCAATCCCCGTGCCTGTCGTGGGGGTAGTCATCGGGAAATTGTCCTTTGCATACATGCATCTGCGGTCATCGAGGCGACTGCCGTGCCGATTCGCCCGATCATCTTCGCTGACGGACAATTTCGCAATGGCCGTTAAGGGCCCGCAAGGGCTGTATCAACAGGCTCCGCCATTCCGGGTCCGCCGTGCAGTCAGTCCGGAAAAGTGCGTTTCGCGCCGCTGAAATATTCCATCAGCGCGGCCTGATCCTCCCCACCCAGCCCGGCCGCAGTCAGCATGCGGTGCACCTCGGCGCAAACGGCTGTCAGCGGCATGGCCGTGTTGGTGCGCCGGGCGAGATCCTGCGCGCCGTTCAGGTCTTTCACCATATTGTCGATGCGTCCGGTGCGGCGGTAATCTTTCGCCACATAACGCGGCATGTATTCCTGCAGGATGGCGCTGTCGGCGCGGCCGCCCTTCAGCGCCTGCGGTATCTTGGCGGCATCGACGCCGGCATCCAGCGCAAGCTGCGTTGCTTCCGCCACAGCAAGGAAATTCAGCCCGCACAGAACCTGGTTGATGAGTTTCGTCGTCTGCCCTGCGCCACAGGGACCCATATGGGTGTAGTTGCTGGCCACATGCCGCAGCACGCGATGCGCATCGGCCACATCCTTGTCGCTGCCGCCGGCCATCAGCGTCAATTGCCCGATGAGCGCCTTGGGTGCACCGCCGGAAAGGGGGCTGTCCACCCAGCGCAGGCCTTTTCCCGCAGCGTCGGCCGCCAGTTCCTTCGTCGCTTCCGGATCGATGGAGGACATGTCGATGATCAGCGTGCCGGGTTTCGCCCCTGCCGCGACGCCATCCTTGCCGAAAACGGCGATGCGAACGATTTTCGGCGAATTGAGGCTGAGGATGACCACATCGGAAACCGAAGCCGCTTCCGCAGCCGTCCCCGCGCTCTGCGCGCCAAGGCTCGTCAGCGCCGCCACCTTTTCCGCATCCAGATCGAAAACCGTCAGCTGATTTCCGGTCTCGATGAGCCGTGTGCCGATCGCCCCGCCCATGGCGCCGGCGCCGATCAGGGCGACTTTGTTCTTCTCGGTCATGGTGTTCACGGCCTCCTCCCAAAGTGTCGTGGTGTCGTCGGTTCAAAACCGGATGGCGGCCGCAGCCGCCCGTCCGGTTTCGGTGTTTTAAAGCGAAGCGGTGATGCCGCCGTCGACATAGAGAATATGTCCGTTCACGAAGGACGAGGCATCGGACGACAGGAAGATGCAGGCGCCGACAAGCTCTTCGACCTTGCCCCAGCGACCGGCGGGCGTACGCTTTTCAAGCCATGCCGAGAAGGTTTCGTCCGCCACCAGGGCCGCGTTGAGCGGCGTGTCGAAATAGCCGGGTGCGATGGCGTTGCATTGCAGGCCGTATTTGGCCCAGTCCGTCGCCATGCCTTTCGTCAGGTTGCCGACGGCCCCCTTGGTGGCGGTGTAGGGCGCGATGCCGGGGCGGGCAAGGGCGGTCTGCACGCTGGCGATGTTGATGATCTTGCCACGGCCACGGCCGATCATGTGGCGCGCGGCAGCCTGCCCGGCGTGGAACACCGAGGCGATGTTGGTCTGCAGCAGGCGCTCGAAGGCATCGGCTGGAAAATCCTCCAGCGGGGTGCGGTGCTGCATGCCGGCATTGTTGACCAGAATATCGATGGGGCCGACCTCCGCCTCGAAACCGCCGATGGCCTTGCGCACCGCTTCGTGATCGGTGGCGTCGAAGGCGAGGGTTTTCGCACCCTTGATGCCGGCGGCGGCGGCTTTCAACTTCGCCTCGTCACGCCCGTTCAGCACCACTTCCGCGCCCGCTTCCGAAAGCCCTTGCGCCAGCGCAAAGCCAATGCCCTGGGACGAACCCGTGATCAGGGCGCGGCGGCCGGAAAGATCGAACAAATTAAGGCCCACTGTTTCCTCCAGTCTCTCGATATTGCATTCGTACAGAATTATGTTATCGATAACATTCATCCCTTTCGGGCGTGGATGTCAAGGCTTAAACGCCCGGTCTCGGTACGGGTCGGGCGCGCGGGGAGGCCGCACGACGTGTAAATGCGCGGCAGGCGGCGGTGACAGGGATGCGGATTATTCGTCGCGCCATTCAGGCGCGATGTCGAGCGGGAGATATTTATGAGAGCGATTGTCGCCCATGGGGCAAAGGATGTGCGCATCGAGGAGCGGCCCGAGGAAGCGCCGGGGCCGGGAGAGGTGCGGCTTCGTCTGGTCCGGGGCGGAATTTGCGGCAGCGATCTGCACTATTACAACCATGGCGGCTTCGGCGCGGTGCGGCTTCGTGAACCCATGGTGCTCGGCCATGAGGTCTCCGCTGTCGTCGAAGAACTGGGCGAGGGCGTGGAAGGGCTGAAGGTCGGCGGTCTGGTTGCCGTTTCGCCGTCCCGCCCGTGCCGAACCTGCCGCTTTTGCCAGGAAGGCCTGCACAACCAGTGCCTCAACATGCGGTTTTATGGCAGCGCCATGCCTTTTCCGCATATTCAGGGCGCTTTCCGTGAGGTTCTGGTGGCCGACGCCCTGCAATGCGTGCCGGCCGATGGCCTGAGCGCTGGCGAGGCCGCCATGGCGGAGCCGCTGGCGGTGACGCTTCACGCCACGCGCCGCACCGGCGATTTGCTGGGGAAACGCGTGCTTGTCACGGGTTGTGGCCCCATCGGCATCCTGTCCATTCTGGCTGCGCGCCGGGCGGGTGCAGCGGAAATCGTCGCCACCGACCTTTCCGCTTTCACGCTTGCCAAGGCGCGTGAGGCGGGTGCGGATCGTGTCATCAATAGCAAGGATGAGCCCGACGCACTTGCCGCTTATGGTGCGAACAAGGGAACTTTCGATGTTCTCTATGAATGCTCTGGCGCAGCCGTCGCACTTTCCGGCGGCATTACCGCGCTTCGTCCGCGCGGCATCATCGTCCAGCTCGGGCTTGGCGGCGATATGAGTCTGCCGATGATGGCGATCACCGCCAAGGAACTGGATCTGCGCGGCTCTTTCCGCTTCCACGAAGAATTTGCCACCGGCGTTGAATTGATGCGTAAGGGCCTGATCGACGTCAAACCGTTCATCACCCAGACCGTCGATCTCGCCGACGCCATCTCGGCTTTCGAATTCGCTTCGGATCGAAGCCGTGCGATGAAGGTGCAGATCGCTTTTTCGTAAGCGCGTTTCCCCGCACGTAAGTGTTTGAAGCTTTTGACCGGTGGCGGATCACTCTGTCACCTGCTTTTTTTGGCGGCGCTTTCCCACCCACGACAACCGTTGAGCATGTTACCGATATCATGTTGTGTTTTGAGCGCTGTACGGGAAAAAGCCAAGCCATTGGCATTTTTCCGGTGTTATGTAGCAAGCGCACCATAAAAATAAGAAAATCCAAGCACCAGTTTGCTTACAATCGCTTGGCAGGCAGCGCACTTGAACTTGCGGCGGGTCTTGATTTCGTAGTGGTCAAGGCAACCGCACTTCTGGCAAATCGGTTCACCACCCTGCCAGCGGAGCTTCCAGAAGGTTTCGTTAGCCTTTTCCTCAGCACCCCTAAAGATTTCCCTGAGGGAGAGGGCTTCTTCGGAGAGAAGGAAATGTCGCGTCATTTGTCATCGTTTCCGTTACCTATGCATCGTATATAGTATATTGACGTGACGCAGTCAATGGCATACGCCATCATTTACGATACATTTTGCATCATAGGTGATACATGGTCGAAAAGACTGACTGGGAAATGAAGGCGGCGAACCTTCTGAAGGCGGAATTGAAGCGAAAAGGCGTGACTTATTCCGGCCTTGTCGAAATGCTAGCCGAGATCGGTGTTGACGAGAAGGAGGTGAACGTGCGGAATAAGCTTTCCAGGGGCAAGTTTACGGCGGCGTTTTTATTACAATGTCTAGAGGCTATTGGTTCGTCATCGCTGCGGTTGGATTGACCCTCACCTTTGGGTCAGGTCAAGCACAGGATCAGCCCGATAAGGCCAGTGGGGAAGCAGGCGCACATCAGAGCGCACCCTACCAGTTTCCGTTTTCTGTCCCGGTTAACATAATCGAGGACAAGGCCACATCCGATGCCCGCGACAGGCATGAGCAAGAAGCTCGCCAGCGCGAGATAGAAGACCTTGTCGCCCAACAAGGCATGAACTTTGCTACGCAGGCTATGAATGATGCCACCCAGAGAATGGCTGAATATGCTTGGTGGTCTACTGTATTTGTCGGAATTGGCACATTACTTCTGATTTTCACTCTCTGGTTGACCCGACTAGCAAACAAAGCGGCCCAAGAAGCCGTTGCCGTTACCCGCGACATGGGGCAACGGCAGTTGCGCGCCTATCTCCACGTTGGCGCCAACTACCCCTTTGCAATCATCGAGGGGGATGTTTCGAGTGATGGTACTAAGATCGTACAAGGGTTTGGCGTCTCCCTTTCCATCGAAAACAAAGGTATCACTCCCGCCAAGAAATTCACCTTTGTGGCCCACGCGAGAGGAACCAGAAACGGCGCTGCCGTTTGGGAACGCAGTCTCTGCGCGATTGATGCCGGAGGCGACTTCGAAGATATCAGCGGTAGTATTGGTTGCAACCTTTCTATCCGGCCCATCCCTAATCTCCAACGCTTGACGCAAATGGAACGGGACGAAATCGACGTTGAGATCGAAATTGGCTATCAATACGAGGACGTTTTCGGAAACCGGTATCCGGGGACTGTCCTTTATTCGGGCCGCTTGGGGCAGCAAGGCTTCCTGAGACGAATGCCTTTCATCGTCGACAAGAACTTCGGGTTGCAAAGTCAGTGAACCAAGAACGAAGCCAATACCTATTAGCATTCCAAACCATTTCCATACGCGCATAGAGCTGTCCTTTCTTTAGGGCTGGCCTTCGTGGAACCGCTTGGTGCGCTTGCTACATAAGGTCGCATTTTTCCTCTGACAGTCACCTGCACCGGCTTGCACATTTTGACGCAGGTCAAAAAGGTGATTTGCCACCTGCCGCTATTTGCGTTATCGAAATTTCAGAAATTACTGAAAATTCAGGAAACGAAGAAATGCCGACCAACCTCTCGCCGCTCGTTCAGTCCTTCGTGCTGCATTTCGGTGAGATGGGCAGCCGCTGGGGCATCAACCGCACGGTCGGCCAAGTCTATGCTTTGCTCTATATTTCGCCGCAGCCGCTGTGTGCGGACGATATTGTGGAGGCCCTCGGTATTTCCCGTTCCAACGTGTCGATGAGCCTGAAGGAGTTACAGGCGTGGAACCTTGCAATTCTCAAGCATTTTCCCGGCGATCGGCGCGATTTTTTCACAACGCCTGACGATGTCTGGCAAATTCTCCGCACCCTTGCCGAAGAGCGCAAGAAACGCGAGATCGATCCCACGCTCAGCGTGCTGCGCGAAATTCTGATGGAAACGCCCGAAAACGAAGACGAGCGGCATGCGCAACAGCGCATCGATGAGATGAAAACGCTGATCGAGCAGCTGACCGGCTGGTATGACGATGTGAAGCGGCTGGAGACGGAACGGCTGGCTTCGCTTCTCGCGCTCGGTTCGAAGGTCACGAAGTTTCTGGAGGCCAAGGACAAGATCGTCTCCCTCGCCAGACCCCGCGGCGCGAAGAAGGACGGGTGAGGAGATCGGCCGTGAGCATATCAGTGGAAATTCGCCAGGGGTCCGATGGTGACGGGGCAGTCTGTCCCGTTCCGGCTGCAGTCTCGCCCGATACGATGGGGCGGCGCAAAGCCAACCGCAAAACCTTTCGCGACAGAGCTGACGGGCGGGCGAAAATGACAGGCGCGCCGGTGGTGGGGAAATTCGTTGCCCTGCCGCATGTGCTGGCGGCGCTGCTCTGGTTGCCGCAGGCAGGTTTGCTTGCCTTTTCAGTCGGAAGAATTGCCGATGGCGCGCCGATGATGGCGATCGTGCCCGCCGCGGCTGCGGTTCTCATCCTCGGCCTCATCAAGGCATGGCTGGAAAAGATGGCGGCGCGTCTGTCGTTTCGTGCCGCCCGTGCGGCGCTGTCGCAACGGCGGCTGGAAGCGCTGAAGGCCGTGGCGAAGGTTTCCCCGCTCGATCTGTCACGTACCGCCTCCGGTGAGGCGGCAGGCGTCGTGGCCGAGGCGGCGGAAGCGCTGGTGCCCTATCTTTCCCGTTTCCAGCCGGCGCGGATGAAGGCGACCTTCGTGCCGCTGGTTTTCGTGCTGGCGATCCTGCCATTCACCTGGATTGCGGCGCTGGTGCTGCTGCTCGCCATGCCAACCATCCCGCTTTTCATGGCGCTCATCGGCTGGCAGGCGAAGGCCGCCAGTGAAAAGCAGCTTGTTGAGACCGGCAATATGAATGCCTTCCTGCTTGATCGCCTGCGCGGGCTGGAAACGATCCGCACGCTTAAAGCCGTCGATCTGACTGCAAAGCGTCTTAGCGCCGATGCGCAGAACCTGAAGAAGCGGACGATGGCAGTGCTCAGGATCGCCTTTCTCTCCTCGGCGGTGCTGGAGCTTTTCGCAGCGCTCGGCGTTGCCATGACCGCCGTCTATATCGGTTTTCATCTGCTCGGTTTTCTCAATTTCGGCGCCTGGGGCCACAAGCTGACACTCGCCGAAGGTCTTTTCATCCTGCTTCTGGCGCCGGCCTTTTTCGAGCCGCTGCGGGAACTCTCCGCCGTCTGGCACGACCGCGCAGCCGGCGAAGCGGCGCTTGATGCGCTCGGCAAATTGACGGCCGGCGGCGCGGCTATTACGGGCGAGGGCGCGGATGTGGCGTCTGTCCCATCCCCGATGCCCGGCCTGGTGGAGATCAATAATCTCTCTTTCGCTTATCCGAGCGCCCCACCTGTCATCCAAAATCTCAACCTGACGGTTCAGCGGGGTGAGAGAGTTGCGATCCTTGGGCCTTCCGGTTGTGGCAAATCCACTGTACTCTCCTTGATTGCCGGGTTGGCCGAGGCTGGAGAGGGCTCGATCAGGGTCGGTGGCGTCAAGCTCGATAATGCGACGGCGGATGGGCTGCGCAGGACGATCGGCTGGGTCGGCCAGAAGCCGTTCTATTTTGCCGGTTCGCTGAAGGCGAATATTCGCTTCGGCCGTTCGGTTGTCAGTGACGGCATGGTGGAAGAGACGCTGCGCCGCACCGGGCTCGACGGCTTGTCGCATGCACGCCGGCGCCTGCAGATCGGCGATGGCGGATATGGAATCTCGGGCGGGGAGGCGGTGCGGCTTGCCATTGCGCGTGCTTTCGCAGACCCCGCAACGCAGCTAGTTCTGGCCGACGAGCCGACAGCCCATCTCGACCGGGAAACGGCTGCTCTCGTCACGGATAACCTGCTGCAACTGGCAAATGGCAGGACATTGATCGTCGCGACCCATGATCCGGTGCTTGCGGCGCGCATGGACAGGATCGTGGATATGACGGCGATCCATTCGAGGGGGCAGCCATGATCGCGCATTTTGCGATATTGAGACCCATTATTGGCCTGTTCTGGTCGACGCGGCGCGGCATGCTGCTGGCGGGCGCGGCTCTGGCGGTAACGACGGTGCTGGCGGGCATCGGCCTTCTCGGCGTTTCCGGCTGGTTCATCACCGCTACGGCGATTGCCGGCCTTCTGCCGGCAACGGCCTATGCTTTCGATGTCTTTGCGCCTTCGGCCGCCATTCGTCTTCTGGCGCTGGCGCGCACCGCCGCCCGTTACGGCGAACGCATGACGACCCATGACGCCACGCTTTCCGTGCTTGCAGCCCTTCGGGAAAAGCTGTTTCGTGGCTTTGCCGCGCCGCAGGCTGCGAAATCCCTGGAGGCGAGGCCTGCGCGCCTGCTGAACCGGCTGACGGCGGATATCGACGCGCTGGATTCGCTTTATCTGCGCGTGCTGGTTCCCGCCGCCGTGGCGATCCTTGCCGCAATCGCGACAGGCCTCGGGCTTGCTTTTCTCCATCCTCTGGCGGGCATTCTGGCGGCGGTTTTCCTCATCGCGGCGGGGCTTGGAATTTCGGTGCGCGCCGCCTTGCGGGCGGAAACATTCTCGCGCCGCCGGGCAATCGGGCTGGAAGCCCTTCGCGCCCGCACGGCCGATCTCGTGAACGGGCAGACGGAGTTCTTGACCGCCGGCCGCCTCTCCGCGCAGGTCACGGCGGTGAAACGGGCGGATGATTACCTCTCTGCCTGCGATGGTACCCTGAACCGCATCGAGACCGGTGCCGGTTTTTCCTTCGGGGTTTCAGCGGCCGTTCTTTTGAGCGCGGCCCTTCTCGGCATGGCCTGGCTTGCCGAACGGGGGGCGGTCACCGCGCCGACGGCGGCGCTCGGGCTGCTGGTCTGTTTTGCCGCGCTGGAGCCTTTCACGGCGCTGCGCCGCGGGGCGATGGAGCTTGGGCGCACGCTGTTTTCCGCAAGGCGCATCGCGCCGCGTCTCTCGGCAACGGTTGAGGGTCGGTGTCCCGTCTTGCCGGCCAGCGGGATGGCGGCAAAACTCGAAGATGTGCATCTGGAGCGGGAGGGGAACGACAATCCTGTCCTGACGAATATCAACCTTGCAATCGCTGCCGGGGAACGGGTTGCGATCGTCGGCCCGAGCGGCGCGGGCAAGACAAGTCTCATCCAGCTTCTGGGGGGTGAATTGCAGCCGGTTGCAGGCACGGTCAGCGCCCTGCCGTCCACTCTTATGACGCAGCGAAGCCAGCTTTTCCGCGACAGTATCGCAGACAATCTGCGGCTCGCGAAACCCGCCGCAACCGGGACCGAGCTATGGGACGCGCTTGAGGCGGCAGGCCTTGCCGAACACGTCAAAACCTTGGCCGCCGGGCTGGAGACAAGGCTTGGCGAGGCGGGCCAAGGGCTTTCCGGCGGCCAGTCGCGCCGGCTGGCGCTCGCCCGTTTCCTGCTCGCCGACCGGCCGCTCTGGCTTCTCGACGAGGTGACGGAAGGGCTGGACGGCGAGACAGCCCGCGACGTGCTCACCCGGCTGTTTGCGAGGGCGGAGGGAAAGACTGTCGTGATGATCACCCATAATCGCCGCGAGGCGGAATTTGCCGATCGCATCATCGTGCTGAAAGACGGGCGCCAACTTGATCAATGTCAAAGCGGCACCCCGGAATACGACGTAGTGCTTGAGACACTACGTCCGGACTGAGATTTTTGAGAGCCGGCGTCGTCTTTGAAATGGAAGGCCGGTCTTCCGGAAAAGGTGGGTAAGACTATGGAACTCGACATAGTGGCGCTGTCGCGCCTGCAATTTGCAGTGACGGCTTTATATCACTTTCTGTTCGTTCCCCTGACGATTGGGCTGTCGGTGGTGATCGCCATCATGGAAACGGTCTATGTCATGACCGGCCGCACGGTCTGGCGGCAGATGACGAAGTTCTGGGGCACGCTGTTCGGCATCAATTTTGTGCTGGGTGTTTCCACCGGCATCGTGATGGAATTCCAGTTCGGCATGAACTGGAGTTATTACAGCCATTATGTCGGCGATATCTTCGGTGCGCCGCTGGCCATCGAGGGTATGATGGCCTTCTTCCTGGAAGCCACCTTCGTCGGCCTGTTCTTTTTCGGCTGGGACAAGCTGTCGAAACTCGGCCATCTCGTCGCGACATGGTGCGTGGCGCTCGGTTCGAATTTTTCGGCACTGTGGATATTGATCGCCAATGGCTGGATGCAGAACCCGACGGGCTCCGCCTTCAATCCCCAGACCATGCGGATGGAGGTGACTGACTTCTTCGAGGTTCTGTTCAACCCGGTGGCGCAGGCGAAGTTCGTTCACACGGTTTCTGCGGGTTACGTGACGGCCTCCATCTTCGTGCTCGGCGTTTCGGCCTGGTATGTGCTGAAAGGCCGCCATGTCGATCTCGCCAAGCGTTCGATGACGGTTGCCGCTTCCTTCGGTCTGGCGTCCGCGCTGTCGGTCGTCGTGCTGGGGGATGAAAGCGGTTATCTCTCCACCGAACACCAGAAGATGAAGCTCGCCTCCATCGAGGCCATGTGGGAAACGGAGCCGGCGCCTGCCCCCTTCACGGCCATCGGTTTTCCTGATCAGGAAGCACGCGAAACGCATTTCGCGGTGAAGATCCCGTGGGTGATGGGCCTCATCGGCACCCGCTCGCTCGACACGCAAATTCCGGGCATCAACGATCTGGTGGAGCAGGCGAAGAGCCGCATCCGTGACGGCATCAAGGCCTATGATGCGCTGATGCAGATACGCGCCACCGGCAAAGGTGCGCAACTGCCGGAAGAGGTGCGCGGCACCTTTGCGGAACTCGGCCATGAGCTTGGTTATGCCCTGCTGCTGAAACGCTATGTCGACGATCCGCGTCAGGCGAGCGTAGAGCAGATCGCCAAGGCGGCTGCCGATACGATCCCCCATGTGCCGACGCTGTTCTGGTCGTTCCGTATCATGGTCGGCCTCGGTATGTTCTTCATTCTGCTGACGGCGACGTTCTTTTATCTCTCGGCCCGCCGGCGGCTGGATCATTATCCACTGCTGCTGAAAGTGGCGGTCTTTGCCATTCCGCTGCCGTGGATCGCTGCGGAAATGGGCTGGATCGTGGCCGAATTCGGCCGCCAGCCATGGATCATCGAGGGCGTGCTGCCCACGGCTGCCGCCGTCTCCAGCCTCAGCGCCTCGACCGTCCTCATCACGCTCCTGTGTTTCATCGCCATCTACACGGTGCTGTTCATCGTCGAAATGGGGCTGATGCTGAAGGCGATCCGCAAGGGCCCCGAGCCGGACCATGAGCCGGAAGCGCCGCTCGTTCCTGAAAAACTCGTCGCTGCGGAGTAAACGATCATGATATTGCACCAACTCATCGACTATGAAATCCTCCGCGTTATCTGGTGGCTGCTGCTCGGCGTGGTGCTGATCGGTTTTGCCGTGACCGGCGGTTTCGATCTCGGCACCGGCGCGCTCCTGCCCTTCGTGGCGAAAACGGACATCGAGCGGCGTGTCGTCATCAATTCCATCGGCCCCGTATGGGAAGGCAATCAGGTGTGGCTCATCCTTGGCGGCGGCGCGATCTTCGCCGCCTGGCCGCCGCTTTATGCGGTGTCGTTTTCAGGGTTTTACCTGGCGATGTTCGCCACCCTGTTTGCGCTGATCCTGCGGCCGGTCGGTTTCAAATATCGCTCCAAGCGTGAAAGCACCGCGTGGCGCAGCGCCTGGGATTGGGCGCTCTTCATCGGCGGCTTCGTTCCCGCGCTGATCTTCGGCGTGGCGATCGGCAATGTGCTGCAGGGCGTTCCCTTCCACCTCAATGACGACCTCAGGATTTTCTATGATGGCACGACGCTGTTCGAGCTTCTGAACCCCTACGCCATCCTTTGCGGCCTCGTTTCCGTCGCCATGCTCGTCATGCACGGTGCCGCATGGCTGGTGCTGAAAACGGATGGTCCGGTAGCCGCCCGCGCTCGCGGTTTCGGCAGCATCGCGGCGCTTGCCACCACCGTTCTTTTCGCGCTCGGCGGCGTCTTTCTGTGGCTCGGTATCGATGGCTATCGCTTTACCTCGGAGGTCGTGACCGACGGTCCGTCCAATCCCCTGTCGAAGACGGTCGAGGTTGCGGGCGGTGTCTGGTTTGCCAATTATGCGGCGCATCCCTGGATGATGCTGGCGCCAGCGCTCGGTCTTGTCTTCCCGCTCGTCGCTTTCGTCTTGCTCCAGGCCCGCAGGGAAGTGCTGGCGCTGCTTTCCAGCTCGCTTGCCATTTTCGGCGTCATCTCAACGGTGGGGCTGACGATGTTTCCCTTCATCCTGCCGTCTTCGGTCGATCCGAAATCGAGCCTGACAGTGTGGGATGCATCTTCCAGCCATATGACGCTGTTCATCATGCTGGTCGTCGCCCTCATCTTCATCCCGATCATCGTTGCCTATACATCATGGGTCTACCGCGTGCTGTGGGGCAAGGTGGATGAAAAGGCGATCCGCGACGACAGCGGTCATGCCTACTGAGACTCAAGAAAGAAGGAGATCGAACATGTGGTATTTCGCCTGGCTGCTCGGCCTGCCTCTCGCCGCCATCTTCGCCGTCATGAACGCCATGTGGTATGAGCTGATGGAAGAAAACGCGAAAAAGGCGCAAGCGAAGCTTGATAAATAAAGCTTCGAGGTTCGTGGCATAAAAAGGGGGCGGCATCCTGTTGGGATGACGCCCCTTTGTGGACAGCAGCCGTGCCTGCGATGCGCGGCTTCAGTGGATCGCGATGCCGCGCTTGTCCGCTTCTTCCTTGATGATGTCTTCGACGATGGCCCTCTTGAGATTTGGATTTCCCAGAAGATAGTCGTCGGCGATCTCGAAGATCGACTTCGGATTCTCGGTCCGGTGCAGGGTGTCGAGGTCCTGGCCGATCTGCTCTCGAAGGCTGGAATAGTCGTCCATCGCGGCGCTCCCGTTTATCTCAATCCAGAAGGTCGGCCGGAACCTTGCCGCCGTTTTCGGAAAGTTTCTTGATGACGGCCTTGTGCAGCCAGATGTTCATCGTCGCCGAATCCGAGGTATCGCCGGTATAGCCGAGCTCGCTGGCGAGTTCCTTTCTGGCGCTCAGGCTGCTGTCGAGGTCGAGAGCCTTGAGAAGATCAACGATGGAATGTTTCCAGTCGAGCTTCTGCCCGTTTTTCTTGACAGCCTCATCCAGAATGGACGCGACATCGACATTGCCGGTCGGCGCCGGAGCCGCCGTTGTCGGGGCTGGTGCTGCCGGGCTTGCTGCGGTCGGGCTGGCCGTAGTCGGCGGTGTTCCGGCCGGAGCGGATGTCTGCGGCGCGGCCTCAGCCTTGCCGAAAATCGCGTTCTTGATCTTGTTGAAAAAGCTCATTCTGTCCTCCCCTTATCTGCGAAATGCGCGCCCGACGGCGATGAGAATGCAGGCACCGATGAAACCGGCGATGAGATAGCCAATCCAGCCTCCGAGCGAGACGCCGATGAGCCCCAGAAGGAAATTGGCGACGATGGCGCCAACAATGCCGAGGATAATGTTCATGAAAACACCCATATTGCTTTTCATGAACTGTTCGGCGAGCCAACCGGCTACGCCGCCGATGATGATTGCTGCAATCCAGCCAACTTGTGCGTCTTCCATAACAGGCCTTTCCTTTCTAGAGAGAGGTCAGAGGCATATGGACCCGCATTTTTTGCGCACGTCCCCCCGCCTTGAATTGACCCCAGGCGCTTATTAACGAAGAGGCGGAAGTTTTGTTCCGTGAGACGTGTACGTTAGCGCAAACTCAACTCTGGCTCTCAAAATCCAGCCCGATATCAAGAACCGGCGCACTATGGGTGATCCAGCCGATGGAGATGAGATCGACGCCGGTGGCGGCGATGGCTGCCGCTGTCTGCGGATTGATACGGCCCGAGGCTTCGGTGATGGCGCGACCGGCAACGATCTCCACCGCCTCACGCAGCTGTTCCGGTATCATATTATCGAGAAGAACCGCATCCACGCCCTCTTCCATGGCCTCGTGCAGCTGGATGAGCGTATCGACTTCCACCTCGATCTTGACGAGATGTCCGACACCCTGCCTCGCACGGCGGATGGCTTCACGCACGCTGCCGGCAACCGCGACATGGTTGTCCTTGATGAGAACCGCGTCATATAGCGCAAAACGGTGGTTCATACCGCCGCCGGCGCGCACGGCATATTTTTCCAGCGCCCGTAGCCCCGGCGTCGTCTTGCGGGTGCAGGCGACCGACGCTTTTGTGCCGGTAATGGCGGCAACGATTTTTGCGGTGACGGAGGCGATGCCCGACAGATGGCCTAGGAAATTCAGCGCCGTGCGCTCCGCCGTCAGAAGGCCGCGCGAGGGGCCTTCGATCGTTGCGATGATATCGCCGGGCGCCACGGTGGCTCCGTCCTGCACATGCCGTTTCATTACGATGGCCGGCTCCACGAGCTGGAAAGCCAGTTCCGCCGCGTCGAGACCGGCAATAACGCCCGGTTCGCGCGCGGCCATGACGACGACCGAGCGATGATCGGCGGGAATGACGGCGGCGGACGTGATGTCGCCCGCCAGGCCAAGGTCTTCCAGAAGGGCGTTGCGTACAAGCGGTTCGATGATGAGGCGTGGCAGGGGAGAAAGGGTCATGTCAGGCGCTCCGCGCAAGGCTGGCCGAAGAATGGCTGGAGGAGGAAAATTCGTGGGCGATGGCGAGGACGTCGCTGAGGCTCAGTCTGCGCCTAGTGGTCGTCGCATCCTTTTCGGGAAAATCATCGCGGAAATGTGCGCCGCGCGATTCCGTGCGCAGCGCCGCGAAGACGGCGATGGCAAGGGCAACAAGGGCGGGATCGGATGCCGGGCCGTTCCGCTCGGTCAGTGGGAGAAGATCGCGGATTGCGCCCGTCAGCCCTTCCGCCTGTCTTACGATGCCGAGATGGCGGGAAACGATGGGCCGCACGGAAGAGAGGTCGACTGCCGGGAAGTCAGGTGCGGGGAGTGTTACGATCTCAGCTGGCTTTTTTCCAGCATAAGTGCGCCTGCCAGCAATATCTTCTGCCGCGTGCATGCCCATGGCGGCCGCTTCCAGCAGGGAATTGCTGGCAAGCCTGTTTGCGCCATGCAGCCCCGTGCAGGCGGTTTCGCCGGCAACCCAAAGACCCGGCACCGAGCTTCGGCCTTTGCCATCGGTGGCGACGCCACCCATATGGTAATGCACCGCCGGGCGCACCGGAACGAGCTCTCGGGCGGGGTCTATCCCGGCTTCGCGGCAGAGCAGGTCGATCGAGGGGAAGCGGGTGGAAAAGCCCGTGCCGAGCGCCTTGCGGGCATCGAGAAACACCCTGCCGCCACGCAATATTTCGCGGTCGATGGCGCGGGCGACAATATCGCGCGAGGCAAGTTCCGCACCCGGAACTCCCGCCATGAAACGTTCGCCGTTTTCGTTGAGAAGCAGCGCGCCTTCGCCCCGCACCGCCTCGCTCACCAGCGCCAGCGGCCGTCGGGGCGAGGAAAGCGCGGTTGGGTGGAATTGCACGAATTCCATGTCGGCGAGGATGGCGCCGGCGCGGGCGGCGAGCATGATGCCCTGCCCGAAGTTGCCGGAGGGATTGGTCGTCGCCTCATAAAGCCCGCCGAGGCCTCCGGTGGCGAGAACGACCTGTGTAGCCGGTAAAGTGAAGCAGCCCTTTGGCCCAATGCAGGCGAGACCGGCGATGACGCCGTCCTCGGTCAGCAGGCGGCGCACTTCCGTGCCTTCCAGCATGGTGATGGACGGCGTGCGAAGAACGGCGGCTGCAAGCGCCCTGACGATCGTCGCACCCGACCCGTCGCCTTCTGCATGGAGAATGCGCCGCCGGCTATGGGCGGCTTCCAGCCCGAAGACATAGTTGCCTGAGGCGTCGCGGTCGAACCTGACGCCCGCCCCCTCCAGTGCATCGATGACGGCGGGGGCCGCGGATATAATCTCAACGGCCAGATATTCATCGCAAAGGCCATCGCCCGCAGCGAGCGTATCGGCAAGATGCAGGGTCGCGCGGTCATCAGGGCCGAGACTTGCCGCGATGCCGCCCTGAGCCCAGGCGCTGGAGGTCTCGCCGCTGAGCGCGCCGCGTGTCAGAAGCAGCACGGGCTGCGGCGCAAGCGTTAGCGCCGCCATCAGGCCCGCAATGCCGCTGCCGACGATGACTGTCCAGTCCCGCTGCGGCGAAAATGCGCTCATACTTCCAACATCCTTTCCACGGCGCGGCGGGCGGCGACAGCGATGGCCGGATCGACCGTCACTTCGTGGCGGTTTTCCTCCAGCGCCGCGCGGATATTGCCAAGCGTGATGCGCTTCATATGCGGGCAGAGATTGCAGGGGCGGATAAATTCGACATCGGGGTGATGCACAGCGACATTGTCGCTCATCGAGCATTCCGTCAGAAGCACCACGCGGGCGGGGCGCTCGCGGCCGACATAATCCGACATGACGGCGGTGGAGCCGGAAAAATCCGCAGCCTCGACGACATCGGGCGGACATTCCGGATGCGCCAGCACGGTGACCCCCGGATGGCTTTCGCGCAATTCGCGAATATCGTCGGCGGTGAAAAGCTCGTGCACCTCGCAATGGCCGCGCCAGGCGATCAGCTCGACATTGGTTTCCTTGGCCACGTTCTTCGCCAGATATTCATCCGGCAACATCAGCACGCGCGGCACGCCGAGCGATTCCACCACCTGGCGGGCATTGCCCGAAGTGCAGCAGATATCCGAAACGGCCTTCACCGCCGCTGATGTGTTTACATAGGTGACGACGGGAACGCCGGGATAGGCCTTGCGCAGAAGTGCGATGTCTTCGGGCGTGATGGAATCGGCGAGCGAGCAGCCGGCTGCCATATCCGGAATGAGCACGGTTTTTTCCGGATTGAGCAGCTTTGCCGTCTCGGCCATGAAATGCACGCCGGCCAGAACGATGACATCGGCTTCCACCTCCATTGCCTTGCGGGCAAGGGCGAGGCTGTCCCCGACGATATCGGCGACGCCGTGGAAGATTTCCGGTGTCTGGTAATTATGGGCGAGGATGACGGCGTTGCGCTGGCGCTTTAGCGCCAGGATCGCCTCCACATCCTCCTGAAAGCCCATCCATTCGGCCTTGGGGATGACGCGGGCGACGCGATCATAAAGGCTGGCGGCGGAAATCTGCTCGTTCACGGTGCTCTCCCATTTATACTCTTATTGAGTATATCTAGAGCAAAGACATATTCTCATTGTGAGCATATGTCAATTGCGGGAGAGTGGCAGTTTCGTTCCGGAAAGGGCGCGTTCATCGAGAACAGTCTGGCGGAAGCGGAAGAGCTTTGCCGGGCGGCCGCCGGTTTCGGTCGCTATCTCACCGGTTTCCTCCACCAGCTGCTGCTGTTCGATCAGCCGGCGGAAATTCTGTTTGTGCAGCGTCAGGCCGGCCAGCGCCTCGACGGCGCGCTGCAGCTGGAGGAGCGTGAAGGCGTCGGCCATCAGTTCGAACACCACGGGGCGATATTTGATCTTGGCCCGCAGACGGGCGATGCCGGTCGCAAGGATACGGCGGTGATCGGCAAACATCGGCCTGCCGAAATTGATCCGCGGTTCGCCCTGCGCTTCCGCGACCAGCCCGGCCTCATAAAGCAGCTCATAACGTTGCAGGGTCAATTCCTCGTTCCAGCCGCCGCCATCGAGACCGAAGGTAAAGTCGGCCCGCAAATGGCGCTGGTTTTTCGCGGCGGGATCGGAATCCGCCCAGGCGCGCAGCCTGTCGATGATGCTTTCCAGAACGTCCGGGCGTCCCTGACGGTGATCCTCCCAGGGGAAATATTCGTACCAGCCGTGCCAGAGCGGGCGTTTGCCGCCGGAGGCTTCCTGTTCGCGAACCAGCCCGAGATAACCGATGGAGATGGTTCTGCCGCCTAAAATGTCGTTATTGCGGTCGCGATCGGCGAAAGTATAGAGCTGCTCGAGGTAGCCCACGGGGTGATGGGTCTGTTCGTGGATCCATTCCCGCAGTCCGCTCTGGAGGGTTCTGTGCCCGAATTCGAACGGTCCCGACGGAAGCGCTGCACCTTCCCGAACGGTCATGACCCGCGGCTCATCCGTGGTGATGGCGGTGACGACGGCGATGAGTTCGGCATGGGCAAGGCCGATGGTCACGGCGGCTCCTCTGGTCGTTGGCGCAAGATCAATCTTCTTTGGCACAAGAAGGTTGCTTCGCCAACATGACGGCCGAAAAGGGCTGTCGATAAGTAGCCTTACTGAAAACGGGACGCCATCAGACAAAAAGATGAGTTCTTGTAGTTAGTCGTCCGTCGTCTGATATGGTACAGAGCCGCACGAGCATTTCAGACTGTAGAAGGCCGATGCTGAAAAACATATCTCTCGAAGAGACACTTGTGGGTTACTACACCTGGAATGTCGGGCAAAATCTGGTTTACCTGGATGCCGTGGCCGCCCGCCTGCGCGAATTTTCGCCGGAATATGCCGCCTGCGGCATCCCGGTCGAAGATTTCATCGCGCAGATCGAAAGCGGCTCGCGGGAGCGTGTCGCCAAGGCGGTTTATAATTCGCTGACAAACGGCGTGTTTTATGATCAGGAATACCGCATTATGCTTAAATCCGGCGGTTTCCGCTGGCTGCGGACAACGGGAAGAGTGATCCTGGATGGCGATCGGATCCCGATCATGGCCATGGGCACGGTGCGGGATGTCAGTGCCAGCAAGGTTTTATTGATGTGATAAGCGGCGAACCTCCTCGCGAGGCGGCGGCCGATCGATTTTAGTTCGTTCATCGTTTTGATGTTGCGGTGGAATGGTCCGGCAGATCGCAATTTTGCTGTTTCAGATCGTCTTGGCCATTGGCCTCGGCATAGCCGGCATCCGCATCGCCTCGCTTATCAATGGTGAGGCGACGTCGGCGCCAGTGGGCCTTGCGGCCAATACGGAACTGCTATGGACGACCTCGCCGGTGCGGGTCGATCCGCGTAGCCAAAATTACGAGCGCATTCCGCCGCCTCCCGATCTTTATCCGCTGAAAATGCGTGCGGACCAGCGCCTGCGCGTCATCTCCAGCAGCCGCTTCGCCTTCAACGGCCAGGAATTCCAACTCGCTGGTGTGGAGGAGGTCGAACGTGACCGCGTCTGCACCGGCCCCGACGGTCGCCGTTACGCCTGCGGCCTAAATGCCTTCAAGGCGCTGCAGAACCGTCTGCACGGCAGATATCTCGAATGTCGGACGGTGGGTGAGCAGGGCAGTGCGCCCCGGTCTGTGGAGTGCCGGATCAACGGCCAGAATGTGCGGGCGTTGTTGCAATAACGATTGCTTCAGGCGGTGCCGCACAACGATAAACTGGTTAGCTGAATGCGAGATATTTTCGTCTTGGAGATTTGGTGGAGCTAAGCGGGATCGAACCGCTGACCTCTTGCATGCCATGCAAGCGCTCTCCCAGCTGAGCTATAGCCCCATAAGGGTTCCGGCATTTCTTCCGGTTCCGGGAACCGAAGCGGTTGTTGTTCCGTTCGGTGGCGGCTTACTACTGCGGCTTTCCGGCGAGTGCAAGCATAAAAAACGGCCCGGCGTCATTTTTTTGTCGTCGGGCCGAATTATCAAGTAAAATCAAGCTTCTTCGTCGTCGCCGGGTACGCCGATGATCCCGGACATATCGTCGTCGTCATCTTCGTCGTCGGTTTCGAGGAAGGTGTCGTCGTCGTCATCGATTTCGACGTCGTCGTCGTCACCCAGATCAGGGATATCGTCGCCGCTGTTGTCGCCGTCGGCATCTTCCAGCGAGACGAGTTCGACTTCCGTGTTTTCGGTATCGACTTCCGCCACTTCCTCTTCTTCAGCCTGTTCCATCTTGGCCTGGGCGGTGCTTTCCTCGAAGAAGGAGAGCGGCCAGGACTTGCCGGTGTAGGGAGAAACGACCGGATCGCGGTTCAGATCGTAGAACTTCTTGCCGGTATCGGGGTCTGTGCGCTTGGTACCAAGTTCCGCTTTTGCCACTGTCTAAGCCTCAAATTGTCGAATGAGTTTCGGTGTGTACGCCGTAAAACCGGCATAGACGGTAAAATTTATAGCCGGTCCCCTTAATCGTTGCGCTCTTTCGTGTCAAAGACAAACTTCGGGTGCGGCCTCCGTTGGCGCAAGCCCTATGCGTCAATGCTGATGTAATAGGAGAGGCTTTGCACACTTTATTATAATGACGACGAATGCACGGACGGAACGCTTCATGACCTTTACGATTGCCATAGACGGGCCGGCTGCGGCGGGCAAAGGAACGCTTTCGCGGAAGATCGCGGAGACCTATGGCTTTCATCATCTCGATACCGGGCTGACATACAGGGCAACGGCCAAAGCGCTTCTGGATGCCGGCCTGCCGCTCGATAATGAAGCGGTCGCGGAAAAAATGGCGCTGGAACTCGATCTTGCCGGGCTAGACCGCGCCGTTCTTTCCCGGCACGAGATTGGCGAGGCGGCGTCGAAAATCGCTGTCATGACGCCGGTGAGGCGGGCGCTCGTCAAGGCCCAGCAGCTTTTTGCCTTGAGAGAGCCGGGCACGGTGCTTGACGGCCGCGATATCGGCACGGTTGTCTGCCCTGAGGCGCCGGTGAAGCTTTATGTCACGGCCTCTGCCGATGTACGGGCGCGGCGCCGTTACGATGAAATTCTGGCCAATGGCGGCAATGGCGATTATGATGCCATTTTCGCCGAGGTGAAACAGCGCGACGAGCGCGATATGGGCCGCGCCGACAGCCCGTTGAAGCCGGCTGAAGACGCGCACTTGCTAGATACGTCGGAAATGAGTATAGAGGCGGCGTTTCAGGCCGCGCGCACGATTATCGACGCCGCCCTGAAGAGATAGGTTTTTCGCGGAACGGCTTGCCGCCCTCTGCGTTTAGTCCGGAATTGCCTGAAGACATGTCCTTGCGCCGGAAAGCCTTTTGAAAAGGCGGGCATGGGTTCGGGTATCAACAACACTAGCCCACCGGCGCTTTGTATTCGCGCTCACGCGGATGCATTCAGGAGATTTCATGTCAGTATCTACCCCCACGCGCGACGATTTCGCAGCGCTTCTCGAAGAATCCTTTGCCTCGAACGATCTTGCCGAAGGCTATGTTGCCAAGGGTATCGTAACGGCAATCGAGAAGGACGTCGCGATCGTTGACGTCGGTCTCAAGGTCGAAGGTCGCGTTCCGCTCAAGGAATTCGGCGCGAAGTCCAAGGACGGCACGCTGAAGGTCGGCGACGAAGTCGAAGTTTACGTCGAGCGCATCGAAAACGCTCTCGGCGAAGCTGTTCTGTCGCGTGAGAAGGCTCGCCGCGAAGAAAGCTGGGTCAAGCTCGAAGCCAAGTTCGAAGCTGGCGAGCGCGTCGAAGGCGTCATCTTCAACCAGGTCAAGGGTGGTTTCACCGTCGATCTGGACGGCGCTGTTGCGTTCCTGCCGCGTTCGCAGGTCGACATTCGTCCGATCCGCGACGTTACCCCGCTGATGCACAACCCGCAGCCCTTCGAAATCCTCAAGATGGACAAGCGTCGCGGCAACATCGTTGTTTCGCGCCGTACGGTTCTCGAAGAGTCCCGTGCCGAGCAGCGTTCTGAAATCGTTCAGAACCTCGAAGAAGGCCAGGTTGTTGACGGCGTCGTCAAGAACATCACCGATTACGGTGCGTTCGTTGACCTCGGCGGCATCGACGGCCTGCTGCACGTCACCGACATGGCATGGCGCCGCGTCAACCATCCTTCGGAAATCCTCAACATTGGCCAGCAGGTCAAGGTTCAGATCATCCGCATCAACCAGGAAACCCACCGTATCTCGCTCGGCATGAAGCAGCTCGAGTCGGATCCGTGGGATGGCATCTCCGCCAAGTACCCGGTTGGCAAGAAGATCTCCGGTACGGTCACGAACATCACCGACTACGGTGCATTCGTTGAGCTGGAGCCGGGCATCGAAGGCCTGATCCACATTTCCGAAATGTCCTGGACCAAGAAGAACGTACACCCCGGCAAGATCCTGTCCACGAGCCAGGAAGTTGACGTTGTCGTTCTCGAAGTCGATCCGTCCAAGCGCCGTATCTCGCTCGGTCTCAAGCAGACGCTTGAAAACCCGTGGCAGGCATTCGCTTACAGCCATCCGGCTGGCACGGAAGTCGAAGGCGAAGTCAAGAACAAGACCGAATTCGGCCTGTTCATTGGCCTCGAAGGCGATGTCGACGGCATGGTTCACCTGTCGGACCTCGACTGGAACCGTCCGGGCGAGCAGGTCATCGAAGAGTACAACAAGGGTGACGTCGTTAAGGCTGTCGTTCTCGACGTTGACGTTGAGAAGGAACGCATCTCGCTCGGCATCAAGCAGCTCGGCAAGGACGCTGTTGGCGAAGCCGCTTCTTCCGGCGACCTGCGTAAGAACGCAGTCGTTTCCGCTGAAGTCACCGCGGTCAACGATGGCGGCATCGAAGTGAAGCTCGTCAACCACGAAGACCTCACCTCGTTCATCCGTCGCGCGGACCTTTCCCGTGATCGTGACGAGCAGCGCCCTGAGCGCTTCTCGGTTGGCCAGGTTGTCGACGCCCGCGTCGTCAACTTCTCGAAGAAGGACCGCAAGGTCATGCTTTCGATCAAGGCTCTGGAAATCGCTGAAGAGAAGGAAGCCGTCGCACAGTTCGGTTCTTCCGACTCGGGCGCTTCGCTCGGCGACATCCTCGGCGCGGCTCTGAAGAACCGCGGCGAATAATCGCTCCGATCTTTGAAATGAAGAACCCGCCGGAATTTTCCGGCGGGTTTTTTGTTGCTCCCAGGTAGCGCCGGTGGGCGGGCAATGGCCCCCGCTTGTCAGAGCATGCCGCTCATCTTGAGATAATAATTTTCCGCGTTGTCGTCGGAAGCCGCTGCAGGCGTGCTTTCCTGCTCGTCGGTCGGGTAATTGGCAGCAATGCGTTCTTCCGTATCATCCTGACCATCGGAATTTTCAGCCTCGGTCTCGGCCTCACCTTCCGCCTCATCCTCGGAAAAGGGACCGCCTCCGCGTGGCGGTGTTTCCGATTCATAGTCTTCGTCCGCCGGCGGATAGGCGATGAGCGGCAGCGGCGTGCCGTCTTTTACCAGGGCGGCGGCGATCAATGACTGCGAAGCCGATTGCTCCAGCATCGCCATTCTCGCTTCCGGGTCCAGTGTGGCGCGCGGCAGGGGCTGGGCTTCTGGACGATGGGTCGCCGTCTCCGTTTCTTCACCCGAGGGGCGGGCGGCGGCCGTTGCGACGGTGGTTTTTTCAGCGGCCTGGTCGTCGGGCGGTTGCTGTGCGCCACTTTGCGGCGCGGGCAGAGGCTGCTGTGTACCGGCTGCCTTGGCAGAAAGCTTGCCGGCTGTGGCGGCAAGCAGCAGGGTGTTCACGGTCTCGGCGTCGTCCGCGAGCGGACCGGATGGCGGGGTAAATCCCGTGCGGATTTCTTTCTGCTCCGGCTTCATCGTCTCCCGATGCGGAAGGGCGGGGCGGGCTTCGCCCGTTTCGGCGCGGGGCGGATTTGCCGGGCGGACCTCGGCCGATACTTCCTTCGTCACGCTGCCGGTTTGTGGCGGAAGCGGACGTGCCGCGTTTTCGGCTCTTCCATCCGGCTTTGCGGCATTGGTCGGCATCTCAAGTGTGTCGGCAGGCGGAGTGGAAGGCGCAGGCCGGGGGTCCAGTTGCGCCGTTAGCGCCGCCACCGTTGCTTTCATTGCTGCGCCGCTGAGGGCGAGCGGCCCGATGAGCAGCGGCAGGAGCCGGCTGACGGTGGCGGAATTTGCCGCCTGCGCTGTCGCGGCCGGAGACGGGCGAGCTTCCGCATTCTGGCTCTGCGCGTTCTGCTGTTTCGGCTGGGCCGATTGCGCGGGCGCGGGATTGGAGGAATTGTTCTGCTGATAGGAGGAAATCACCGCCTTCGCCGCAAGATCCATTCCCCTGTAACGGGAAAGCTCGACCAGTAGCGCGAGGCGGGCGGCATCCGGTCCGGTCGGCTGTTTCAGGATTTCGGCGAGCATCGAAAGGGTCAGACCCTGCAGGGCCTTGCCGACCTGCTGTTCCAACGCCAGGCGTTGTGACGCCGGCAGGGTGCGGAGCGCTTCCGTCAGCCGCGTCACATAGGTCTCTATGGCCTCGCCATCCCGCCGGGGCAGGTTCATCAGCTTGCCGAGTGCTTCCGCGAGAATCGCGGTGCTGCGCGAGAGCTGAAACTCACTGGTAAGGGAGGCGATTGCCGCACGGGCAAAAAGGCTGCTGTTTTCAGGGGCGGGGGTGCTCGGCAATGGCGGTGCGATCTCTTTCACCTGCTCGCGCGGTGTCAGTGAAACCGTGGCTCCATAGGCGGCGTCGGTTGCCGCAATTTTCGCGACAGGCGGTAACATGCTGCGCTCCGTTTCTATCGGTGACCGCCGCTGGCGGCGAAAGGGCCAATCCCCATTGGCTCTGTGATCCGCATCTGGCTTGAATGTTGAAAAAATCGCCGCGCCGGTGATGGACAGGTGTCATCTCGCCCGCTCATGCGGGAGCGCCGTATACGCCTCTGGCCGCAATGCCGGTTGCAGCGCATACAGAATCATCAAGCTCAATCTTGGCTTGCAGATATTAAGATTTGGCTAACCAACGAATTGGCGTCCGTTAGGGAGAAACGCCGATGAACATCCGGTAAAGGCCGTTATCGTCGGAATTGACAGAGGAAATATGGTCGGGATCGCTGGGTGCCGTCTCAAAAGCTTCCGGCGGCATGGCGTCGAGCCAGCTTGCCTTGGGAAGTCTTCTTTCGGGTTGAGCGTTCGCGGGGTCGATGGGGCTGGCTTCCTCAGCGGGCGCGGTGAAGGCCGCATCATCGGGGACGAGCGGCGGGGCGGCCATGGATAGCAGCGCCTGCGCGGCATTGGGTTCTGTGTCGTAAGCGGCGCTGCCAGCCAGGCCGGAAATATCGGTCATGTCTGAACTCACATCATGTTTTGTTCAAGGGAATGATCGGGAGCGGCAATCATGCCGCCTTCTTCTTCAGCAGTTCATAAAGGCCATTGTCGTCGATCGAGATCGGCAAAATGGCTCTGCGGGCGTCTTCGACAAGCGCCTGTGCATCGAGCAGTTTTTGGCCGTCCGTTTCCGTCTCGGCCGGATTGCGGCCGGTGTCTGTCTCCGCGGGCACATTTTCGGTTTCCGCCGGGGCGGCCTGCTCAGCGGGCGCAGCTGCAAGTACGGAGATCAGTGTCGTTTCCGATGACGTGTCGGCCGGCGCCTGCGGGTCGTCGCCTGCCGTTTTTTCGTCGCCGGAAGCATCGATATGCTCCTTCACGACGTCCTGGAGCTCTTTAACGTCGTCAAGCTTGCCCTGCGCATCGCGGGCCTGAATATCCTGTTTCCTTTCGGCCTTCACTTCGGCATCGTTGATTTCGCCGATGCGTTCTTCACCACGTTCGGCCTGCAACTCTTCCTTGGTTTTGGGGTCGGCGACGTCTTCCAGACGCTGGATGACCTTCAGGGTTTCACGCGTCATGAAACTGGCGCTCTGCGTCTGGTGGTTCAGCGCGTCCTTAACGGCGCGCGCCTCATCGCCATAGGGGTTGGCGATGGCGGCGATCATCTGCCGGGCGGAGACGCCGAGTTGTTTGATGCCGGTCGATTCTTCCAGATCGTCGACGTTTTTCGGCAGGGTCGCGCGCGCCGCCATGATGGCATTCGACATCTGCTCGCCGAAATCCTCTTCCGTGCCGGTCAGGCCTGCGCCCTTCGCAATGCGGGCGGCAAGCGCGGCCATGGGGGCGGTCTTGGCGTTGGCGCCGTTGTTCAGCACATCCACGACCTGCGCTTCCGAAACGCCAAAGGATATCAGGGAAATCTTCCTGGCATTTCCCAGTGCGTCGGATTTTTCGAACTGGGTCAGCGTAAGCGCGTCCTGGAGCCGGCTTGCGAAGGCAAAGCTCGATTCGTTTGCTTCCTGCGTGACGCCAAGCGCAGAAACAAACCGGGAGATGAGGGACAAGAAAGCGTCAGGATCGAGTTTCATGGCGCCGAAGAGATAGGCGCTTATCTTCTCGTTGGCGGCGCGCTGGCTTTCGTCCGGGAGCGGGTTTGTCTTGACCGCATCGTTCTTTTTGGTGCCGTTGGCCTTTTCCTGCTCTTCGCGCTGGCGTTCTTCGATAGTTTCAACCATCGAGCGCATGAGGTCGCTGACTGCAATGCCCGCCGTCCGCTGTAACGGAGTAATCATCTGGAAAATCCCCGGCCGCCCAAAGTTGCGGCCGAGAATAGGCAATTCTGGTAAATCAGTGCTTAAACGAAGCGGCAGAAGGCTCAGCTATGGGCGAAAATATCGGTTTCTTCCCAGCCGAGGAGATCGAGCTTCGCGCGGGTCGGCAGAAAGGCGAAACAGGCGTCGGCGTGGTCGAGGCGGCCGTCACGCACGAGACGCCCCGTCAGCTTGTCGCGCAGCGCGTGCAGGTGCAGCACGTCGGAGGCTGCATATTCGAGCTGGGCCGGCGACAGGGTCTCGGCAGCCCAGTCGGAAGATTGCTGGGCCTTGGAAATATCGACTTCCAGCATTTCCTTGAGATTATCCTTCAGCCCGTGCCGGTCGGTATAGGTGCGGGTCAGCCGCGAGGCGATCTTGGTGCAGAAGACCGGCGTGGTCGTCACGCCGAAGGTGTGGAACAAAACAGCGATATCGAAACGGCCATAGTGAAAGATCTTCTGGCGGGCGGGGTCGGCAAGCATCCGCACGAGGTTTGGCGCTTGCCTCTGGCCGGCGGCGATGCGAATGACGTCCGCGGTGCCGTCGCCCGGCGAAAGCTGAACGACGCAGAGGCGGTCGCGGCGCGGCACCAGTCCCAGCGTTTCCGTATCGATTGCGATGGCGCCGTTGTAACGCGCGGCATCTTCGGCGGAAATATCGCCTTCGTGGTAACGGATGGGTGCTGCCATGTCCTGCTCCAGAAATTCCAGTTTCCTGCTCCGGCTATAACGGAAAGAGCGGCGGGACGATACCGTTTTATCGGCCCGCCCAGCGCATCGCGCTCCACCGCCCTTGGTACTTGCCTTTGCGAAAGTCCCCGGGTTAGGGTCAGACATTCTTTCCTGACAAATCGCATGAATTCCTGATGACAAAGAAAATCTATCTCGCCGGACCGGAAGTCTTCCTGCCGAACGCGCGCGAAATGCTCGATCTCAAGGCCTCGCTGGCGCGGGAAGCCGGTTTCACGCCGCTTTCGCCGGGCGATCTGCAAATCCCGCCGGCGGATACCAGGGTCGGTCACGGCTGCAACATCAATGCCGTCGATGAGCGGATGATGCTGGAAGCGGATGCGGTGATCGCCAATCTCACGCCGTTTCGCGGCATCGCGGCCGATACGGGAACCAGCTATGAACTGGGCTTCATGTGCGCGCTGGGCAAGCCGGTCTTTGCCTATACCAATGTTGCGGCCAATCACTTCACCCGCATCAAGGCGCATTATGGCGGCGTCGCCACTCTGGATGAAACGGGCCGTTATCGCGGGCCGGACGGGCTGTCGATCGAGAATTTCGACATGGTCGACAATCTCATGCTGCATGGCGGGATTTTGCGGCGCGGCGGCGTCATCATCATTGGCGATGCTCCCGAAGAGGCCTTGTATACGAATCTCGAGGCCTACAGGCGCTGTCTCGCGGCGGCGGCCGAAAAGTTACTGACACCGATTGACCCTGAAAAAACGAATAGAGTGGAGGCATCATCATGAGCGGAACCATCCTCATCACCGGCGCGACATCCGGCTTCGGACAGGCCACGGCGCGGCGCTTCGTCAAGGAGGGCTGGAAGGTCATCGGCACGGGTCGGCGGGCGGAGCGGCTGGAGGCGCTTTCCGCTGAACTCGGCTCCGCCTTTCATGGCCTCGCCTTCGATATCACCGACGAGGAGGCGACTGGAAAGGCGCTGTCCGGGTTGCCGGAGGGCTTTCGGGATATCGACGTTCTCGTCAACAACGCCGGTCTGGCACTCGGCACCGCGCCCGCACCGCAGGTGCCCTTGAAAGACTGGCAGACCATGGTGGACACCAACATCACCGGTCTCCTCAACATCACCCATCATCTGTTGCCGACGCTGATCGGGCGCAAGGGTATTGTCGTCAACCTCTCGTCAGTGGCGGCACATTACCCCTATACGGGCGGCAATGTGTATGGCGGCACCAAAGCGTTCCTGCGGCAGTTTTCGCTTGGCCTGCGTTCCGACCTGCATGGCAAGGGCGTGCGGGTGACGTCCATCGAGCCCGGCATGTGCGAAACGGAATTTACGCTGGTGCGCACCGGCGGCAATCAGGAAGCCTCGGACAATCTCTACAAGGGCGTCAATCCGATCACGGCGGACGATATTGCCAACACCATTCACTGGGTCGCCTCGCAGCCCAAGCACATCAACATCAACAGCCTCGAACTCATGCCGGTCAACCAGTCCTTCGCCGGTTTCCAGGTCTATCGGGAAAGCTGATTTTCCCACGATTCCGGGGAGTGCTGAAAAACCGGGCAGGAATTGTCGAGCTATGCAGAAATGCAATGCTGCATTGCGAGACTTGCTCTGTTAAAAATCACGGATACCGCTATATTCAAATCATCGAAGCGACGCACTCCTCCTCCCAGCGTTGCTCGATGCGGATCGGTGGTACTCCTCCTCCCAATCGCCGATCAAGTTTGAAGCCTGCCGCACCTCCTCCCGCGGCAGGCTTTTTCCTTTTTGGGCGTGGTTTCCTTGAATATTTTTGGCTGACGACTTCCTGCGCGCCGGCTCAGTGCCGAGGGCGAGCCGTGATCGCCCTTGGATTTCCAGGGGATTTTGAATTTCTCCGTCAAGGCAACGCGTGTTGAAATCAGGCGTGCGTCGATCACATTTCCGTTATGTCTAGATAAATTTGCACAGTTTTGTCGTGGTGCGCCCGGCCGGGCCATTGCTTAGCCCCCGCCCTGTGTTTAAGCATGTGCAAAAGAACGCTTGGGAGGTTGCCGGCACGCCTGTGTCTGCGGCCCGAAAGCGGCGGGGAGAGAATGGCAGACTTTCTAGAGACGCTGAAGCGGTTTCAGCCGATCGCGGTTTCATCGATCGCTGAAGACGAGCTCAGGTTGCGGCTACGCGGCCTGCAGGCGCGAATGATCCAGCAAAATATCAAGGCGGTCTGGCTCGATGCATCATCGTCGCTGACATATTATACCGGCCTGTCGCTTGGTCTTTCCGAGCGCATTCATGGCGCCCTGGTGCCGTCGGAAGGCCCTCCGGTCTATGTCAGTCCGACCTTCGAGGAGCCGAAGCTTCAGACGCTCATCCGCATTCTGGGTGAGGTTGCCGTCTGGGAAGAGGATGAAAGCCCCTTCGACCTGATGGCAAGGCGCATTGAGGCGCTGGCCTGTCCCGGTCATCTTGTTGCCATCGATCCCGCCACCCCCTTTGTCTTCGCATCGGCCCTCATGCAACGTCTGGAAGGCCGCATCATTTCCGCCCAGCCGATGATCGTCGCCCAGCGGCAGGTCAAATCCGCAGCCGAGATCGCCATCATCCAGACGGCGATGGACGCGAGCTACCGCGTGCAGAAGGCCGTTTTCGAAGGGCTGCGTCCCGGCGTTTCCACCACGGAAGTCGCCGATTTCGTCAACGCGGCGCATATTGCCCTTGGCCTGAAGCCGCTATTCGTGGCCGTCCAGTTCGGCGAGGCGACGGCCTATCCGCATGGCGTGCCCCATGCGCAGACGCTCAGCGAAGGCGATATGGTGCTGGTCGATCTCGGCGGCATTCTTCACGGTTATCGTTCCGATATCACCCGCACCTATGTCTTCGGCAAACCGACGGAACGGCAGCGTTTCCTCTGGAACGCCGAGCGCGACGCGCAGGCGGCGGCATTTGCCGCAGCCCAAGTCGGCGCTGCCTGTTCGGATGTGGACAGGGCCGCGCGCGAGAGCCTGAAAGCGGCCGGTTTCGGCCCGGATTATCAGCTTCCCGGCCTGCCGCACCGCACCGGCCACGGGCTTGGGCTGGATATTCACGAAGAACCCTATATCGTTGCAGGAAACACCACGGCGCTTAAGCCGGGCATGTGTTTTTCCATCGAGCCGATGCTGTGCGTTTATGGCGAATGCGGCGTCCGTCTCGAAGACATAGCCTATATGACGGAGGCGGGACCGCGCTGGTTCTGCCCGCCGGAGAAGAACCTCGACCGGTTGTTTCAGCCGGTCGCCGGGTAATTGGTCGGGAGGCAAAGGACCGAACGGCGACATGGGGCTCCCGCGTCGCTGCTGACCAGAAGAGGTAGGCCCCCGGACGGGGCCGCAGGAACTCAGAAAAAGAGGGAAAGGACCACCAGATGAAAACGCTGACCCGCAGTTTGCTTATCGCCTCTGCGATTGCGATCACTTCCGCCATGCCCGCCATGGCGAAGACCTTCGTTTATTGCTCCGAGGCATCGCCGGAAGGCTTCGATCCGTCGCCCTACACCGCCGGCGGCACCTTCGACGCTTCCGCGCATCCGGTCTACAACCGCCTGACCGAGTTCAAGAAGGGCACGACCGAAGTTGAGCCCGGCCTTGCCGAAAAATGGGAAGTTTCGAGCGACGGTCTGGAATATACCTTCCACCTGCGCAAGGGCGTGAAGTGGCACTCCAACGACAAGTTCACGCCGAGCCGCGAATTCAACGCCGATGACGTGATCTTCAGCTACGACCGCCAGCGCGATGCGAAGAACCCGTGGAACCAGTATATCGCAGGCATCACCTACGAATATTTCAACTCCATGGAAATGCCGTCGCTGATCAAGGACATCGTCAAGGTCGACGATTACACCGTCAAGTTCGTGCTGACGCGTCCGGAAGCGCCGTTCCTCGCCAATATCGCCATGCCTTTCGCCTCCATCGTGTCGAAGGAATATGCCGATACGCTGGAAAAGGCCGGCACCAAGGAAGACTTCAACAACCTGCCGATCGGCACCGGCCCGTTCAAGTTCGTCGCCTATCAGAAGGACGCGGTCATCCGCTACCAGAAGAACGCCGACTACTGGGGTGAAGCACCGAAGATCGACGATCTGATCTTCGCGATCACGCCGGACGCCGCCGTTCGTCTGCAGAAGCTGAAGGCCGGCGAATGCCACCTGATGCCGTACCCGGCTCCGGCCGATCTTGCCGCCATCCGCGCCGATTCCAACCTCAAGCTCGACGAACAGCCGGGTCTGAACGTCGCCTATTTCGCCTATAACACCACCGTTGCGCCTTTCGACAAGCCGGAAGTGCGCAAGGCGCTGAACATGGCGATGAACAAGCAGGCGATCATCGACGCCGTGTTCCAGGGCGCCGGTCAGGTTGCCAAGAACCCGATCCCGCCGACCATGTGGTCCTATAACGACAGCATCAAGGACGATGCGTACGATCCGGAAGCGGCCAAAAAGGCTCTCGAAGCCGCTGGCGTCAAGGATCTGTCGATGAAGATCTGGGCAATGCCGGTTCAGCGTCCTTACATGCCGAACGCGCGCCGAACCGCCGAACTCATCCAGGCGGATTTCGCCAAGGTTGGCGTCAAGGCCGAGATCGTCTCCTATGAATGGGGTGAATATCTCAAGAAGTCGACGGAAGTGAACCGCGACGGCGCCGTCATCCTCGGCTGGACCGGTGACAACGGTGACCCTGATAACTTCATGGGCGTTCTGCTCTCCTGCGCTTCGGCAGGCGAAGGCGGCACGAACCGTGCGCAGTGGTGCAACAAGGAGTTCTCCGACCTGATTTCCAAGGCGAAGCAGGCGACTGACGTTGCCGAGCGCACCAAGCTTTACGAACAGGCGCAGGTGATCTTCAAGGAACAGGCTCCGTGGGCGACGCTTGCGCATTCCACGCAGTTCGTTCCCATGTCCGCCAAGGTCTCCGGCTTCACCATGAGCCCGCTTGGCGACTTCACCTTCGAAAACGTCGACATCGCGGAATAATCCCAAACAACGGACGCGCGGAAGGACCCTGTTCTTCCGCGCGTCTTTTCAGGAAAAAGCCATGATCCGGTTCATTCTCGGCAAACTTCTCTATCTCGTTCCGACATTTCTCGGGATCACTTTTGTCGCCTTCTCCTTCGTGCGCGTCCTGCCGGGAGATCCCGTGCTGCTGATGGCGGGCGAACGCGGCATTTCACCCGAACGGCATGCGCAGCTTGCCGAACAACTCGGTTTCAGCCAGCCCATCTGGCAACAATATCTTCATTTTCTCGGACGGTTGCTTCAGGGCGATCTCGGCAATTCGCTGGTTACCAAGAAGCCGGTTCTGACCGAGTTCCTGTCGCTCTTCCCCGCGACGGTCGAGCTTGGTCTCGTCGCCATCATCATCGCAACCTTGATCGGCGTGCCGGTCGGCGTCATCGCTGCCATCCGTCGCGGTTCCTGGTTCGACCAGATTTCCATGACGACCGCGCTTGTCGGCTTCTCCATGCCGATCTTCTGGTGGGGACTGCTGCTGATCATCATGTTCTCCGGCATTCTTCAATGGACGCCGGTGTCGGGCCGCATTTCGCTGATGTATTTCTTCCCCTCCGTCACCGGTTTCATGCTGATCGACAGTCTGATTTCGGGCCAGAAGGGCGCCTTCGTGTCGGCCTTTTCGCATCTTATCCTGCCCTCCGTCGTGCTCGCCACCATTCCGCTGGCGGTGATTGCGCGCCAGACGCGCTCGGCCATGCTGGAAGTCATGGGTGAGGACTATGTGCGCACCGCCCGCGCCAAGGGCATGTCTCCAGCCCGTGTCGTCGGCATTCATGCGCTGCGCAACGCCATGATCCCGGTCATCACCACCATCGGCCTGCAGATCGGCGTGCTGATGGCGGGCGCCATCCTGACCGAAACCATCTTTTCCTGGCCGGGCATCGGCAAGTGGATGATCGATTCCATCTCGCGCCGCGACTATCCTGTCGTGCAGAGCGGCTTGCTCCTGATTGCGGGTCTGGTGATGATCGTCAACCTGCTCGTCGATCTGACCTATGGCCTCATCAATCCGAGGATCCGTCACAAATGACCGATGTGACCACCACTCCCGGCGTCCGCCTTTCGGACGCCGCCATCCGCCGCCGGATGCTTGCCGATTTCTGGTTCTATTTCCGCCAGAACCGCGGCGCCGTCATCGGGCTTGCCGTCTTCATCCTGCTTGTGCTGGTGGCGATCTTCGCGCCTATCCTGGCCCCGCATGATCCGACACAACAATATCGCGATGCGCTGCTCGTGCCGCCGGTCTGGCAGGAAGGCGGTCGTGCCGCCTTCTTCTTCGGCACCGACGCGGTGGGCCGCGACATGCTGTCCCGCCTGATCTATGGTGCGCAATATTCGCTGTTCATCGGCATCGTCGTCGTCTCCATCGCCCTTGTCGGCGGCATCGTCATCGGTCTTGTCGCCGGGTTCTTCGGCGGCTGGGTGGACACCGTCATCATGCGCGTCATGGACGTCATTCTGGCGTTTCCGTCGCTGCTTCTGGCGCTGGTGCTGGTTGCGGTCCTCGGGCCGGGTCTCACCAATGCCATGATTGCGATCGCCATCGTCTACCAACCGCATTTTGCGCGTCTGACGCGTGCGGCCGTCATGACTGAGTTGAGACGAGAATATGTCACCGCCGCCCGCGTGGCCGGTGCCGGCAATTTCCGGCTGATGTTCAAGACCATCCTGCCGAACTGCCTTGCACCGCTGATCGTTCAGGCGACGCTCTCCTTCTCGTCTGCGGTTCTCGATGCCGCCGCTCTCGGCTTCCTCGGCATGGGCGCGCAGCCGCCCGCCTCCGAATGGGGAACGATGCTGGCGGAAGCGCGCGAGTTCATCCTGCGCGCCTGGTGGGTCGTGACCCTTCCGGGCCTGACGATCCTGATCTCGGTGCTCGCCATCAACCTCATGGGTGACGGCCTGCGCGATGCGCTCGATCCCAAACTGAAGCGGAGCTGAGCAATGAGCCTGCTGAAAATCAAAAACCTCACCGTCAAATTCGCCACCGCCACCGGCGCCTTTACGGCCGTCGACGGCATCGACGTCTCTGTCGACAAGCATGAAGTGCTGGCCATCGTCGGCGAGTCCGGTTCCGGCAAGTCGGTATCGATGCTCGCCGTCATGGGGCTTCTGCCCGATACGGCGACGATTACCGCCGATGAGATGACCTTCGACGGCAAGAACCTGTTGGCCATGTCGCCGCAGGAGCGCCGCAGGCTGATCGGCCGCGAGATCACCATGATCTTCCAGGAGCCCATCGCCTCGCTCAATCCGTCCTTCACGGTGGGTTTCCAGATCGAGGAGGTTCTGCGCCTCAATCTCGGCATGAGCGGCGCTGCCGCGCGCGCCCGCGCCCTTGAACTGTTCCGGGCTGTCGGCATTCCCGAGCCGGAAACCAAGCTCAAGGCCTATCCGCACCAGATGTCCGGCGGCCAGTGCCAGCGCGTGATGATCGCGATTGCAATCGCCTCCAAGCCGCGCCTGCTGATCGCCGACGAGCCGACCACCGCCCTTGATGTGACGATCCAGAAGCAGATCCTCGATCTGCTGATGAATCTGCAGGAAGAATACGGCATGGCGCTGATTCTCATCACCCATGACATGGGCGTCGTGGCGGAAACCGCCGACCGCGTCGTGGTACAATATAAGGGCCGCAAGATGGAGGAGGCGGATGTCTTGAGCCTGTTCGAAGCCCCGCAGCACCCCTATACCAAGGCACTGCTTTCGGCCCTGCCGGAAAATGCCACCGGCGACCGTTTGCCCACGGTTTCCGATTTCTTCGGCAAGGAGGGCGTTCAATGAGTATCGTTGTCGAAGGCAAGGGCATTACCCGCGACTATCACGTTCCCGGCGGCATGTTCGGCGGCGCCAAGACGGTGCAGGCCCTGAAGGGTATCGACTTTACCGTCGAGCGCGGCAAGACGCTCGCCATCGTCGGTGAATCCGGCTCCGGTAAATCGACGCTGGCGCGGATCATCGCGCTGATCGATCCGGCATCCGGCGGCGAACTCAAGATCGAAGGCAAGCCGGTCGATATCGCCAGGCGCCGTCCCGATACGGAGATGCGCTCCAAGGTGCAGATGGTGTTCCAGAACCCCTATGGCAGCCTCAATCCGCGCCAGAAGGTGGGCGACGTCCTGATGGAGCCGCTGGTCATCAATACCAAGATGCCGGCTTCCGAGCGACGCGAGCGGGCCGAAGCCATGCTGGTGAAGGTCGGTCTCGGTCCTGAACATTTCAACCGCTATCCACACATGTTCTCCGGCGGCCAGCGCCAGCGCATCGCCATTGCGCGCGCACTGATGCTGAACCCGGCGCTGCTGGTGCTGGATGAGCCGGTCTCCGCGCTCGATCTTTCGGTGCAGGCGCAGGTGCTGAACCTTCTCGCCGACCTTCAGGAAGAATTCGAGTTGACCTATGTTTTCGTCAGCCACGATCTTTCGGTGGTGCGTTACATCGCCGACGATGTGATGGTCATTTCGAAGGGTGTGGCGGTGGAGCAGGGCACGCGCGAGGAACTCTTCGCCGATCCGAAGCATCCCTATACCCGCCAGCTTTTCGCCGCGACGCCGATTACGGATGTCGATGCCATCCGCGCCCGCGTGGAACGCCGCAAGGCGGCACGGCTGGCAGCGACGGCCTGAAGGCTGACGACCGAGGTTAAGAACAGGCCGGATTTCCGGCCTGTTCTTTTTTCAGGACTTCAGGAAACGCTCGATTGCCGCAAGCGCGCCCTGTTCCCGAATGTCGCGATAGGCGGCTTTCAGCGCTAGGACGAAGGTTTCGTTCCTGGGCAGGTCGCTGCCAAATGTGCGCTCGAAAGTCAAAAATCGGTCGACGACTGCATCCGGCGTCATTGCCAGTTGATCCGGCGCATCCCACTCCTTGAAAGCGGGATCGAGAATGGTGATCGGCTGCCCCTTTTCATTCTTGTCCGCGCAGGACCTGATCCAGAGCGCGACGGCGAAAATGACCGCCCGGCTTTCAGCCTTCTCCGCAAGCAATTCGCGCAAGGGGCCAAGAATGCGCAGCGGCACTTTCTGCGACGCATCGGAGGCGATCTGCATGGTCTTGTGCTGCAATGAGGGGTTGGCGAAACGCTCCCGCAGGCCGTCTGCGAATTCCACCCCGTCGACGGCGGGGTCGAGCGTCCGTTCGATCTCGCGCCAATAGGCATCGATGAAATCGCGCACGGGCTTTTCACCCCATGCATCCGCCACCGTCGCAAGGCCGGCAATCTGGCCGATGGCGGCGATGGCGCTGTGGGAGCCGTTCAGCATTCTGAGCTTCATATGCTCGTATGGCTCGACATTGCCGACGAATTCCACGCCCGATTTCTCGAGCGCCGGCCTTCCATGCGGAAAACGGTCTTCAATGACGAAACGGAAATAGGGTTCGGCCACCACCGGCCAGGCGTCGCTGAGGCCGAGTGCGGTCGAAATCGCCTCGCGATCGGCATCCGTGGTGGCGGGAACGATCCGGTCCACCATCGAGCAGGGGCAGGCAATATTGGTTCTGATGAAAGATGCCAGTTCCGGATCGGTCAATTCCGCAAACTCCAGCAGAATCTTTTGCAGCACATGGCCGTTGGCGGGCAGGTTGTCGCAGGAAAGGAGCGTCAGGGGCCGGGAACCCTCTTTACGCCTGCGCCGTGTGGCCGCAAGGATGAAGCCGATGATGGAGCGCGGCCGCTCCGGGTTTTCGAGATCATGGACGATATCGGGATGATCGCGCAGCAGGCTGCGGGAGGCGAGATTGGTCAGGTAACCTTTTTCCGTCACGGTCAGGGTGACGATGAGGACGCGCGGATCGGCCATCCGCTCCAACAGCCGTTCAGGCTCTTCCGGCGCGACGATGGTTTCGAGAATAGAACCGATCACGCGCAGGCGCTCGCTCTCACCGTCACGCAGGCAAAAGGTGTAGAGATTATCCTGCGGCTCGATGGCGTCGCGCGTATCAGGGCTGCGCAGCGATGCCGCGACGATGCCCCATCGGGTTTCGCCGCGATTAAGGCAATCGTCGATGAAAACCGCCTGATGCGCCCGATGAAAGGCTCCGACGCCGAGGTGGACGATGCCGGGCGTGACGCTTTGACGGTCATAGGCGGGTGTCGTGACGGATTGCGCCAGGCGGGGCAGGGTTGCAGCGGAAAGCCGATCTGTCATCGATGCAAAATCCCCATGCGGAACGGGGCGGTTGTGGCTTGCGCCGCTCTCGTTGCGGCATCCGGCTTGTGGCGCATCATGTCGGTTCCTCCCCTTACATGCGGAATGATCAGGCGCCGGCCTCTTTGAGCAGCCGGACCTGGCGCAGCGTATTCTGGCGGCTGCGCTCGAGATGCCGCCACAGGGCATCGACGATCTGGGCCTTGCTGCCGGCGGCGATGGCATCGGCGATATTCTGGTGCTCCTCAACCGAGCGGGCGTAATCGCCGAGGATAGAGACGAAAACCGTGTGGGTCTGGTCGAGAATGCGCTCATGCGAGCCGGAAATGACCGGAATGCGCGCCGCCGACACAAGGGTCGCATGGAAGCTGCGGTCGTAAAAAAGCGCTTTCGACAATTCGTCGAGCGTCGAGCCTTTGGCGAATTCGCGATGTTTCGCAAGGCTTTCCAGAAGCTCCGCGTGCAGGGCTCCATCCAGTTGCCCGGCATCGAAGGCCACTTCCACCGCACCTTTTTCGAGCAGCATTCTGGCGGCGTAAAGTTCCTCCACATCCTCCACGGTGAAATCGCGAACCACCATGCCGCGCCGGGAGGAATTGACCACCAGCCCATCGGCCTCGAGTTTCAGGCACGCTTCCTTGACCGGCGTGGGGCTGATGCCGAGATCGGCGGCAAGCTCGTTCGGGAGCAGGCGTTCGCCGCCGCGCAATCTGCCACTGACAATGCGCGCGCGCAGTTCCTGATGCGCCTGTTCGGCGAGCGTGACTTTGACCAGCGAGTTCATGGCGGCATCATCGCCCAGCTTTGCGGGACTGGCAATGGTAGAATATTAAAAATAAAAAATTTTTTATTTTACAAAGGCCATTTTTGCTTTAGCTCTATCCGTCATTGGAAGCCGGCTGCTGGAGGAGGGCGGTCTGGCAATTTCCCGAAAGCCATCTTCGCGGCCCGTGGTCGCGGCGCGCGGCGTCTATTCCTCCCCGGAAGCGATCAAGCATCGAGGAATGACCGATCATGAGAATTACCGCTGTCGAACCTTTCATCCTGCACCTGCCGCTGACATCGGAGTCCATTTCCGATTCCACCCATAGCATCACCCATTGGGGCGTCGTCGGTGCAAAAATCACCACCAGCGATGGCCTTGAGGGCTATGGTTTTACCGGCACCCACGCGCATCTGCCGTCGGACAGGCTGATCACATCCTGCATCAGCGATTGTTACGCGCCCTTGCTGGTGGGGGAGGATGCGTCGGAGCATTCGAGGCTCTGGACGAAATTGGCCCGTTATCCGGCTCTACAATGGGTCGGCAGGGCGGGCATCACCCATCTGGCGCTGGCGGCAGTGGACGTTGCGCTCTGGGACCTGAAGGCGAAAAAGGCGGGCGTGCCGCTCTGGCACTATCTCGGCGGCGCGCGCACGGCGGCGGTGGAGGCTTATAATACCGATATCGGCTGGCTTTCCTTCGCGCTGGAAGATTTGCTGGCGGGCAGCGCAAGGGCGGTGGAGGAAGACGGTTTCACCCGCCTGAAGATCAAGGTCGGGCATGACGATCCGAATATCGACATTGCCCGCCTTGCGGCCGTGCGCAAGCGTGTCGGTTCGTCCATCCGCATCGCCATCGACGGCAACGGCAAGTGGGATCTGCCGACCTGCCAGCGTTTCTGCGCGGCGGCGAAGGATCTGGACATTTACTGGTTCGAGGAGCCGCTCTGGTATGACGATGTGACGAGCCATGCGCGGCTGGCGCGCAATACATCCATTCCGATTGCGCTCGGGGAGCAGCTCTACACGGTGGATGCGTTCCGCTCATTCATCGATGCGGGTGCGGTCGCCTATGTCCAGCCGGATGTGACCCGGCTCGGCGGCATCACCGAGTATATTCAGGTCGCCGATCTGGCGCTTGCCCATCGCCTGCCCGTTGTGCCGCATGCCGGCGAGATGAGCCAGGTGCATGTGCATCTGAGCTACTGGCACCCGGCCTCGACTGTTCTCGAATATATTCCGTGGATCAAGGATCATTTCGAAGAGCCGATCCATGTGCGGGATGGTGTCTACAAACGGCCGGAGCAGCCGGGGGCGAGCACCACGCCGCTGGCTGAAAGCTTCGCCCTCTACGGCAAGGCGGTGAAATAAAAAGGCGGCGCAGAGAATGCGCCGCCTTACTCATTTCGAGAAATAGCCGTTATCGCCAGCCGAGAGCCGGCGCTACCTGCTTCAGGATCGTCTCGATCACATGGGCGTTGTAATCGACGCCCAGCTGGTTCGGCACGGTCAGAAGCAACGTATCGGCTTCAGCGATGGCTTCGTCGGCCTTCAGCTGTTCGATCAGCTTTTCCGGCTCGGCGGCATAGCTGCGCCCGAAGATCGCGCGCGTCTTGTCGTCTATATAACCGATGTTGTCGTCGCCTTCGTTGCCGTAACCGAAATAGGCCCGGTCGCGGTCGTTGACGAGCGCGAAGATGCTGCGGCTGACCGATACACGCGGCTCGCGGTTATGGCCTGCTTCCTTCCAGGCTTTCCGGAAGGTGCGGATCTGCTGCGCCTGCTGGACATGGAAAGGTTCGCCCGTTTCATCCGTCTTCAGGGTGGAGCTTTGCAGGTTCATGCCAAGCTTTGCCGCCCAGACCGCCGTCGCATTGGAGCTTGAGCCCCACCAGATGCGCTCGCGCAGCCCTTCGGAATGCGGCTCTAGCCGCAGAAGGCCGGGCGGGTTGGGGAACATCGGGCGCGGGTTCGGCTCAGCGAAACCTTCGCCCTTCAGAAGCTCGAGGAAGACTTCGGTGTGCTGGCGCGCCATGTCTTCTTCGCTTTGGCCCTCGGCCGGGCGGAAACCGAAATAACGCCAACCATCAATCACCTGCTCGGGCGAGCCGCGGCTGATGCCGAGCTGCAGGCGCCCGCCGGCGATGAGATCGGCCGAACCGGCGTCCTCCGCCATGTAGAATGGGTTTTCATAGCGCATGTCGATGACGCCGGTGCCGATCTCGATCTTCTTCGTGCGCGCGCCGACGGCGGCCAGCAGCGGAAAGGGTGAGGCAAGCTGGCGGGCGAAATGGTGCACGCGGAAATAGGCGCCGTCAGCGCCCAGTTCTTCCGCAGCCACGGCAAGGTCTATCGATTGCAGCAGCGTGTCCGCAGCCGAGCGGGTTTGCGACTGGGGCGAGGGCGTCCAGTGGCCGAAGGACAGGAATCCGATCTTTTTCATGATGACCTTCCAGATGTCGGAGGATGCCGGCTTTGCCAGCCAGCTTCGTTGTTGTCAGTCATATAAGCAGTTGGGCGCGTTCTCCAATTCGCCACCGGTAGACACGGTGTCGCCGAAATGTGAACGATGCCGCTCAAGCGGTCGTCTTTCGATCGAGCACGAAGAGATTTTGGTGGGCGCGGGCCGTGGTGAGAATGAAATCCATAAGCGAGCGCACCCGCGGCACGTTGGCAAGGTCCTGGTGGCTCGTCAGCCAATAGCCTCGACGCAGCTCCACTTCACCGGAAAGCACCATTTGCAGATCCGGAAAGCGGGCGGCGATGAAATTCGGCAAAATGCAAAGCCCTCTGCCGCTTAGCGTTGCGGTCAGCTGCGCAAAAATGCTCGAGGACTGGAAACTCGGCCGCAGACCGGGCAGCACGTCACGCATATAATCGAGGCCCGGTGAGAAGATCAGGTCCTGCACGTAGCCGATGAAGAAGTGGTCGAGCAGGTCCTCGCGCTTTACGATTTTCGGCCGCCCGGCGAGATAGGAACGCGAGGCATAGATATGCAGCGTGTAATCGATGATCTGTTCATTGATGTAAGGACCGGCCTTTGGCGGATCGAGCGTTACCGCCACATCCGCCTCTTTTTTGGACAGCGCCATGATTTGCTGGATCGTCACCATCTCCACCATGATGTGGGGATGGGTGACGGCGAAGTCTTTCAGCCTCTCCACGAAGAAAAAATTGGAAAAACCTTCAGGCGCGCTAAGGCGCACCACGCCGCGCAGCAAGCTGCCGCTTTCGGAAATGTCCGATTGCAGCCTTTCCGCTTCAGCCTCTATGCGCTCGACGGTATCGACCAGCCGCCGCCCGACGGTCGTAAGTTCATAACCGCGCGGATTGCGCTCGAACAGCTTGGTTTTCAGGGAAAATTCCAGCCGGTCGATATGGCGGGAGACGGTGGCGTGGCTGGTGCGCAGGCTTCGGGCGGCCGATGAGAGCTGTCCGGTGCGGGCCACGGCCAGAAAATATTGTAGGTCGTCCCAGGTGAAAGGGGTGGCCATATTTGTCTCCCATCAAAAGTTCTGTTCAAAAATGAACAGTTCCTGTTCGCAATTTGATGATGCCCCGCTCTTGTGTCAACGGCCGAATTCGAGAAGTCTAGGCTCAGGATGCATCGCTTTGAGGAGGGCGGTGTGACCGTTCAGGTGCAATGGTTTCGTTCACCGTTGCACAGACAATCTGAGGCTCGCAATCATCTCTGGGAGGAGAAGTCATGCGCAAGAGTATCGTTTTATCCACGGCCATGGTGCTGGCCGCTGGCACCGCCGCTTATGCCGCCGAGATTTCGGACGGCAAGGTCAAGATCGGCATTTTGAACGACCAGTCGGGCGTCTACGCCAATTTCGGCGGCAAATACTCTTATGAAGCCGCGAAGATGGCGGTTGAGGATTTTGGCGGCAAGGTGCTCGATGCGCCGGTGGAAGTGGTGACCGCCGATCATCAGAACAAGGCGGATGTCGCCTCCAATATCGCCCGCCAATGGTATGATACCGAACAGGTCGATTCGATCATGGAACTGACCTCGTCGTCGGTGGGTCTGGCTGTGCAGGCGCTGTCGAAGGACAAGAAGAAGATCACCATCAATACGGGTGCGGCCACCACCGAGCTGACCGGCAAGCAGTGCAGCCCCTATGGTTTCCACTGGGCCTATGACACCTATTCGCTGGCGGTCGGCACCGGCGGTGCGCTCGTCAAGCAGGGCGGCGACAGCTGGTTCTTCCTGACCGCCGATTATGCCTTCGGTTATTCGCTGGAAGAAAACACCGGCAATTTCGTCAAGGCGAATGGCGGTAAGGTGCTGGGTTCCGTGCGACATCCGCTCGCCACGACGGATTACTCTTCCTTCCTTTTGCAGGCGCAGTCCTCGGGCGCGAAGGTCATTGGTCTTGCCAATGCCGGTCTCGATACCTCCAACGCCATCAAGCAGGCGGCCGAGTTCGGCATCGTCGCCGGTGGCCAGCGGCTCGCGGCGCTTCTCTTCACACTCGCCGAAGTTCACGGCCTCGGTCTCGAAGCGGCTCAAGGGTTGACGCTGACGGAAGGTTTTTACTGGGATCGCGACGATGAATCGCGCAAATTCGGCGAACGCTTCAAGGAGCGCACCGGCGCCATGCCGAACATGGTCCATGCGGGCACCTATTCCGCCGTGCTGCACTACCTGAAGGCCATCGAAAAGGCCGGCACCGACGATGCCGATGCCGTTGCAAAGGCCATGAAGGAAATGCCGGTCAATGACGTCTTCGCCAAGGATGGCCAGGTCGCCGCCAACGGCCGCATGATTCACGACATGTATCTCATGGAAGTGAAGAAGCCGGACGAAAGCAAGCAGCCCTTTGATTATTACAAGGTGCTGGCCACCATTCCCGGTAAGGAAGCCTTCATGGACCCCGCAAAAAGCGGTTGCCCGCTGGTAACGCAGTAAAGAAGAATAAAAAGGGGAAAGCTTGATGATGATCGCTCCCGCCCCCGCCGGGCAGGCCGAACCTCGCGTCGTTCTTTCGGCGCGTGGTCTCTCCAAGACCTTCGGCGCATTCGCGGCCGTGAAAAACGTCGATCTCGACGTCCACCATGCCCGCGTGCATGCGCTTATCGGTCCGAACGGCGCCGGCAAAACAACGGTCTTTAATCTATTGACCAAGTTTCTCCAGCCGACGGGCGGGGCGATCACCTTCATGGGAACGGATATAACAAGGACGCCGCCGGACAAGGTGGCGCGTCTCGGCCTCGTCAGGTCTTTCCAGATATCGGCGGTGTTTCCGCATCTGACGGTTCTGGAAAATGTGCGGGTGGCGTTGCAGCGGCCGAATGGCCTTGCAACGCAGTTCTGGCTGCCGCTCTCCTCACTCGACAGGCTGAACGCCCGCGCCGAGGAGCTGATCGCCACGGTCGGCCTCACACGGGAAAAACATGCGCTTGCGGCCGATCTTTCTTACGGCCGCAAGCGGGTTCTCGAAATCGCCACCACGCTGGCGCTCGATCCGAACGTTCTGCTGCTCGATGAGCCGATGGCCGGCATGGGCGGGGAAGATGTCTCCCATGTGGCCGAACTCATCCGGGAGGTGGCCAAGACTCGCGCGGTGCTGATGGTGGAACATAATCTGAAAGTCGTGGCGGATATCTGCCATCAGGTCACGGTGTTGCAGCGCGGCGAAATTCTGGCGGAGGGTGATTATGCCACCGTTTCAGCCGATCCGCGGGTGCGCACGGCCTATATGGGCACGGAGGAGGCCTGATATGGCGGCAATGCTCGAAGTCTCCAACCTCAAATCCTGGTATGGCGAAAGCCAGGCGCTACACGGTGTCGATATGACGGTCGGCGAGGGCGAAACCATCACCATTCTCGGCCGCAACGGTGTGGGCAAGACCACGACGCTGCGCACCATCATGGGTATCATCCGCAACCGCAAGGGTTCCATCAAGCTGGGCGGCAAGGATATGATGCCGGTGCCGCTGCATCGCACGGCAAAATACGGCCTCGGTTTCGTGCCGGAGGAACGCGGCATCTTCGCGACGCTGAGTGTCGAGGAAAATCTGATGCTGCCGCCCGTCGTCGCCTCCGGTGGCATGACGCTCGATGAAATCTACGAGCTGTTTCCCAATCTATACGAACGTCGCACCAGCCCCGGCACCAAGCTTTCTGGCGGCGAACAGCAGATGTTGGCCATGGCGCGCATCCTGCGCACCGGCGTCAAGGTGCTGCTGCTCGACGAACCGACAGAGGGACTTGCGCCCGTTATCGTGCAGCGCATTGGCGAGGTGCTGCAAAAGCTGAAGAGCCGCGGCATGACCGTCGTTCTGGTCGAACAGAATTTCCGTTTCGCCAGCCGTATCGCCGACCGTTTCTACCTGATGGATCACGGCCAGATGGTCAGCAACTTTCCGGTGGCTGAGCTTTCCGGCCGTATGGGCGAACTCAACAAAGTGCTGGGGGTTTAACGATGACGATGCTCTTCGGTATTCCAATTCAGGCGCTGCTCGGGCAATTGCTGGTGGGCCTTATCAACGGCTCGTTTTATGCGCTGCTGTCTTTGGGCCTTGCCGTCATTTTCGGCCTGCTGCGCGTCATCAATTTTGCGCATGGGGCGCAATATATGCTCGGCGCTTTTGTCGCCTTTCTCGGCCTGCAATATTTCGGCATCAATTTCTGGGCGGCGCTGGTGGTGACACCGCTCGTTGTTGCGCTTTTCGGCGCGATCGTCGAACGCTTCCTGCTGTCGCGGCTTTATGATCTCGATCCGCTTTACGGGCTGCTCTTCACCTTCGGCTTGGCGCTTGTGGTGGAAGGCACGTTCCGCTGGCTTTACGGTGCGGCCGGCCAGCCTTATTCGGTGCCGCGTGAGCTTGCCGGCGGCACCAATCTCGGCTTCATGTTCCTGCCGAACTACCGCGCCTTTGTCGTCGTGATTTCGCTCATCGTCTGCATCGCCACCTGGGCCTTGATCGAAAAGACGCGTCTCGGCTCTTATCTGCGTGCTGCGACGGAAAACCCGACACTGGTGCAGGCCTTCGGCATCAACGTGCCGGTGCTGCTGACGCTGACCTACGCCCTGGGCGCTGGCCTTGCCGGTTTCACCGGAGTTCTCGCAGCGCCCATCTATCAGGTCTCGCCGCTGATGGGCACCAACCTTATCATCGTCGTCTTCGCCGTGGTCGTCGTCGGCGGCATGGGGTCGATCATGGGCGCCATCGTCACCGGCTACATGCTGGGCGTCGCCGAAGGCCTGACCAAGGTGTTTTATCCGGAAGCCTCCAACATCGTCATCTTCGTCATCATGGCCTTTGTGCTGCTCATCCGCCCCGCCGGACTTTTCGGAAAGGACGCCTGATATGTCCAAAGCCACCCACAACCCCACCGCCGGTGCGATGCCGCAAACCGAAGTCTCTGCGACCGCCGGCGCCATCAAGACCGTGCTTATTCTGGCTGGCCTTGCTGTCCTCGTCGCCGCGCCGATGTTCGTTTATCCGATCTTTCTGATGAAGCTGCTGTGCTTTGCGCTTTTTGCCTGCGCCTTCAATCTGCTGATCGGTTACACGGGACTGCTGTCCTTCGGCCATGCGGCATTCTTTGGCGGTGCGGCCTATTTCACGGCCTATTCGGTGAAGGAATGGGGCGTGACGCCGGAAATCGGCCTTGTCATCGGCATGGCAGGGGCGGCCCTTCTCGGCTTGGTCATCGGCTTTTTCGCCATCCGCCGCCAGGGCATCTATTTCGCCATGATCACGCTGGCACTGTCGCAGATGTTTTATTTCTTCTGCCTTCAGGCGCCGTTTACCCATGGCGAGGATGGGTTGCAGGGCGTGCCGCGAGGCCATCTCTTCGGCCTTCTCGACCTTAATGCGCCGCTCAATATCTATTACACGGTGCTTGCAGCCTTTGTGCTGGCACTGCTGGTCATCTGGCGTTTCGTCAATTCGCCCTTCGGCATGATCCTGAAATCGATCCGCGAAAACGAGCAGCGCGCCATTTCGCTGGGCTACAGCGTGCAGCGCTACAAGCTCGGTGCTTTCGTCATGTCGGCGACGCTGGCCGGTCTTGCGGGAGGCCTCAAAGCGCTGGTGTTCCAGTTCGCAACGCTCACCGACGTCACCTGGCAGATGTCCGGCGAAGTGATCCTGATGACGTTGCTCGGCGGTATCGGCACCATGATCGGCCCGATTTTTGGCGCAGGCCTTGTCGTTACCTTGCAGAACTATCTCGCGACATCGGATTTCCCGGTCACCATCATTACCGGCCTTGTCTTCATGGCCTGCGTCCTGGTGTTCCGGCGTGGTCTTATCGGCGAATTTTACGCGTCGCGGCTCGGGAGAAAACTCGGCTTTCAGCACCGCAGCTAGACATTTTTAAAACACTTGGAAGGCGGCCTCCGCGTCCGGAACGGTGCGGCAAGGGTGACGCGTGGAGAAGAGCATGGGCGAATATGACTATATCGTCATCGGAGCGGGGAGTGCCGGATGCGTTCTCGCCAACCGCCTTTCGAAAGATCCGAACAACCGCGTTTTGCTTCTGGAAGCGGGCGGCAACGATAATTACCACTGGATCCACATTCCGGTCGGTTATCTCTATTGCATCAACAATCCGCGCACCGACTGGTGTTTCAAAACGGTGGAAGAGCCGGGGCTTAACGGCCGCTCGCTGATCTATCCGCGCGGCAAGGTGCTCGGCGGCTGCTCCTCCATCAATGGCATGATCTATATGCGCGGCCAGGCGCGCGACTACGATATGTGGCGGCAGCTCGGCTGCGAGGGCTGGGGGTGGAACGATATCCTTCCCTATTTCCTGAAGTCGGAAGACTTCTATCGCGGCAAGAGCGATCTGCATGCCGCCGGCGGCGAATGGCGCGTGGAAAAGGCGCGGGTGCGCTGGGATGTGCTGGACGCCTTCCAGAAGGCAGCGGGCGAAGCGGGCATTCCAGCGACCGATGATTTCAACCGGGGCGACAATGAAGGCGCCGGTTATTTCGATGTCAACCAGCGGGCCGGCTGGCGCTGGAACACGGCGAAAGGCTTTCTGAAGCCGGTGCTTGGCCGCAAGAACCTGACGGTGCTGACCAAGGCGCATGTTAAGCGTCTTATCATCGAAGAGGGCCGGGTGACCGGCGTCGAGTTTCACCATGACGGCGTCTTGAAAACGATGCGGGCGCGGCGCGAGACGGTGCTGTCCGCCGGCGCGATCGGTTCGCCGCATGTTCTGGAGCTTTCCGGCGTCGGCCGTGGCGATGTGCTGCAGGCGGCCGGTATCGACACCGTGGCCGAGGTTCAGGGTGTGGGCGAGAACCTGCAGGACCATCTGCAATTGCGCATGGTCTACAAGGTCTCCGGCGTCCTGACGCTGAATGAAAGGGCCTCCACCCTGTTCGGCAAGGCGAGGATCGGGCTGGAATATGCGCTGACGCGCTCCGGGCCGATGTCGATGGCACCCAGCCAGCTCGGCGTCTTCACCCGCTCCTCGCCGGAAAAGGAAACCGCCGATTTGGAATATCATGTCCAGCCGGTTTCACTCGACAAGTTCGGCGATCCGGTTCACAATTTTCCGGCCATTACCGCAAGTGTCTGCAATCTGCGGCCGGAAAGCCGGGGTTCAGTGCATGTGAAAGGACCGGATTTCGCCATGCAGCCGGAAATCCGCCCGAACTATCTTTCCACCGAAGGCGACCGCCAGGTGGCCATCGACGCCATGCGGCTGACGCGCCGCATCGTGGCCCAGCCGTCCTTCGCGCGCTTCAAGCCGGAGGAATACAAGCCGGGTCCCTCCTTTGAAAACGACAATGATCTTGCCAAAGCGGCGGGCGATATCGGCACCACCATCTTCCACCCTGTCGGCACGCTGCGCATGGGGTCGGATATGGAAAGCGTTGTCGATGCGCGGCTGAAATTCCGCCGGCTCGCCGGGCTGCGCGTCGCCGACGCATCGGTGATGCCGCGCATTACATCCGGAAACACCAATTCGCCGACGATCATGATTGCCGAAAAGGCTGCCGACATGATCCTTGCGGATAATCGCTGAAAGGAGCGCACCTATGAAGACCGTCGCTTTTCTCGGGCTGGGACATATGGGCCTGCCGATGGCCGCCAATCTCGTCAAGGCAGGTTATGCCGTCAGGGGATATGATCTTGCCGACGCCTGCCGTGCGGCGGCGAAAGAGGCGGGCGTTCCCGTCGCGGCGAATTCGGCCGAGGCCATCGAAGCCGTTGAAGTAATCATCACCATGCTGCCGAAGGGCGAACACGTCGTGTCGGTCTATGGCGATCTGGTTCGGAAAATCCCTGCTGGAACGCTTCTCATCGATTGCTCGACGGTGGATATGGAAAGCGCCCTGAAGGCGCATGAACTCGCCGCTTCCGCCGCTTGCTCCTCGGTTGACGCGCCCGTATCGGGCGGAACAGGCGGAGCTGCCGCCGGCACGCTCACCTTCATGTGCGGCGGTGAGGCTGCGGCCTTCTCTGCGGCAAAGCCGGTGCTTGAGGCAATGGGCAAGAAGATCGTGCATTGCGGCAAGGGCGGTAACGGCCAGGCGGCGAAGATTTGCAACAACATGATCCTCGGCATCTCCATGATCGCAGTCTCGGAAGCCTTCGTGCTGGGCGAAAAACTCGGGCTTTCCCATCAGGCGCTGTTCGATGTCGCCGCCACTTCTTCCGGGCAATGCTGGTCGCTCACCACCTATTGCCCGGTGCCCGGGCCGGTGCCGACATCGCCCGCCAACAAGGATTACCAGCCCGGTTTTGCGGCGGCCCTGATGTTGAAGGATCTGAAGCTTTCGCAGGAGGCGGCGAATGGAGCCGGGGCTTCCACCCCGCTCGGCGCGGCGGCGGCGGCGCTCTATGAAAACTTCGTCGATGCGGGAAGCGGCGGGCGCGATTTTTCCGCCATCGTTGAGATGCTGCGTGGGGTCGATGCATGATGGACGCCACGCCTTCCGATATTCTGTGGGTGCCGCCGCGTGAAAGGCTGGAGCATTCGTCGCTTTTTTCCTTCGCGACGAAAACGGCAAAGCTGCACGGGCAGGCCGCCGATGATTATGCCGGCCTGCTGCGCTGGTCCATCGACGCGCCGGATGAATTTTACGATGCTCTGTGGGACGAACTCGGCATTATCGGCACGCGAGGCGGCGTGGCGTTCAAACCGGGCGCGACGATCCGGGAGGCCGAGTTCTATCCGGGCACGAGGCTCAATTATGCCGAAAACCTGCTGCGCGATGCGGATGAGCGGCTGGCCATCATCGCCTATCGCGACGATGGAACAAGGCGCGAGATTACTCGCAAAGAGCTTTACGCCGAAGTGTCCCGCATGGTGCAGGCGCTTGCCCAAGCCGGTGTGAGGGAAGGCGACCGTGTCGGCGCCATCGTCACCCACGATATCGAGACGATCGTCAGCTATCTGGCTGTCAGCGCCATCGGGGCGATCTGGTCGTCCTGCTCCCCCGATTTCGGCCCCGCCGGGGCCTCGGACCGCCTTTCCCAGATCGACCCGAAAGTCCTCATCGCCGTGCCGGAATATGGTTATGCTGGTAAACGCATCGATGTAGCCCCGACCATCCGTGCGGTGGCGGAAAGTGCACGTCCCGAAAAGATCGTGCTGATCGGCGATGCCGTTCCCAAAAGCCTTGCCGATCTCGGCTGCGTGACGCTTACGGATTTCGTCGCGCCTTATGCGGGGGGTGAGATTGCCTTCAACCGTCTGCCCGTCAAGGCGCCGCTGGCGATCCTTTATTCTTCGGGCACGACCGGCAAACCGAAATGCATCACCCATTCCGGCGGCGGTTTGCTTCTTCAGCACATGAAGGAGCAGAAGCTGCAATGCGACATTCAGGAAGGCGAGCGTTTCTTCTATTTCACCACCTGCGGCTGGATGATGTGGAATTGGCAGGTATCCGGTTTGGCGCTCGGCGCAACGCTTGTCACCTATGACGGCAATCCCGGTTATCCAACCTCCGCGCGGCTGATCGATCTCATCGACGCCGAACGGATCGCCACTTTCGGCACATCGGCGAAGTTCATCGACGCCTGCCTGAAGGCTGGGCTGAAGCCGCGTGAAAGCCATGACCTTTCATCGCTCAGGACGATCCTTTCGACAGGCTCGCCGCTCATCCCGCAATCCTTCGATTATATCTATTGCGACTGGAAGGCCGACGTGCACCTCGCCTCCATTTCCGGCGGCACGGATATCTGCGCCTGTTTCCTCGGCGGCAACCCTTTGCAGCCGGTGCATCGCGGCGAATTGCAGGGCGCGATGCTCGGCATGGATATCGATACGCTTGACGACGAGGGCCGTTCCGTTCGCGGCGTCGCCGGTGAACTTGTCTGCCGCAACGCTCATCTGTCCATGCCGGTGAAATTTTGGGGCGATGTGGACGGTTCACGGTATCAGGCCGCCTATTTCGACCGGTTTCCGGGCATCTGGGCGCATGGCGATTTTGCCGAGCTGCGCCCCTCCGGCGGATACGTCATTCATGGGCGTTCGGACACGACCCTCAATCCCGGCGGGGTCCGCATCGGGACGGCGGAAATCTACCGGCAGGTGGAAACCGTCCCCGAAGTGGAGGAGGCCATTGCCGTCGGGCAGGATATAGAGGGTGACCAGCGGGTTATTCTCTTCCTGCGCATGAAGGGCGGCACTGCCCTGACGGAGGAGTTGGAAAAGACCATCCGCAGCCGCATCCGTTCAGGCGCGACGCCGCGGCATGTGCCGGCAAGGATCATTGCCGTTGCCGCCATTCCCCGCACCCGTTCCGGCAAGATTTCCGAAATCGCGGTACGCGACGCCATCCATGGCCGGCCGGTGAAGAATGTCGATGCGCTCGCCAATCCCGAAGCGCTTGAACTTTTCCGCAACCTGCCGCAGCTGAAGGACTAGGCCTATGGAGGATCAACCGAAAACCGCGCTTGTCACGGGCTCCACCAGCGGCATTGGGCTTGCCATCGCCAAGCGTTTCGCCGAAGCGGGATTTCGGGTCGCGTTGCATGGCATAGAGGCGGCTGAGGAGGCGACGCCGGCGCTGGAGGCCGTGGCGAAGGCGGCGCGGCACAGGCCGGTCTATTTTGCCGCCAACCTCGCCCATTATGACGAGAGCGCGCATCTGCCGGAAACCGTCATCGCCGAGTTCGGCCATATCGACGTCCTGGTCAACAATGCCGGCATTCAGAAGGTCGCGCCGATCGACGAGTTCGATTTCGCCGATTTCTCCCGCATCGTCGCCATCTCGCTCGACAGCGCGTTTCACACCATCCATGCGGCCTTGCCCGGCATGAAGGAAAGGGGCTGGGGCCGCATCGTCAATATCGCCTCCGCCCATGGTTTGCGTGCCTCGCCCTTCAAGGGGCCTTATGTGGCGACCAAACACGCGGTGGTTGGCCTGACGAAAAGCGTGGCGCTGGAGGTGGCCGAACTTGGCATTACCTGCAACGCCATCTGCCCCGGTTATGTCTGGACACCGCTTGTCGCCGCCCAGGTCGCCGATCAGGCGCGCGTGCATGGCATGAGCGAGGAGGACGTGGTGAAAAAGGTAATGCTCGCGCCGCAGCCGACCAGACGGTTTGTACAACCGGAAGAAGTGGCGGAAATGGCGCTCTATCTCGCGGGCGATATGGCCCGCTCCATCACCGGTGCCACCATCTCCATCGATGGCGGCTGGACCGCGAAATAATTTTCGCATACCCGCTTTAAGCGAACCGTCTCGTCGACTTCCGTCATTGTTGAACGGTTTCAATCCTGTATAATTTCGTAGACGGCGGGGTTCAGCGCCGTATTCACGGAAAAGCGGGATGACGAACACAGGGTCTTTTGAGGCGCCGCTGGCGCGCTCACGCTTTGATACGCGCCAAGTGCTGAAACGCGACGCCATGGCGCTGTGGCGGGATTCGATCAATGTGTTGTTCGATGCCCGCCTGCGGCGATCGCAGGATGACGGTTTCTTCGCCAGCGTCGATGCCGCTTTCATCGGCAATGTCGCGCTTGGCCGCACCCAGTCGTTCGCGCAGGATTTCGACCGTTCGCGCCATAAGATCGCCCGCGACGGCATGGATGGTTTTCTCCTGCAGTTCTACGCCAGCGGACGTAGCATGTCGCGGCGCGGATCGGGCGAGACAGCAGGCCCCGGCGACCTCTATCTCATCGATATGGCGCAGCCGCTGGCCACTACTACGTCGGATCACGATCATCTCAGCCTCGTCGTGCCGCGCCGGCTGCTGGAAGGCAGGCTTTGCGGTTCCGGCAATCATCATGAACGCGTGCTGCCGGCCGGTCTGCCGCTGGTATCGCTGCTGCGCGAAACGATGACGAGCATCTATCGCCATTTCGACGTCATGAACGCCAGTGAAGGCGCAGCCACGGTCTCTCCGCTTCTGGAACTTGCTGCGGCCGCCATCAACAATCATGTCGGGCACGGCAATGCGCAGGGCGTGCAGCGGGCGCTCAGGGCATCCATCCGGCGTTATATCGACAATCACCTGCTCGATCCGGCGCTGTCAGTGGAAAAGGTCGTGGGCGAATTCGGCGTGTCGCGACGCACCGTCTACCGGCTCTTCGAGCCGCTGGGTGGGTTTTCGGCCTTCATCACCCACCGGCGTCTCGAGCGCGCGATGGATTTCCTGCGGGCGCCGCAATCGGCGCATATGACGATTGCCGAGGTGGCTGCGTCCTATGGTTTCACCAATCCGGAAAATTTCAGCCGCGTCTTCAAGAAGACCTTCGGCCTTTCGCCGCGCCAGATGCGGCATTTCGCGTTGGAAAGCCGTGATATTGCACCGGATATTCTGAAGCCGGATAGCGCCGAATGGACACGCTGGATCGTACGGCTCGGCCGCTGATCACGCCTGGTCGGGCGTTGATCTGGCACTCAATGGCGGCTTGTTGGCACAATTCGACCATTCGCTGCAGTTGCGGCGCAACGGGGATGCGCATGGCCGCCAGACGTGCCAAAAAGGCGAGGTTATTTTTTTAGATATATTGCCTGACAATCATGATGCTGAAAATTCTTGCTTTTCTGGACCTGTGGCGCGGATGGCGCCCTGCGGTGAAAAAATACTTTTCTTTTTCGGACGCCGAATTTCTCAAGGCGCCATCGCCCTCGCTATTGGCGGATTTGGACGGCCTGCCAGACGAGTTATGGGAAATGGATGATGACGGAGTGCACTTGCCGGTCTCCTGGCTTGGGCTCGGGCAAAGCTTCAGCGCGGTGGATGTGACAGGCTGCGACGGCTCAGAGAGGTCTCGTATACCGGTCGAGTGCGGTTAAGGCGGTCCGGTGATCTGGAACAAAACCCTGACCCCGGGGATTAGATCAGCAGGGTTACAGGGAGTGAAAGACATGGCCAGAGATAATGCCAGCTATCTTCGCGGTCGGGATGCGCCGAAAAGCGAAACTGCAACACGTGCGCGGCAGGGATCGCGCGGGCGTCCCGTCCTTGTCATTCTGATCGTCAGCGTGTTTCTTGCACTGGTGGTCTGGGCCGTTGTCGAATATTCGGTTTTCGAACCAGACGAAAACCGGCCGCAGAATTCGCAGACAGAAACGGCGCCCGTGCCGCAGCAGCCGTCCGGGTCCGGAACCTTCGACAACAATCCGGCAAATGGCCGTGCCCAGCCGCCATCGTCGACAGAGACAAATCCCGTACCGCAGGATTCGACCGGAGCCCCACAAAACCCGTGACCACCATGGCGTGAAGTTTTTTCGCGACGACGATGATTTTCATGGAACCATATCGCGCCCGATTTCATTTCACGCAAAGTGACAGGAATCGGGGGTTTCATTCATGGCAGTCACCGTCACTGCAGTTTTTCTCACGCTGATCGGCCTCGCGCTGTTCGGTTTCGGCTCTCAGCTCGTCATGCTGGGCGGGAGCTTTTATTACGTTCTTTCCGGGCTTGCCTTTCTGCTGACGGCCTTTCTGCTGTTCAAGCGCAATCGCGCAGCCCTCCATGTCTATGCTGTCTTCATTGTCGCGACGCTTGCCTGGGCCATCTGGGAAGTCGGCTTCGACTGGTGGCAACTTGGCCCGCGCGGCGGCGTCATCATTCTCATCGGTCTCTGGCTTCTGGTTCCATGGGTCAGAAAGCCGCTCGGTTTTGCAAGCCCGACCGGACATAGCTATGGGCCGAATGCCTGGCCTCTTGCCCTTTCCGTCCTCGCCTCCATCGTCGTTGCCGGATATTCCATGGCGCAGGATCCGCACGATACGGCAGGTTCCCTGCCGCAGGAAACGGCCTCGGCCACGCCCGTTTATGGTGGCGATGTCCCTGACGGTGACTGGCATCAATATGGCCGCACGCCCTATGGCCAGCGTTATTCACCGCTCACCCAGGTCAATGTCGACAACGTCTCGCAACTCAAGGAAGCCTGGCGTTACCAGACGGGCGATGTGAAGCTGCCAGATGACGTGGGTGAAACCACCTATCAGGTGACGCCGCTCAAGATCGGCAATATGCTTTATATCTGCACGCCGCATAATTGGGCGATCGCCATCGACGCCGCCACCGGTAAGGAAAAGTGGAAATACGACCCCAATGTCGGTCTCAATCCGGACCGCCAGCACCAGACCTGCCGCGGCGTTTCCTATTATGCCGAGCCGAATGCCGCTGAAGGCACGGCCTGCGCACAACGCGTCTACCTGCCGACCTCGGACGCGCGGCTGATTGCTCTTGACGCTGCCACCGGTCAGGTCTGCACGTCCTTTGCCGATCAGGGTGTGCTGCATCTTGAGCAGGGCATGAAATACAATCCTGCCGGTTATTATTATTCAACCTCGCCACCCGTCATCGCCGCGGGCAAGATCATTATTGGCGGTGCGGTGAACGACAACTATTCCACACAGGAACAGTCCGGCGTCATCCGCGCTTTCGATGTGAACAGCGGCGCGCTCGTCTGGAACTGGGATTCCGGCAATCCGGCGAAAACCGAACCGATTGCGGCGGGTGAGACCTACACCACCAATTCGCCCAACAGCTGGTCGGTCTTCAGTTACGATGAAGGCCTCGGTCTCGTTTATGTCCCGCTCGGCAATCAGGTGCCGGATCAGCTCGGCATGGGCCGCAGCGAGAATGTGGAGAAATACTCCTCCTCCATCGTCGCGCTGGATATCAATACCGGTAAGGATCGCTGGGTGCGCCAGACGGTTCATCACGATCTCTGGGACATGGACGTGCCGGCTCAGCCGGTGCTGCTCGACATCACCAAGGACGGCCAGACCGTGCCGGCCCTCGTCGGCCCGACCAAGCAGGGGGATATCTACGTTCTCGACCGGCGCACCGGCGAGCCGCTGCTGCCGATCACCGAAGAGCCTGCACCGGGCGGGGCAATCCCCGAGGATTTCACCTCTCCGACGCAGCCGACGACGGCGTTGTCCTTCAAGCCGGAGCCGTTGCAGGAAAAGGACATGTGGGGCGTTTCCATGTTCGACCAGCTCGCCTGCCGCATCCGCTTCCATCAGTTGAACTACGAGGGCCGCTATACGCCGCCCTCGCTGAACGGCTCGATCATCTATCCCGGCAATTTCGGCACCTTCAATTGGGGCAGCGTGGCGGTCGATCCCGAACGCCAGGTCATGTTCGGCATGCCGACCTATCTGGCCTTCACCTCGCAGCTCGTGCCGCGCGCCGACATTCCGCCGAAGGGTCAGGACGAGAAAGGCAGCGAACAGGGCCTGAACCGCAACGACGGTGCGCCCTATGGCGTGTTCATGGGCCCGTTCCTCGGTCCGCTGCAGATTCCCTGCCAGGCCCCGCCATGGGGTTATGTCGCGGGCGCTGACCTGCGCACCGGCGATATCGCCTACAAGCACAAGAACGGCACGGTCCATGACATGACGCCGCTGCCGCTGCCCTTCAAATTGGGCGTGCCGGGCATTGGCGGGCCGATGATCACCAAGGGCGGCGTCGCCTTCCTCGGTGCTGCCGTCGACAACTATCTGCGCGCCTATGACCTGACGACCGGCAAGCAGCTCTGGGAAGTGCGTCTGCCGGCCGGCGGTCAGGCAACGCCCATGACCTATTCGCTGGAAAACGGAAAGCAATATGTTGTGATGGTAGCGGGCGGCCACGGTTCGGTTGGAACCAAGCCCGGTGATTACGTCATCGCCTATACGCTGCCATAGGGTCTACGGGTCTTCAGGCACAAAAAAACCGGAATGGGTGACCATTCCGGTTTTTGTTTTGAATGAAAGCGCCTTACGCCGCCTTTTTCTCTGCGGCGGCATTAACAGAGGTTTTGGCGAGCGCTGTCAGGGCCTCGTCGGTCTTGGACTCTTCCTTGAGCGTGGCATCCAGCAGTGCGACGGCCTTTGTGTGGCCAAGCTTTTCCGCCCATGCCTTCAACGTGCCATAGCGGGCGATCTCGTAGTGCTCGACCGCCTGTGCCGAGGAGACAAGGCCGGCATCGAGAGCGGGCGTTCCCTTGAAATCCTCAATGATCTCTTCGCCTTCGGCGATGATGCCCTGAATGGCTTCGCAGGTCTTGCCCTGAGCCCGCTTGCCAATGATTTCGAACACTTCCTGCAGGCGTTCGATTTGGCCCTGGGTTTCTTCTTTGTGCTTTTCAAAAGCCTGTTTCAGCTTCGGGTCGGTGGCCGCCCGGGCCATTTTCGGCAGGGCTTTCAGGATCTGCCTCTCGGCGTAATAAATATCCTTCAGCGTGTCATAAAACAGGTCGTCGAGTTTCTTCTCGGCCATTGGTCCTTCTCCCATGTGTGAAAATATGTGACGTGCGCCCATGCGCACGGGAGGCAAACCCTTTGCCTCGGCCATAGTTCCGGCTCTGTTGCGCGCAACGTTTATATTGCCGAGTGGAACCAACACGTCTCCTTAAACTTAGTGTGAAGAAATTGCCGGAGGAGATGCGACCTTGCCCCAAAGCCTAGCAGAAGAATTTTCGATGAATATTTCCATCCCTTTCGAGGTGCTGCTGGTGCGTGTGTTTGGCGCGGTCATCCTGTGCGGCCTGATCGGTCTGGAACGGGAGTTTCACAAGAACACCGCTGGACTGCGCACCAACATGCTGATCGGCCTCGCCGCCGTCACCTTTTGCGTCATCACCGTTCATATGATGGAGACAATGGCGGAAGGTCATGAAGCCGCACGGCTCGATCCCATCCGGTTGGTGGAGGCGGTGACGGCCGGCATCGCCTTCCTCGCGGCGGGTGTGGTCGTTTATACCAGAGGCGATGTCAAAGGCTTGACGACGGGCGCCAGCATGTGGCTTTCGGCGGCAATCGGCCTTTCGGCCGGCCTTGGCATGTGGCCGCTTGCCCTTCTTGCTTCGGGGATGGGTATTGTCGTCCTGTGGACGCTGCGCCGCATGCAGGTGGCGGCGGGCATCAAGGAGGACTAAACGACATCAGTCGAAGCGGAAAAGATCGGCGTCGGGGTCCTTGCCGCCATTGACGGCGGCGGCCACGATTTCAGCGGCGATCTGGCTGAAGGTAATGCCGTTGCCGCCAAAACCCATCACTGCATAAACGTTGTTCATTCCGGGCACGGGGCCAATCAGCGGCAGACCGGTGGTGGTCGTGCCGAAGGCCGCCGCCCAGCGATATTCCGGTTCTCCCACATCGATGTCGAGAAGCTTTTCGATCTTGCGACGGATCGTTTCCGCCTTGGCGGCGAGCTTGCGCTCCGACTGGTAGGCGGTGGGGTTTTCTTCGTCCTCGCCTCCGGCGATCATCCGCCCCTCCCGGTCGGTGCGCAGGTAGAGATAGGGATCGGAGGCCTCCCAGACGATGTGGTTCTCCAGCCAGTCGGGCAGGTCAAGCCCCTTTCTGCTCGCCAGCGCCCAGGTGGAAATGATCTGGTGCTTCGGGCTTTCGAGCATTTTCAGAAATTCATAGCCGGTGCAGAAAACGACATTGCGTGCGGAAAGGATTTTGCCACCGGCGGTGGCGAGGACAACCGCGTCGCCGAGGTTTCTGAGATCGGTGATCTCAAGCTGCGAGACGATTTCGGCGCCCGCGCCCGCCGTGTGGCGCAAAAGGCCGGCCGTCAGCTGTGCGGGATTGGCGGAGGCCGAGATGTCGCTGAGGATGGCCCCGGTCCGGTGCATGCCGTATTGCTCTCTCAGTTCCGCAGCGGTGAGGAAACGGGCCTCGATGCCCGCTTCTTTGCGGGCATCCGCTTCGGCTTTCAACGCGCGCGATCCCATGTCGTCTCCGGCGAGATAAAGCGCCTGTTTGCGCTTCATGCTGCAGGAAATGCCGAGCGAGGAGACGATTTCCTCCAGCCGCAGGACGGCGCGGGCGGAACGCTGCCATGCCCTGTCAGCCGCGTGCCTGCCGATCATCTTTCGAAGCTGCGTCAGCGGCGTATCGATCTCGTGCTGGATCATCGCCGTGCTGGCGACGCTGCTGCCCATGACCGGCTCACGCCGGTCAACGATCAACATGGATTGACCTGGCCGTTGCAGGGCGTGGGATACGAGTGCGCCGCTGATGCCGGCGCCGACGACAATCGTATCGTAATGGTCGGCCTCCGGCATGCGCCTGCTGCGGACTCCGATACGCGGGCTATCCGCCCACACGGGTTTTGAGTCCCTGAGGTCACGTTCTTTTGTCAGTTCCGATGTCGGCATGAAATCATCCTGAAAGGTGTCACGGCTCGGTATAGCCGGCGACATTGATGGTGAGCGTTGCGCTGCGGGGATCGTTGCGGAAGAAAAGCGTGCCGGTGTCGCGAGACTCCGAGGCGACGTAATCGAATGTCACATCGGCGCTCTCCAGCGTCGCGTCGTTTTGCTGCAGGTCGCCGCGCACCTGCACCTGCGCCGCCGTCGTCATGGAAAGGTTGCGGATGTCGAATTTCACCCGGTATTGCCCGGGTTGCCCCTCTACGCCGGTAACGGCGATGTCGAAGCGGGCATCCTCCGGCCTGTAGCGATAAATGTCATAACCGATCGAGCCTAGCATGGCGGCGACCAGAAGCGTGCAGATGGTTCCCGTCACCCATTCGATCCAATGCGGATCGGCGCTTTCCATCTGTTTTCCGTTTTTGGATATCGTCATCTTGTCCTCACAGGATCAGCCGGGCCGACGCCGCGCCGATCGAGGCGGGCACGCCGAGAATGACGGCGGCATTCATGATCTGCGATAGCGAGGTGTGGTCGAGGCGCTCGAAGGTCCAAAGCGTATAGATGCTGATGGCGATGGCGACGACATAGCCGGGCAGGGTGAAGCGGATGAAGGATTGCCACCACTTCTGCCCTTCGTGCAGCTGGTGCGAGCCCTTGAAGTGAAGCGCGTAGACAAAGCCATGCATGATGGCGATCGACAGCAGGCAAAGCGCCAGAATGTGATAGGGCGTCACCTTATAGGCGATCAGGATCATTTCTTCCGTCGGGGCGACATTGAGGCCGAGGAAAAGCGCGCCGACCATCATCATGAACAGTTCGTGCAGATAACCCGTCTCGCCCGAATATTCGCCCTCCTCTTCATCCTTCGTATCAGAATGCTGACCGAGCTGGCTGCGCCCAAGCAGCGCGCCGATGCTGGCTGGAACGGATTGCAACGCAATCTTGGCGATGAAGTTGGAGGCGGTGATCTGGTCGTTCAGAATGCCGAACAGCAGGAGTACGGCGGCGCTGACGGCGATGCCCAGCCCATAGGCCGTTATCGCGTCGCGCAGCGCCTGGCTCCAGGAGTAAACATTCTCGAAACCGATGCGGCGGGCGAGAAGCAGCAGCAGCGGCAGGTTGAGGATGCAAAGCAGAAAAAGCCGCCATGAATTGATGTAAAGGCCGAGAAACCACATTTCCATGGTCATCAGCATGGGCAGGGCAAACAGCAATGCACCCGCCGTGCCGCGTGCGAGACCGATCAGAAATTGCCCGACCTCGTCATCATCCGCATCTCTTTGATTGATCGCCGCCACCATGCTACCCCCTGTCCAGAGCGATAACGCAATGGTGTTTTTCCGGTTCCGTGGGTTTATTTCGCGGGATCGATGAGAGCGATGCCGAATTCCCGGCGATAACTGCGCCGCAACTCCGCAGGTGTTTCGCGGATGACGACTTCCAGCGTTGGCCGCACCACTCCTTTGAGAAAATGGCCGCCCTTCGTGGAGCCGTCGGCAAAGCCCAGAACCACATGCAGGTGCGGATTGGGTGTGTCGTTCTCGTCAAGGGTGATATCGCCGAGCAGGCTCAGAACCTCGCTCTGGTCGGTGACCGGTATTTCATTGTAGTCCCGCGTCGAAAGGTCGAAAAAGGCGAGGGTCGCCGTGGCGAAAGCCCCGATCGCGCTCACCGAGGCGGCGTTGATGTTCTCGGCCTTGGCAAAGCGCGTGATAGCCTCGAATGCTTCTTCTTCGGGATCGATGACGAGGATGAAGGTACGCTCCGCGCCGCTTGCCAGCAATCTGCTTTTCATGTCTTCCTCCCAAATAGAAGTGCCGCCGGAAAACCGGCGGCACGGGAATAAAGGTGCGTGTCTTAAGCGGCGCGGCGTTCGTGGCGGCCTTCCTCGACCTCTTCCACGATCTTGGCGACAAAGGCGTCGAGATCGTCAGGGCTGCGGGAGGTAACGATCCCCTTGTCCGTTACCACCTTTTCATCCTTCCAGTTGGCGCCGGCATTCTTGAGGTCGGTCTTGATCGACCAATAGGAGGTGGCGTCGCGGCCACGCAGGGCGTCAGCTTCGATAAGCAGCCACGGTGCATGGCAGATGGCGGCGACCACCTTGCCGGATTTGACGAAATCGCGGACCACCCGCATCGCATCCTCGTCGTGACGCAGAATATCTGGGTTGATCTGGCCGCCGGGAAGAACCAGCGCGTCAAAATCTTCCGCTTTGACGGCTTTCGCCAAGAGATCGACGGCGATGCTGTCGCCCCAGTTCTTCTTGTCCCAGCTCTTGATCTCGCCCTCCTCGATGGAGGCGATCTTCACGTCTGCACCTTTGGCCTTCAGCTGGTCATAGGGCACGCGCAGTTCGGAACGCTCATAGCCGTCCGTTGCGAGAATGAGGATTTTTGCGGCGTTGATGGCAGTCATGTCTTTCTCCTTGTAGGTTTAGTCGTCCTTGTCAGAATTGATAGATGGCAGGAAAAACTCCACGTCCTTGCGGCGCTCCGCATCGAGATTTTCGATATGCGTTTGCCAGAACCGTTCGGCCTCCGCCGGTTCGTGCTCCCATTGGCGCACGAAGGTCTTGTTATCGTCGATCATCACCTGACGCGTGCCGCCGAGACGCAGATATTCTTCCGCAAGTTTGCGTGTTTCGGTCTTTTCCATGTCGCGGCTCCTTGTGCGTCGAAAGCGGGAACGGAGGGGCGCCGGATGGGTAAGAAGCTCGGCTGCCGTTTCGTTGGCCATCGGGAGAAAACGGAAAAATCCCGATGTTCTTCAGCGCCATCGCGTCCGTTTGACACGGCGGCCCCTCCAGTTGGAACAACGTGATCTTTCCGGTAAGGTTCCGTAGTTTTCCGGCGGCGTCATTGCCGAGCGGAATGTATCGCGCGCAATTTTTCACCGGAACAAACGGGCATGTCCCGCTGTTTTATCCCCGATGCAGGGGAGGCGGCATGGCAGCCAGACAGAGCGACGGTGAATACCGGAATAACCACGAAAACAAAGGCTTCTGGTCGATCGATTTCGGCGGCTCGCCTGTTATCGGCACGGCCATCCATGACGGCCATCGCATTAGACCTGACGTATCGCGGCTCATGGCCCTTTCCCCGGAACAGAGGCTGAGGGAGGAAGATCCTTTCACCGGTGAGATGATCGCCGGGCTGACGAACCGTATCGTCGTTCACCATTCACGTTTCGAAATCGATCTCAACCGAGCGGCCGATCAGGCGATCTATCTGAAGCCGGAACAATCCTGGGGGCTTGAGGTCTGGAAAGAAGAGCCGGCGCAGGAAGCCGTCCGGCAGTCGCTCGACTTTCACGCCGACTATTACACGATGCTGGAGACTATGCTCTCCGCAATCGAAAGGCGGCATGGGGCTTTCGTGGTGCTCGATATACACAGCTATAATCATCGCCGGCAGGGTGCGGCCGCGCCACCGACGGCGCAGGCGGAAGCGCCCGATATCAATATAGGCACCTTTTCCATGGATCGCAGCCGCTGGGGCGATATCGTGAGCGCGGTCGGGCGCCATTTCGCGTCAGCGACCATCGGCGAACGCCACCTCGATGTTCGCGAGAACGTGGCGTTTCAGGGCAAGGGAGAGCAGACCCGTTTCATCCACGAAAGGTTCGCAGAAAATGGCTGCGCCATCGCAATCGAGTTCAAGAAATTTTTCATGGACGAGTGGACGGGAAAGCCGGATGAGCGTGTGGTGGCGGATATTCGCCAAGCGATCGCGGCACTCCAGCCAGTAATCGAAGAATGTCTGAGGTCGCGGCGATGAATCCTTCATCCGCCCCCAGCGCGCCCTCTCCCGTCGCCGATCTGGTCGATGACGTCGTGTCCTGCCTCGAGGCCGGCAAGGCCATCCGCCGCGATGTCGGCAAAGACGGTCGTATGCATATCGACCGGCCGCTGCCGTTCCTGTGCCTGCATCTGACCGGCGGCACGAAAAATCTCGCCGCCCGCGATATCGCCGCCGCCCATGCCTCCTATCTGATCGTGCCGACCATTCAGGAGGCGGCGCCGCTGATCGAGGCTATTGGCACGGTCATGCGGCAGCGTTTCGGCGCCTTCATCGTACTCGATATCGGCGAACTGGAGCACGACATCCTGCTGGCCGACGATTCACCTTTCCTGCCGCATTTTGAGGTTTCGGTCTCCGCCACGTCAGAACCGGAAACCCAGAAAGCGCGTCGGGTCTTCATAAAGGCAGTCTGCGATGCCGAGGTACGCTTTCGCACGCCGCGCATCACCCGGCCGGAGCCGGAAGCCGATCCGATCCTCCGGTTTCAGAATGCCGGGCTGGATTTTCCCTGCATCAGCGTGCGTTTTGCGCCGATCTATCGCCAGCCGGAATCCGGTGCCGATTATCCCGGTTTGCGGGAGACGATGATCGCCGATCTTTTCGATGCGGGTTTGCAGGCCTTTTCGTCTTTTTCCTCCGATATGGATGCGTTAAACGTCGCCAGTCACAGGGCGCTGGGTCGCAAGGCCTTTGTGGATGCGGTGAAACGCGCCGACCGATCTATCGACGACATCGTCTCGTCGTTCGATTTTCTACTCTCGGTCACGCCCATCAATGCGCGACGGGCCTTCGAGGAGTTTCGCGACGGCGGCTTCCAATACGCGCCGCGCCTGCTTTACCGACCGCTGGGCGTGGATGTGGAAGAGCAGAAGCGCAAGCTTTATTCCGTCGCCTTCGATCACCTCGAAGACCCTGTGCTCTATCATCTTTATCGGGAGAAACAGCGGGAGATCGATCTGCAGCTGACGATGCTGGCCAGCCTGCATCATCGTACCTTCACCGATTTCTCCCGCGCGCTATATGGCGCCGTCGAACTCGCGCTTCTGACGCTGGCGCTTCATGTGCTCAAGGATTGCCCGCGCGGGCAGGAAAGTGGCGAAATCGCCATGGTCGATTGTTATGCTGTCGCGAAGAAGTCGCGCGAGATGGTCGAGACCTATCTGGCGGAAGAACCGGAGTTCAAGGCGCGCGTCGAAATCCGCGACGACCTGCCGCCGGGCATGATGGTGACGGGCGAGAAGCTTTTGATCTCCCGCCATACCGTCATGGAACAGCGCCGTGTCGAGGCGCTGCTGTCGCATGAGATCGGGGTGCATCTTCTCACCTATTTCAATGGCTCGTTTCAGGGGTTGCGGCTCTTCCGCACCGGCCTTTCCGGTTACGAAGGCGTGCAGGAGGGGCTGGCAGTGCTGGCGGAATATCTGGCTGGCGGCATGACGCGTGAGCGCCTGCGGCTGATCGCTGGCCGCGTTGTCGGATGCGCCGCAATGCTGGATGGTGCAAGCTTCGTGGAGACCTTCCGCATCATGACCCGCGATCACGGGTTCGATGAGGCCGGCGCCTTCAACATGGTGCTGCGCATCTATCGCGGCGGCGGTCTCTCCAAGGATGCGATTTATCTGCGCGGGCTGGCCGAGGTGATGGACCATCTAAGAAAGGGCGGGGCGCTCGATCCGTTCTGGATGGGTAAGATCGCCGCTCAGCATTTTCCTGTCATGCAGGAGCTGGCGTTGCGCGGCCTGTTACGTCCCCCTGGGATAAGGCCAGCATTTTTATTGCCCGCCAAGGCCAATGAGCGCCTGGAGAAAATCCGGGCGGGATTATCCATCGCCGAACTGGCGACTTTATAGGAGGGGCTTCATGCGTATCGCATTTTTCGTCAATTCCATCGAAACCGAGGGGCCGACCTTCGCCACGGGCCTGCTGGCCATGGCCGCGCTCAATCGCGGCCATGATGTGGTCTATCTGACACCGGGGGATTTTACCCTGCGCTCCGATGACACGCTGGCGGTTCATGCCACTGTTGTCCGCAAGGGAAAATACAAAAAGCCCGAGGCTTTCCATGTGGCACTCCAGGACAAGGCGCTTGAGCGCATGACCATGGACGTGGAGGAAATCGACGCGCTGATGCTGCGCAACGATCCGTCGCTCGACCAGACCACCCGGCCATGGGCCGTTCATGCCGGTATTCTGTTCGGCAGGCTTGCCGAGCAGCGCGGTGTGGTGGTGCTGAACGACCCCGAAGGTCTGGCGCTTGCGCAGAACAAGCTTTATTTTCAGAGCTTCCCGGAAATCGTTCGCCCAACGACGCTGATTTCCCGCAACGTCGAGGAAATCCGAGCCTTTGCCGATGCGCACCCGAAGGGCGTCATCGTCAAGCCGCTGCAGGGCTCCGGCGGCAAGAATGTTTTCAAGATCGGGTCGAGCAAGGAGACCAATCTCAACCAGATTTTCGAGGCGGTGAGCCTTGAGGGTTATTTGATCGCGCAGGCCTATCTGGCGGCCGCGAAAGAGGGTGATGTTCGGTTCTTCATGATGAATGGCAGGCCGTTGATGCGCGATGGCCAATATGCCGCGCTTCGCCGGGTGCCGGCCAAGGGAGACCTGCGCTCCAACATCCACGCCAACGGCACGGCCGAAGCGGTGAAGGTGACGGATGAGATCGTTGAACTGGCTGAAATGATGCGGCCGAAGCTCGTAGAGGATGGCATGTTCCTTGTCGGCCTCGATATCGTCGGTGACAAGATATTGGAAGTGAACGTGTTTTCGCCTGGTGGCCTCTCCAATATCCTTGAGCTCACCAATGTGGACTTTAGCGATACAATTATCGAAGCCGTCGAAACCAAGGTTTCGATGCAGGCGGCGTCGGGGGGTGCTCTCTCCAACCGGCTGCTGGCAACGCTCTGATTATTCTTTCAGATTGCCGTTCATGTCGCGATACCAGGTGACGAGGGCCTTGATGCCCTCCTCGACCGGGGTCTGCGGCACATAACCGGTCAATGCCCTCAGGAGATCGGGCGAGGCGAAGGTGCGGGGAACATCGCCCTGCTGCATCGGCAGCATGTTGCGGATCGCCGGCTTGCCAACGGCCTTTTCGATCGTTTCGACGAAATGCATCAGTTCCACCGGCTGGCCGCCACCGATATTGACGACGCGGAAAGGTGCGTGGTGCGAAAGCGTGTCGGTCACGCCTTCCTGCGTCACACGGTTTTCCTCGGAGGGGATGATCTGGCTCAACCGGACAATGCCCTCCACCAGATCGTCGATATAGGTGAAATCACGGCTCATATTGCCTTGCCCGTAAATATCGATGGGCCGGCCGTTGGAAACGGCATCGACGAATTTGATCGGTGCCATGTCCGGCCGTCCCCACGGGCCGTAGACCGTGAAAAAGCGGAAGGCGGTGGTGGGCAGCTTGTGCAGATGCGCATAGCTGTGCGCCATCAGTTCCATGGATTTTTTGGTGGCGGCGTAAAGCGTCATCGGCTCGTCGGCCTTGTCGCTTTCCGCAAACGGGATTTTCTCGTTGGCGCCGTAGATGGAAGAGGTAGACGCCAGCATCAGGTGCTTGACCTCCAGGCTTCTGGCGAGCTCCAGCATGTTGAACGAGCCGATGAGATTGGAATCGATATAGGCGCGCGGATTTTCAAGGCTGTAACGAACACCGGCCTGTGCGGCGAGGTGGATGATGATCTCAGGTTCGGCGGCCTCAGCCGCGCGCCTCAGCGCATCCGTATCTTCCAGCATGCCGATTTCGGCCCGGAAGCCGTTGGAGCGGGCAAGTATTGCGTGGCGTTTTTCCTTGAGGCTGACATCGTAATATTTCGTCATGCCATCGAAGCCGGTGACAAAATGGCCGGCGTCCAGCAGCCGTTTCGCAACGTAAAAGCCGATGAATCCTGCCGTGCCGGTAACGAGATAACGCATGATGACTAAGTCCCGAATCCGTTGGTGCGTTTGCGGCTGAACCGAAGCGCGAAAATTGTTGGCGTGAAATTCCGAAGGCTGAACCGCTAGAGTTCCTTGCCGGAACCACTCTCATGCGGGCGGCCGACCGCGGCATAGATAAAGCCATGCGCGGCAACTTCATCCGTTCGGTAGATATTGCGCAGGTCCACGAGCACAGGGCTTTTCATGATGGCTTTGAGGCGCGGCAGGTCGAGCGCGCGGAACTGGTTCCATTCCGTCACGATCACGACGGCGTCGGCGTTTTCCGCGGCTTCGTAAGGGCCTGCCGCATAGTCGATGTCTTCCATCAGATGCCGGGCATTCGCCATGCCTTCCGGATCGTAGCCCACCACTTTTGCGCCACCATCCTGCAAAGTCTGGATGATGGCGATTGCCGGGCTGTCGCGCATGTCGTCGGTATTCGGCTTGAAGGTGAGGCCAAGCACGGCGATCTTCTTGCCGCGCACATCGCCGCCCACAGCGTTGATGACCTTGCGGCCCATGGCGCGCTTGCGGTTGTCGTTGATGGCGATGGTGGTTTCGATCAGCCGCACCGGCGCATCATAATCCTGCGCGGTCTTGGCGAGCGCCAGCGTGTCCTTCGGGAAACAGGAGCCGCCATAACCGGGGCCGGCATGCAGGAATTTCGGGCCTATGCGGCCATCGAGACCGATGCCGCGCGAGACGTCCTGCACATTGGCGCCGACCTTTTCGCAGAGATCAGCCATTTCGTTGATAAAGGTGATCTTCATCGCCAGAAAGGCGTTGGCGGCATATTTGATGAGTTCGGAAGCGCGCCTTGTGGTGAAGAGCAGCGGTGACTGGTTGAGGTAAAGCGGGCGGTAAACCTCGGTCATGACGGGGCGGGCGCGCTCATCCGAAAGGCCGACGACGATGCGGTCCGGCCGCTTGAAATCCTCGATGGCGGCCCCTTCGCGCAGGAATTCCGGGTTGGACACCACGGCGAAATCGGCGGATGGGTTTTCCTCGCGAATGATACGCTCCACCTCGTCGCCGGTACCGACGGGAACGGTGGATTTGGTGACGATCACGGTGAAACCATCAAGCGCATGGGCGATCTCTTTCGCTGCCGCATAGACATAACCGAGATCGGCATGGCCGTCGCCGCGTCGCGAGGGTGTGCCTACCGCGATGAAGACGACATCGGCATTGGCCACCGCTGCGGAAAGATCGGTCGTGAAGCTCAACCGACCGGCTTTGGCGTTGTTGGCGACGATTGTTTCGAGACCCGGCTCGAAGATGGGGATATGGCCGCTTTTCAAAGCCTCGATCTTCTCCGGCATCTTGTCGACGCAGACCACGTCATGGCCGAAATCGGCAAAACACGCGCCGGACACGAGGCCGACATAACCCGAACCGATCATCACAATCCGCATTCTTTTTCCTTTCGGTTAGCGAGGCCATGTTAACGCAGCAGCACCGGCCGGGGAAATCGGCGGGTGAAAAATCGCATGATGATGTTTAGCCGCCTTCATGTCCGTCGCCAAGCGCTGCGATCAACACGGGCTAACCTCTTTCCATGACGGGGATGTGATGGCCGAGCGGGACAAATTTGCCGCACCTTGCAGCCGATTGCATCGATGCTGTGAGATCGCCCATTTTTGCCTGTTTTGCGGCTTGCACTCATAGGTAGCCGGGTCTAGCCATAGGGTCGAGGATCACATCTGCCAGACCGTCTGTCCCTTGGTTGGGGCGTCCAGGTCGCGTCACGCGGCCGGGGGATGCTTTGCATTGCGGTCGATGTTGGGGAAGTCAAATGCAAAAGGGTTTTCTGCTCGGTCTGTTCGCTTATGCGACCTTTTCCATGGGCGATGCCACAATCAAGTCGCTGGGATCGCAGATCAGCGTTTTCGAAATCGGCTTTTTCAGCATTCTTTTCTCCGGCATCTTCATCTTCTTCAGCAAGCCGCGCGAAGAAAGGTGGCGTGAATTCTGGCGCATGAGCCGGCCCTTCGCCGTGCATGGGCGCGCCATCTCCGGCCTCTTCGCCGGTATTTTCGGAATCTATGCCTTCACCACCATTCCGCTGGCGGAAGCGTATGCGCTGATCTTCCTGTCGCCGCTCTTCGTGACCGTCCTTTCCGCCGCCGTGCTGAAGGAGAATATCGGCCCGTGGCGCTGGGCGGCGGTTCTGGCCGGCATCGTCGGTGTCATTCTCGTCGTGCGGCCTGGTTTCAAGACACTGGAGCTCGGGCATATTGCCGCCATCGGCGTGGCATTCCTTGCGGCCATGACCATCGTTCTTTTGCGCTCGCTGGCGGGCAAGGAAAAGCGCACCTCGATCATGGGCGTGCTGTTGATCTATGGTTTGACCTTTAATGGCATCGCGTCGATCCCCGATTTCGTCATGCCCAATCTTCACCAGTTGCTCGCCTTCGCTTTCATCGGGCTTTGCACGGCAACGGGCCAGATCACCCTTCTGGTCGCAACCCGCATCGCGCCGGCAAGCCAGATCGCGCCCTCGCATTATTCGCAAATCCTCTGGGCCGTGGCGATCGGCATTGCTTTCTTCCACGAATATCCTGACGCCACTGCTGTGCTTGGGCTCGCCGTCATCGCCGCATCGGGACTGCTGACGATGATCCGTGAGAAGGTAAGGCTCGGCACCGTGCGCTGGAACCCGTTTTTCCGCAATCGTCTTTGAACTCACCCTTGATCGGAAACAGTGCGTCAACCGAAGCGCGGCTTGTGAAGCGGCGGCGACCCGGCCCATAAGGCTTTCATCTTTAGATGAACGGGGAGCCGCAAATGCTCGTGGATGGAAAATGGACCGCCGACTGGCATCCGGTGCAGGCGACCGACAAGAAGGGCGGCTTCGTTCGCCAGACCTCCGGCTTCCGCAACTGGGTGACACCTGACGGTTCGGCGGGGCTGACGGGCGAGGGCGGTTTTGCGGCCGAAAGTGGCCGCTATCATCTTTATGTCGCGCTGATCTGCCCCTGGGCATCGCGCACGCTGATCGGCCGAAAGCTGAAGAAGCTGGAAGAGGTGATTTCCGTTTCCGTGGTCGAGCCGGCGCTTTCCGATGAGGGCTGGAAATTCGGCGACTATCCGGGTTCGGACCGCGATACGCTCAACGGCTTTACCTATATGCACGAAGCCTATACCAGGGCGGATCCGCATTATACCGGCCGCGCCACCGTGCCCGTGCTTTGGGACCAAAAGACAAAAACCATCGTCAACAACGAATCCGCCGATATTCTGCGCATGTTGAATTCCGGTTTCGGCGCTCTGGCCGATGATGGCGTGGACCTGTATCCGGAAGGTTTGCGCGATGAAATCGATGCTCTCAATGACCACATCTATCCGCGCCTCAACAACGGCGTTTACAGAACCGGTTTCGCCACCACACAGGTGGCCTATGAAGAGGCCTTCGCCGACGTCTTCGCAACGCTTCAGGAGATTGAAAATCGTCTTGTCTCAGGCGGGCCTTTCCTTTTCGGCGATCTTCTGACCGAAACGGATGTCCGGCTTTTTGTGACGCTGGTGCGTTTCGACGCCGCCTATTACGGCCTGTTTAAATGCAATCTTCGCCGCATCGCCGATTATTCCGCGCTGCACGCCTATATGATGCGCGTGCTGAACGTTCCGGGCGTGCGCGACACGGTCAATATCGATCACATCAAGCGTGGTTATTATTCCATCAAGGCGCTCAATCCGACCCGTATCGTGCCTGTCGGCCCCGATCTTCCGGGACTTGACGGTGTTTCCCTTCGCCCTTTTCTCTGAGCAGATGATGGATTACACCGGCTTGCCGACCTGATCGAGCAGCCAGGCCTGAAAGGCGCGGGCCAGCGCATTGTCCTGCCGTCCTTCCGGCAGGGCGATGTAATAACTCTTGTCGGTCCGCAGGGGAATGTCGAAGACGATTTCGAGACGGCCGGAGGCGATCTCCGCCTCGATGAGATATTTTGGCAGAAGAGCAAAGCCGATGCCGCTCGCGGCTGCCTCGATGATCATCGAAAACTGGTCGAAACGGCTGCCCTGATAAGCGTTAGCCGCCGTCACACCGTTCATCTCCAGCCATTCCGTCCATAGTTTCGGCCGCGTCGTCACATGCAGGAGCGGTTGTCCGGTCAGGTCCTGCGGCACGCTCACGCTGGCGCGGCGCAGGAGGGTGGGGCTCGCAACCGGCACGATCACCTCGTTGCATAAAAATGTGCAGGTGCCATGCGCCCAGACCGGCTGGCCGTAATGAATGGCGAGATCGAAACCTTCCTCATCGAAATCGAAGGGGTGGGAGCGCGAGCCGATAGTGATTGCCACATCAGGATTGTTGTCGATGAAGCGGCGGAGGCGCGGCATCAGCCAACGGCTGCCGAATGTCGGCAATGTCGCGACGGAAAGCGATGCGTGCGATGTTCCGGCTGAAACCGCGCGCACCATCAGCTGTTCGGACTGCTGCAACAGGCGTCGCACGTCCGGCAGGAATTTGCGGCCCGCCTCCGAGAGCACGACCCGCCTGCGGATGCGCTCGAAAAGCTGCATTCCCGTCTGCGCTTCGAGTTCACCGATCTGCCGGCTCACCGCGCTCTGCGTGAGGTTGAGTTCTTCCGCCGCACGCGTAAAATTGCCGTGCCGCGCCGCGCATTCGAACGCTTGCAGGGTAACGATGTCAGGGACCAGTCTTCTGCGTGGATCCATTCCATTCTCGCATCAACTTACCCGCTTTCCTCATTAGAAAGCGTTATTGTAGCCATATATGATTACGGGAAAGAATGGAACGGTGCAAAACGCCAGTTCCAGAGAACGGATGACAAATTCGGGGAAAGAAAAGTGACGGGAGTTGAAAGCGCCGCATCAAAACGGCCTTTCCTCCCTTTTTTAGCCAAAAGGACGACGGATATGGATGCGACCACGAAGCTCGATGTGAAACAGGAAGCGGCGGCCCTGCTCGACAGGATGGGCGTTGCCCGCGAACTTTATACCAGCGGCGATATGGCGTCCTTCAGCCCGGTGACGGGTGAGCAGGTCGCGAGCCTGAAGACCGTTTCGGTCGAAGGTGTCGCAGCCGTGATCGACCGGGCCGACGCCGCCTTCAAGGCATGGCGCAATGTGCCGGCTCCCCGTCGTGGTGAGTTGATCCGGCTGCTCGGTGAGGAACTGCGCGCCTTCAAGAGCGATCTCGGCCGTCTCGTATCGCTGGAAGCGGGCAAGATTCCGTCCGAAGGTCTCGGCGAAGTGCAGGAAATGATCGACATCTGCGATTTCGCCGTCGGTCTTTCCCGCCAGCTTTATGGTCTCACGATCGCCACCGAACGTCCAGGCCACCGCATGATGGAAACCTGGCATCCGCTTGGCGTTGTCGGCGTCATCTCCGCCTTCAATTTCCCGGTCGCGGTATGGTCGTGGAATGCGGCGCTCGCCATCGTCTGCGGCAATTCGGTGGTCTGGAAGCCTTCGGAGAAGACCCCGCTGACGGCACTTGCAGTTCAGGGCATCTTTGAGCGCGCCGCCGCCCGCTTCGGCGATGCGCCGGAAGGTCTCTCGCAGCTTCTGATCGGCGACCGCGCCGTTGGCGAGGCATTGGTGGATAATCCCAAGGTGCCGCTCGTCTCGGCCACCGGTTCCACCCGCATGGGCCGTGATGTCGGCCCGCGTCTGGCGAAACGCTTCGCCCGCGCCATTCTGGAACTCGGCGGCAACAATGCCGGTATCGTCTGCCCTTCCGCCGATCTCGACATGGCGCTGCGCGCCATCGCCTTCGGCGCCATGGGCACGGCCGGTCAGCGCTGCACCACACTTCGCCGTCTCTTCGTGCATGACAGTGTCTATGACCAGCTCGTGCCGCGCCTGAAAAAGGCCTATGCATCCGTTTCCGTCGGCAACCCGCTGGAAACCTCCGCACTCGTCGGTCCGCTGGTCGACAAGGCGGCTTTTGACGGCATGCAGAAGGCCCTCGAAGCGGCGAAAGCGCATGATGGCGTGGTGAATGGCGGCGGCCGCGTGGATACGGGTGCGCCTGATGCCTATTACGTCCAGCCGGCGCTTGTCGAAATGCCGAAGCAGGCGGGGCCTGTGCTGGAAGAGACTTTCGCGCCGATCCTCTACGTCATGAAATACAGCGATCTCGATCAGGCGATCGACGACCACAACGCCGTTGCCGCCGGTCTTTCGTCATCGATCTTCACCCGCGACATGCAGGAATCGGAACGGTTCCTGTCGTCGGAAGGCTCCGATTGCGGCATTGCCAACGTCAATATCGGCACTTCGGGTGCGGAAATCGGCGGCGCCTTCGGTGGCGAGAAGGAAACCGGCGGCGGCCGTGAATCCGGCTCCGACGCCTGGAAGGCCTATATGCGCCGCGCCACCAACACCATCAACTACTCCAAGGCGCTGCCGCTGGCACAGGGTGTTTCGTTCGATATCGAATAATCGCCTCTTCCAGAGAGAAATTGATCCACCATGCCGGCGCGGCTTCATCCACGCCGGCATTTCTATTCGCCGTGGCGGCACCAACGGACAAGGCATGAACCGGCAGGGCCGAGACCCGCCGGACAATATCGTCAGCCAATGCTCATCAGGCTGGCGTTGCCGCCGGCGGCCGTGGTGTTGACGCTGACGGAGACTTCTTCGACCAGCCAGTCGAGATTATAGGGCTGGCTTTCACCGCAAAGCGCTTCCGTCGCCGCGGCCTGAACGAGAGTGAGCGGGCCGGGCAGGGCGGCGATCTTTTTATTGACCGTCACGATACGATCCGCGTCTCCCTCAACCAGCGCGCCGGCGAAGGGACCGGATTTTTCCCAATCATCCGCCCAGACGATGCGCGAGGTTACAGTTGCCGGCAAGCCATAGATCGACTTCTCCAGTCCAGAAGCATTGTCGATGACAACCGCGTTTCCGGTCGCAAGCGCTGCCGCGAGCTGGCGGTAAAGCCCCTGTTCGGTTGCCGGAACCAGCAGAACCTTTCCACGCGGATGCAGTGCATAGACATTGCGCTCGCCGACAGGCCCCGCCAGCTCGGTTTCAAAGCCGAGGCCGGAAAGCGCTGCCGCCTGACGTGCGGCTTCGGCCGCGACGGTTTCGCCGTTTTCGTCCAGCCAGCGGGCGAGATCGACGGCTGCCTGATCCTGCTGGCTGGCGATGCGGTCGATCTTCGGCGCCTTTTGCGTCATGCGGCCGAGATAAAGCGGGCCGCCCGCCTTGGGGCCGGTGCCGGAGAGGCCGCGTCCGCCAAAGGGCTGCACGCCGACAACCGCGCCGATGATGTTGCGGTTCACATAAAGATTACCGGCCGCGACGCGGGACAGAACGTGCTGGATCGTATCGTCGAGACGGGTGTGCAGGCCGAAGGTGAGGCCGTAACCGGTGGCGTTGATCTCGTCGATCAGCCGGTCGAGATTGTCGCGCTTGAAGCGGATGACGTGCAGCACCGGGCCAAAGACTTCGCGTTTCAGATCGGCAAGCGATTTCATCTCGATGATCGTCGGCGGCACGAAGGTGCCCCTGCCGGTCTCACCCGCAAGCGAAATCTGTTCGATGCGGTGGCCGAGCCCGCGCATGCCCTCGATATGCTTTTCGATGATGCCCTTCGCCTCCGCGGTGATGACGGGGCCGACATCGACGGAAAGCTTGTCGGTGCGGCCGATGCGCAATTCATGCAGCGCGCCTTTCAGCATGGTCAGCGTGCGGTCCGCCACATCTTCCTGCAGGCAGAGGATGCGCAATGCCGAGCAGCGCTGGCCGGCGCTGTCGAAGGCGGACGCGATGACATCGGCGACGACCTGCTCGGCAAGCGCAGAGGAATCGACGATCATGGCATTCTGTCCGCCGGTCTCTGCAATCAGCGGCACCGGCTGGCCATTGGCCAGAACCCGACCGGCAAGCTGGCCCTGAATGAGCCGCGCCACTTCCGTTGAACCTGTAAACATTACACCTGCCGTCGATGGTGAACCGACGAGTGCTGCACCTGTTTTACCGTCGCCCGGCAGAAGCTGCACGGCGTCTTCCGGAACGCCTGCCTCATGCAGCAGGCGTATGCCCTGAGCCGCGATCAGCGGCGTTTCTTCGGCGGGCTTTGCCAGAACCGGATTGCCGGCGACCAGCGCCGCCGCTACCTGACCTATGAAGATCGCAAGCGGAAAGTTCCACGGGCTGATACAGACGACCGGGCCGAGCGGCGTTTCGCCGGCCTTGAAGTTCCTGCGGGCTTCCGCCGCATAATAACGCAGGAAGTCGATCGCCTCGCGCACCTCGGCAATGGCGTTCGGCATGGATTTTCCCGCTTCGCGCATGATGAGGCCGAGCAGGGCGGACATCTCGGCCTGCATCGCGTCGGCGGCGCGCTCCAGGCAGGCGGCGCGTTCATCCACCGGGGTGGAAGGCCAGTTCGAGGCCGCCGCCCGCTGCATGGCCGCTTCGGCATCGGCTTCAGTCGGTTCGGTCACATGGCCGACGATATCATTGTGGTCGCCGGGATTGAGAACCGGGCGCGCGTTACCGCCTGCCTGCGGCGCGGCGGCTTTCCATTCCGTTGCTGTACCTGCCTTGAGGGTTCCGTCCAGTGCGGCGAGCGTCGTTTCGTTGGAAAGATCGAGGCCGGCGGAATTTTTGCGTTCAGGGCCGAACAGACCTTCAGGGGCGGCGATGCGGTCGTGACGCGCGCCGGGAACGGGGTAGGTTTTAACCACCGTGACCGGGTCTTCCAGCAGAGAATCCACCGGCACGGCGGGGTCGGCAATGCGGTTGACGAAGGAAGAGTTCGCACCGTTTTCCAGCAGGCGGCGCACGAGATAGGCCAGCAGCGTCTCATGCGTGCCGACGGGGGCGTAGAAACGGCAGGGACGGTCGAGCTTCTTTTTGCCGACGACTTCGCTGTAGAGCGGTTCGCCCATGCCATGCAGGCACTGGAACTCGTAGTCGCCGAGTTTGAAGTCTGGACCGGCAAGATGGTAGATCGTCGCCATGGATTGCGCATTGTGGGTCGCAAACTGCGGAAAGACCAGGTCGCGCGCGGCGAGCAGCTTGCGGGCGCAGGCGATGTAGGAGACATCCGTGTGCACCTTGCGGGTGAAGACCGGGAAATCCTCCAGCCCCTCCACCTGTGCGCGCTTGATTTCCGCGTCCCAATAAGCGCCCTTGACGAGGCGCACCATGATGCGGCGGCCCGCACGGCGGGCGAGGTCGATGATGTAATCGAGAACGAAGGGGCAACGGCGGCCATAGGCCTGCACCACAAAACCGAGGCCGTTCCAGCCAGCGAGATCCCTGTCGAGCGCCAGTTCTTCGAGAAGATCGAGCGACAGTTCCAGCCGGTCGGCTTCCTCGGCATCGATATTGAGGCCGATATCGTATGTCTTACTAAGCATCATCAGCGATTTGACGCGCGGAAGAAGCTCCGCCATCACCCGCTCGGCCTGGGCGCGGGCGTAACGCGGATGCAGCGCCGAAAGCTTGATGGAAATGCCGGGACCACCATAGATGCCACGGCCGGCCGACGCCTTGCCGATGGCGTGGATGGCGTTTTCATAGTCCTTGTAATAACGCTCCGCATCCTTAGCGGTGGTCGCGGCTTCGCCGAGCATATCGTAGGAATATTGGAAGCCCTGTTCCTCCAGCGGCTTCGAACGCTTGATCGCTTCGCCGATGGTTTCGCCGGTCACGAACTGCTCGCCCATCATGCGCATGGCCATATCAACGCCACGGCGGATGACGGGTTCGCCGGCGCGGGCGATGAGTTTGGTCAGCGCCGACGAAAGGCCGCTATCGTTTACCGTCGACGTCAGCTTGCCGGTGATGACGAGGCCCCAGGTGGCGGCATTGACGAAGAGCGAGCGCCCTCCGCCAATATGGGACTTCCAGTCGCCGCGCGCGATCTTGTCGCGGATCAGCGCGTCGCGGGTGGCTGTGTCGGGAATGCGCAGCAGCGCTTCGGCAAGGCACATCAGCGCCACGCCTTCATGGCTGGAGAGCGAATATTCCTGCACCAATCCCTCGACACCGGTGCCCTTGGTCTTGGCACGCAATGCCTCGATCAGTTTGCGGGCGGTGTCGCGAATGGCTTTCGCCTCTTTAGCCGTCACCGTTGCCGCCTCGATAAGCGGCGCCAGGCATTCTTCTTCCGGGCGACGATAAGCGGCGGTGATCGCCTTGCGCAACAAGCTTTGCTCGCGCACCGGCGGCGCAAAATTCTGGAAGATACCGTTCGCCACTACACCGGCGTTGCTTGCACCATCGGCCATTCTGAAAAACCCTGAAAACGCTGTTGAAGACAGACCTTCGGCGGCCGCGTGTCCTCCGCCCGCCGCTTTTCATCTCTGGCACAGACAATATCATCATCGCAAAAATTGCTATGGCCCTATTTTCGGGATAAAACAGGCTATATGAACTTTTATTTTTCAGATAAGGCGTAAAATCGCGTGGCAAATAGTCAAAAAACAGACGGTCTGGACCACTTCGATCTCAAGATCCTCGAGGCGCTCAGCGAGGACGGGCGGATGTCCGTTCTGCAATTGTCAAAACGGGTCGGTCTTTCCAAGACGCCCTGCCAGACGCGGCTGAAGCGGCTGGTGGATGAAGGCTATATTCTCGGCTTCCGCGCCATGCTCAATCCGCAGAAGCTCGGCGTCGATCACATCGCTTTCGCCGAGGTAAAACTCTCCGATACGCGTGAAAAGGCGCTGGAGGAGTTCAACGCGGCGGTGCGCAAGATCAAGGAAGTGGAGGAGTGCCACATGATCGCAGGCGCCTTCGATTATCTTCTGAAGGTGCGCACCAGCGATATTCGCAAGTATCGAAGGGTACTCGGCGAGAAAATCTCGAGCCTGCCATCCGTGGCCAACACTTCGACCTTCGTGGTCATGCAATCGGTCAAGGAAACCGGCATCTGAAAAGCGGCCATGGAAAAACGGGCAGACGTTTGCCTGCCCGTTTCTGTCGTTCAATTCCTCAGCGCGCCGTGGCAGCGGCGGTCACCGCGCTCATCTGCGCATCCGGGCCGAACTCGTTTTCGTTCTCGATGCCAAGCAATTCCTGCAGGCGCAGTCTCGCACGGCTCACGCGGCTCTTGATTGTGCCGACAGGGCAACCGCAAATCTCGGCGGCTTCCTCGTAGGCAAAACCCGAAGCCCCGATCAGCAGGATGGCTTCACGCTGGTCGTCCGGCAGCTTTGCGAGTGCTGCGCGGAAATCCTGAAGGTCTACCGAACCATGCTGTTCCGGCGGCACCGACAGGCGCGAGGTATAGACGCCGTCCGTATCCTGCACCTCACGGCCGGATTTGCGAATCTGGCTGTAGAACTCGTTGCGCAGGATCGTCACCAGCCATGCCCGCATGTTGGTGCCAGGCTGGTAGCTGTCCTGTTTGGCCCAGGCCTTCATGATCGTGTCCTGCACGAGGTCGTCGGCACGGTCCCTCGAGCGGATGAGCGAAATCGCGAAGGCGCGCAGGTTCGGCAGCGCCGCCAGCATTTCCCGCTTGAAATTGTATTCTGTCTGTTCCGGCTCTTTCGCCATCATTCCTCCGAAGCCTTCGTCTTGGCTCTGCTTTCGGCTTCATCGAGTTTTTCGAGAAGGTCGAGGAATTTGTCAGGGATGCCTTCATCCTGAACGGCATCATAAAGCTCCCTGAGCTTGCGGGAAATCACCGCCCGTCCCGAGTGTGGAACCTGGGGGGCGGCCGGATTGTCCGGCTGGTCTTGGTCCGATTGAAATATTCTCATAACGTCCGGTATTCCTTCTGCGTCGTGGCAAAGAATGCGCGGTGAAAAAAATAGTTCCGGCGATCCGGAACTATTTTTGACATGCGCACGTTGCTATCGTGGGTTTGCGTTGCAGACCGCATGAAAGGGGAGAATTCCATGTCAGTTTCTACACGCATCGCACCGCACCTGCCATATCTGCGCAGGTTCGCGCGTGCCGTTTGCGGCTCACAATCGACGGGCGATGCCTATGTTGCGGCAACACTCGAAGCTCTGATCGCCGATATCAGCATTTTTCCGCAGACAAGCAGCGATCGCGTTTCGCTCTATCAATTGTTCGTATCGATCTTTAGTTCCGTCACGATCAATATTAAGACCGACGAAAACCTGTCGGGATGGGAAAAACGCGCCTCGGCCAACCTCTCCGCCGTGCCGGCGCTGGCCCGTCAGGCTTTCCTCTTGACGACGGTCGAAGAATTCACGCCATCGGAAACCGCAGAGGTCCTGAAAGTCTCCGAGGATCAGGTCGGCAAGCTGATCGATGAGGCAGCCTCCGAGATCGCCCGGCAGGTGGCGACCGACATCATGATCATCGAGGACGAACCTCTGATCGCGATGGATATCGAGCAGATGGTCACCGATCTCGGTCACCGTGTCACTGGCATCGCCCGCACGCATACGGAAGCGCTCGATCTCTTCCATCGCACCCAACCGAAGATGATCCTTGCCGATATTCAGCTTGCCGACGGCAGTTCCGGTCTCGATGCGATGAAAGACATTCTTGAGATGACCACCCTCCCGGTTATCTTCATCACGGCTTTCCCCGAGCGTCTTCTGACGGGCGAACGGCCGGAGCCGACCTTCCTCGTGACGAAGCCGTTTAATCCGGACATGGTGAAGGCGCTTATCAGCCAGGCCCTGTTTTTCAACGAAAGCTCACGCGCCGCGGCGTGAATTTTGCCGAAGCCGCAGGCTGACCGGGAACCAGTCTGGCGCCCGGGCGTTGGCGGTTACAGTCGTGGGGCTAACCTGCGGCGTTCTGCAAGGAGATGAATTTGCATCGGCTGGCATGGCACAACGCGGAGAGGAACGAAAGCGAACTTCACGATTCGCTCGTTCTCGCCTTGCTCGATTCGGGTGAAACAGTCATGCTGCAGGACTGGAACCGCGACTATATATTCGTGGCCAATCTGCCGGATGTCTGGAAACTTCCGGCCGATTCCCACCCGACCGACGAAAATCTGTTCGGCAAAGATCTCTCCGCGCGGCTTGCCGAACTTAAAAAGGACATGAAGACGGCGGGCAGCCGCGGTATGCTGGAAGTCAATGCCGGCAACGATCGTGTCTTTCAGTTTCAGGTCCACTCCACCTTCAACCAGTCGAACCAGGTGGTGATGAAAACCACCATTCGCGAGGTGACGGCGGAAAGGCGGCGCGAGCAGCTTCTGCGCTCGTTGCTGCGCGAGGTCAGCCACCGTTCCAAGAATCTCCTGGCGATCATCCAGAGCCTTGCAGGCCAGACGGCCCGCTTCAGCCTGACCAAGGACGATTTTCTGAGAAAGTTTCGAGGACGGCTACATGCTCTTGCGCAAAGTCAGGATCTCATCACGGATTCGGACTGGCGGGGCGCGCGAATATTCGAGCTGCTGCGCCAGCAATTCGATCTTTATGTGCCGGAATATCCGAACCTCATCCATATGGAAGGCGAAAACCTGCTGCTAAATCCGAACGGCGCGCTTTATATCGGGCTCGCCTTCCATGAACTGGTCGTCAACACCGTCAGCCATAGCGGCAATCTTGCCTATCACCCCCCCATATCCCTGCAATGTCGTCAGGAGGGTGAGTTTTATATGGTTGAATGGAATGAGCCGATGATGCCGTCGAAAGAGCCGGTCGAAACCCGGCGTGGCAGCTTCGGCAGCGTGGTGCTCGAAAAGGTGGTTCCCTCCGCGCTGGGTGGAAGCGCCGAATACGAGTTGACGGCTAAGCGAATCGTCTACCGGCTGAAATTTCCTTCCGGCGACAGCGTGGACGCCGCCTGAAATCGCGATATCGGGCGCGACGCCGGGTTTAACGCTCATGTCCTGGAAATCAAAAACAAATAGCACGGCTCATGAAAAGAGCCGTGCTATTTCATGACAGGTTTTCAGGGGTGAAACCTGTTTATTTTCAGCCAAGCTTCAGGCGGGGACGGGGGAATTGCTTGGCCTGCAGTAAGAATGCACCTGCCGGGAATAGGTTCCCGCAAAATGCATTTTTTAACAATCGACAAATGAGCTGCTTTTGAACCCGCTTGCCAGCATCAGTGCTGGCCTGTCTGTTCCGATCTTTTGGGCGTGAAATAACGCATCGGCGCCTCCAGCGTCCACTCGAAGCCGGCTTCACGATATTGCGTCAGCACCTGCCCACCGAAGGCGCCTTCCGCATGCCTTTTTATGACCGTGGTGCCGAAACCTTTGCGGCTCGGTTCGCTCGCCGGAGGGCCACCCGTTTCGGTCCAGACGAGGTGGATCATCTGGCGCCCGTCTTTTTCAAACGGCTGCCAGCGCACGGTGATTTTTCCTGTTGGAACCGACAATGCGCCATATTTGATGGAATTCGTCGTCAGCTCATGGATCACCAGGCCGAAATTCTGTGCTGCTTCCGGGGAGAGCATGAAATCATCTCCGATCAGCACGACGCGATGCGCCACGGTGCCGAAAACTTCGAGATGGGTCTCGATCAGCTTGCGGATCGGCAGGCCTTGCCATTGAACCTCCGCCAAGGCCCGGATCGACATTCCAAGGCCGCGCAGGCGGTGATCCACCTCCTTTTGAAATTCCGGAATACTTTTATTTTCGCGTCCCAATTGCCGTATCATCGCCTGAACCAGCGTCAGAATGTTCTTGGAACGGTGTACAAGTTCGTGCAGCAGCAATTGCAGACGCTCTTCTGACTGGCTTCTGTCGAAGGACGCGTTGGAGAGTGCTATGGCGACCTGGTTGGCTTCCTTTATCTTGGTATCGATGGGTGCGACGATCTCGCCCTCACCGATGCGCTCGGCCATCAGGGTCAGATCACGAATGGAGCTGCGCAATTGCCGGCCGACCAGATAGGCGCCGCCAATGGCGATAAGCACCAACACCAGGCTGCCGATCATCATCTGTCGCCAGGTATCTATCAGCGCCGCCTGGCTTGCGGCGAGCGGACCCCACATCACCGTCTTCCATTGCCAGCCCGGTAATTGGGCATAGGCATAGAGATTGCCCTTGCCGTCAAAAAAATTGCCGCTGAATGCCTGCATCTCCGAAAGGACGTCCGGGGTGACAAACGGCTTGCCCATTTCCGCCTCATCGGGCGCGCTTGAGACGACAACGCGGTTGTTGCCGTCAATGATGGCGACCGCCCAGTTGCGTGGCAGGGTTTCCGTGGGAATGAGCCGGCTCAGGTCGCTGGTATTCTGCGTCAGGATCAGGGCGTCTCCGGCGGCGTCCAAATCCGGGCCGAGCGGCAAGGTGACGTTGAACACCCATTCCTTGCTGGTCTGGCCGAAAAACATGTTCGAGACGGTGATGCGGCCAGAGTCGATCGCTTTGGCCAGGTTGGCTTCCGCCGGCACCTTGCCGAGCGGCTGGCCATAGGGCATGCGTGTATTGAGACGCTGCTGGCCATCTTTGGTCGTGAGAATGGCGTAGAGGCCCTCCCGCTTCAGGCTATCGGCGACGCGTCCCTGAAACGCGGCGAGATTGCCGCTTTCAAGTTCCGGGAATTGCGACAGGAGATTGAGAGACGTGGCGATTTCCTGCAGGCGGCGGTCGATATTGCGCGAGGCCACCCGCACGTCCTCGATGGTTTCCCGTTGCAGGTCGTCGCGTTTTTCCGCTTCCAGGCGCAGCATCAGATAGCCGCCAAAGAGAATGAGCGGCAGGGTGATGACGGTAGCCATCACCACCAGATAGGTGCCGATGGAAGCCGTTGGGAAAAAATTCGCGCTGCGCCGACGCAAAGCCGAAATCATGTCTTTCAGTCTGTTGCCGGGTAGAGGCATACAAAACTCCGGCAGTTATGGCATTGTTACGGCACGGATAATACCGTGCCGTCCCTCATTAGCAATGCCTGATTTTTTACCTTCGGTCGTTGTGGCAGGCCACAATTGCATCGGTATGATTGAAAAAATCGGAACTATTTCAACGACCAACCCGTTTGCCAGACGAACCGGTCGAGCAGCGGGTATGAAATTCATCACCGCCGGCCAGTTGAGAACGATGAAAGGAAGGTACGAAATGGCAAAGAAAATTACTATCCTCGTCACAGCTGCTTTGATGGGCACCACGGCTTTCGCGCCGCTGGCCATCGCTCAGGGTACGACCCAGCCCGCACCGGCAAATCCGAGTGCGCAGACAGAGCCGGCAAACCCGCCTGCCACCCCGATGACGCCTGCCGCCCCTTCTGCCAATGACAGCGCGGCCACAACGATGGGTGGCGCCTATTTGACCGAGCAGGGCAAAACGCAGGTCAGCGCGAACGATTATATCGGCAAGTCGGTCTATACGGCGGCCGATGAAAGCATCGGTAACGTCACCAACCTGATTATGGAAGAAGATGGCGGTCTGGTTGCTGCGGTGATCGGCGTCGGCGGCTTCCTGGGCATCGGCGCAAAGGATGTTGCGGTTCCGATGGATAAGGTAACGATGACGCGCAACGCGCAAGACGGTACAATCCGCCTGACAACGACGGAAACGGCGGAAACGCTGAAGGCCGCTCCCGAATTCAAGACGCTGGAGCAGCAGGCGAGCGAAAAGAACGCGGCAACGCCGGCGGCCCCTGACGGCACGACGACGTCCGCCACCAAGCCCTAATTCCCGTCCCTGGGAGGCAGGAGCGGGACCGGCTTCAATCAGCTGTCCCGCGAGAGGCACCGGCCAACAGGCCGGTGTCTTTTTCTATCTGATCGCCAGCTGTTCAATCGCCCGCATTGCGGGAGGAGTGCCAGGCCCAGGCGGATTTGATGATGTCGGAGAGGGAATAACGCGGCTCCCAGCCGAGAACCTCCTTCGCCTTGTCGTTATTGGCGACGAGTGTCGTGGAATCGCCGTCGCGCCGCCCGGTATATTCGACGGGGAAGGGGCGGCCGGAAACCTCCGAAATCGCCGCCAACAGTTCCTTCACAGTCGTTCCGGTGCCGGTGCCGAGGTTGAGTTCGACGGTCTCCCCGTCGGCAAGCAGATAATCCACGGCCCGCACATGCGCATCGGCGAGATCGAGAATGTGGATATAGTCGCGCACGCAGGTGCCGTCGCGCGTGTCGTAATCCGTGCCGAACACCTTGAAGCCTTGACGCCGGCCGAGTGCGGCTTCGATGGCCAGCGGGATCGCGTGGGTCTCCGGCTTGTGCCATTCACCGATGCGGCCTTCGAAATCCGCGCCAGCGGCGTTGAAGTAGCGCAGCATGACCGAACGCAGCCCCTTGTAGGTGCTGTAATCCTTCAGCGCCTGCTCCACCACCCATTTGGTGCGGCCATAGGGGTTGATCGGCGCCTGCCGGTGCGTCTCGTCGATCGGTACCTGTTCGGGCAATCCGTAAGTTGCGCAGGTGGACGAAAAAACGAAAGCCGTGACGCCGGCATCGATGGCGGCGGAAAGCAGGTTGAGCGAGCCGATGACGTTGTTGTCATAGAAAGCCACGGGCTGCTTGACCGATTCACCGACTTCGATCAGCGCAGCGAAGTGAAGAACGGCCTCTGGCTGGTGCTTGGCGAAGACCTCGTCCAGCCGCGCCCGGTCGCGAATATCACCCTGTTCGAAAGGCCCCCAGCGGACAAACTCCTCATGCCCGTTGGACAGATTGTCGAAAACAACCGGTTCATACCCTCGCTCAGACAGGAGAAGGCAGGTGTGCGAACCGATATAGCCGGCACCGCCGACGACAAGGACTTTCTTCTTCATCAATTGCCTTTCAGAAAATTACGGACGCGCAGAGACTGCCCGAGACTGTATGTCACTTTGTTCAAATAAGGGCGGCGTGGCGGGCAACGCCAACAACCAGTCTATCCTTCGCGGGTAACATAAAAAAAACCGCGCATCCATCGTCTGGACGCGCGGTTGGTCTTGCGAGGCTGCCAAGAAGTTACTTGGTCTTTTTTGTACCCGCTCTCGTTGCGAGAAATCCAGCCGCAACAGCGACGGCAAGTGTCGCGTAAGGGCGTGCCTGGATTGCAAGCGAAAGCAGCGATTGCAGCGCGAGCGGCGCAGCCGTTAAAGGTGCTGCGGCAGCAAGTGGTGACATCGGTCTGGTCGCGTAGACCCTCGGGCGTTTGAGGATGGCGAGCGCCACCAGCATGATAACACCGAGCAGAAAGGCAGAGCCCGCAACGACGAGTGCGGCCGGTCCGGCCCCGACGTGACGCGCCAGATAGATTGATCCCGCCACGACCGCTGCGACGAAGGCTATCAGGAAAAATATCCCTGCCAGCACCGACAATATGATGACGGAGCGCAATCGTCTCGTGACGACACGCCCTTCACGCTGGGTCTCCCCCAGATAGACCAGCAATGCCTCAAGCATGAGCTTATCGACGCGTCAGGAGGGCAAGAACGAAGCCAACGCCAACGGCGATGCCGAGCGACTGCAGCGGGTTCTTCTGGACCTGATCGGTGAGGTTGTCGTTCAGCGTGGAAATCTCGCTGCGGACCGTATCCGCCATGTCGCTCGAGGCAGAAATCGCATCGTCTGCGACCCGTGCGGCCTGTGCTTTCAGCTCGTAAGACGCGCCGACGCCAAGCGCTTTCACACTCTTGGCAAGATTTGCCAGATCTTCGCGAAGCTGGGCGAGCTGTGCGGCCACATCGGCTGCGTCACCGCTTTCGAGGGATTGCTGGATCTTGTCGTTAACGCTGCTGCGCACACTTGCCATGGGTCAGGTCCTTCTTGAACATCGTTGATGGAAATGGCGACATGTCAATGACTGACACCGCTTAACTCTCGTTGCGGCGGCAGAAACAACCCGCCTGTCCGGGAGTAAAACGCGCCGACCCGGCCTTGGTTCCGTAACGTCATGTGATTATTTGCCCTTCTTGAATGGTCAGGCATTTTTCAGGAATTAGGCCCCGGACATTTGTTTTCCTGTCACAAGCATCCTATAAGGCCCATCATCGAGACGTACCTTGACTTCAATCAATATGTGAAACGACATGCTGCAGACGCCCTATTACCTCATCGACAAGACAAAGCTTCTTCGCAACATGGAGAAGATTGCCTATGTGCGGGAAAAATCCGGCGCCAAGGCGCTCTTGGCGCTGAAGTGCTTCGCCACATGGTCGGTTTTCGATTTCATGTCGCAATATATGGACGGCACCACCTCGTCCTCGCTTTATGAAGTCCGTCTCGGCCGCGAGAAATTCGGTGGTGAAACCCATGCCTATTCCGTCGCCTATGCCGATTACGAAATCGACGAGGTGATCTCGAATGCGGACAAGATCATCTTCAATTCCATCAGCCAGCTCGAGCGTTTTGCGGACAAGGCCTCCGGTATTACCCGTGGTCTGCGCCTCAACCCGCAGGTCAGCTCTTCGAGCTTCGACCTTGCCGATCCCGCGCGTCCCTTCAGCCGTCTCGGCGAATGGGATGTGGCCAAGGTCGACAAGGTCATGGACCGCATTTCCGGTTTCATGATCCACAATAATTGCGAAAACGGCGATTTCTCTCTGTTTGACCGCATGTTGACCCAGATTGAGGAAAAGTTCGGATCGCTGCTGTCGCGTGCCGAATGGGTGAGCCTTGGCGGCGGTATCCACTTTACCGGCGATAATTATCCGCTCGACCAGTTCTGCGACCGTCTGCGGGCCTTCTCCGAAAAATATGGCGTGCAGGTCTATCTGGAGCCGGGCGAAGCCTCGATCACGAAGAGCACGACGCTCGAAGTGACGGTTCTCGACACGCTGTTCAACGGCAAGAACCTTGCTATCGTCGACAGCTCCATCGAAGCGCACATGCTCGATCTGCTGATCTATCGCGAAACCGCCAAGGTTTTGCCGAACGAAGGCGAGCATCCCTATATGGTCTGCGGCAAGTCCTGCCTCGCCGGCGATATTTTCGGCGATTTTCGCTTCGACAAGGAGTTGAAGGTCGGCGACCGCATCTCCTTCCAGGATGCGGCCGGCTACACCATGGTCAAGAAGAACTGGTTCAACGGCGTGAGGATGCCGACCATCGCCATCAAGGAACTGGACGGCACCGTTCGCGCCGTTCGTGAATTCGACTTTGCCGATTTCGAGCAAAGCCTGTCTTAAACCCTGTTTTTAACATGAAACGAAGCTCATCCCTGCGGGGAAAAGGAGGCATCACCTGAAATGAAGAAGAACGTTCTGATCATCGGCGCCGGTGGCGTAGCACAGGTCGTGGCGCATAAGTGCGCCCAGAACAGCGATGTATTGGGAGACATTCATATTGCGTCACGGACCGTGGAAAAGTGCCGCAAGATTGTCGAGTCCGTACGCGAAAAGAAGAGCCTCAAGACAGATGTGAAACTTGAGGCCCATGCGCTTGACGCGATGGATATCGAGGCGACGAAAGCCTTGATCAAGAAAACCGGCGTGGAAATCGTCATCAATGTCGGTTCGGCTTTCGTCAATATGTCCGTTCTTCGTGCCTGCATGGACACGGGTGTTGCCTATATGGACACGGCGATCCACGAGGATCCGACCAAGATTTGCGAGACGCCGCCGTGGTATGGAAACTACGAGTGGAAGCGCGCGGAAGAGTGCAAGGAAAAGGGCGTTACCGCCATTCTCGGCGTCGGTTTCGACCCAGGCGTGGTCAACGCCTATGCGCGTCTCGCCAAGGATGAGTATTTCGACAAGGTCACCTCGGTCGATATCGTCGATATCAATGCCGGCAGCCACGGCCGCTGGTTTTCCACCAACTTCGATCCGGAAATCAACTTCCGCGAATTCACCGGCGTCGTTTACTCCTGGCAGAATGGCCAGTGGCAGACGAACCAGATGTTCGAAGTCGGACAGGAATTCGACCTGCCTGTCGTCGGCAAGCAGAAGGCCTATATGACCGGCCATGACGAAGTGCATTCGCTGTCCAAGAACATGGACGGCGCCGATGTGCGCTTCTGGATGGGCTTCGGCGATCACTATATCAACGTCTTCACCGTGCTGAAGAACCTTGGCCTCCTGTCCGAGAAGCCGGTCAAGACGGCCGAAGGCCTGGAAGTCGTGCCGCTCAAGGTGGTCAAGGCCGTGCTGCCCGATCCGTCTTCGCTGGCGCCTGATTATGTCGGCAAGACCTGCATTGGCGATATCGTCAAGGGTATCAAGGACGGCAAGGAGCGCGAAGTCTTCATCTACAACGTGGCTGACCATAAGGATGCCTATGAAGAAGTCGGCTCGCAGGGGATTTCCTACACCGCCGGCGTTCCGCCGGTCGCAGCCGCCATGCTCATCGCCACCGGCGAATGGGACGTGAAGCAGATGGCCAATGTGGAAGAACTGCCGCCGAAGCCGTTCCTGAACCTTCTGAACAAGATCGGTCTTCCGAACCGCATCAAGGACGAAAACGGCGATCGCGCGCTGGAGTTCTGATTGCCGATGTTTTGATTGATAGAATGGAAAAGCCCCGCGAAATCGGGGCTTTTCTTTTGGCGGCTATCCCTTGGGGAACTGCCCTATGAACAGATGCAGTGCTTTATGCATCGCTTCCGAAGGGGGCTCTGCAACATGCCACTCCGGAAAATGCCCATCGATTGCCATGCGGGCAAGGCCATAGACCAGTGCGCGGGAGCTTAGCACGAGCTGGTCGAGGTCGAGGCCCTTTGCGAGCTGGCCGTTTTCACGCGCCTGCGCGAGCAGGTTGACCATCAGGCGACGTATGGCGTCATTCTGCTCGCGTAGAATATCGGACGAATTGAAATCGATCAGCGTTCTCGAGCTGATGATTTCGAAATGCGTCGGATTGGCCAGTGCCCAGCGCAGATAGCCGTGGCCGATGGCTTCAAAGGCGACGAGGGGATCGTCACTGCCGGCCTGTCGTCTTGCGGCTTCGACGGATTCGGTCAGTCGGCTCATCGCCTGTTCCGCGACAGCAGTCATCAGAGCTGTTTTCGAACGGAAATGCCTGAACGGCGCTCCAGGCGAAACGCCAGCGCGCTTGGCGGCTTCGCGGACTGAAATGTTCTCTACACCTCGCTCCTCGATGATTGCGATCGTTGCCGCGACAAGTTCATCGACGAGATTGCCATGGTGGTAGGGCTTGTCCCCATTCGCTTTCATGTTCGTACTCATGGCTGTCCCTAGCATGGAACGCGGATGTAATCACTGATTATTTTTCTCTTGCGTAAAGCCGCTCCCTTGATGTAAGCATCGATTACATTTTGTCAGGAGGGTTCAATGCTGCGTTTATTGTTAAAGTTCAGTCTCGCATTTACCTTACTTCCAATCGCCGTCGCATATGCCGGGGACAGCCCAACCCTCGAAATCGTCTGGCCGAAAGCCGGCGATGTCATAGAGCTGGGGAATGACCCGGAACGCGCAATCGGCGTCGTCGTCAAAAGCAACTTCATGCTGCTTGCCGCCGGGCAATGTGGAGACAACGGCCAATGCGGCCACGTGCATATGAAAATCGACCCTTCAGGCGATACGTGCAATATTCCCGGCCGCACCTATAACAGCATGAACAGCGACTTCGGTGGGGATTTGATCAAGGCCCGTTTTGGCCATTGCCCCAGCCCGGCCGGGCGGCATGTCATCGGCGTTCTACTGGCGAACGATCACCATCAACCCGTTCTGGTTGACGGTAAGCCGGTCACGGCCCTTGTCGAAGTGACGACCAAATAGGGATGCCCGTGACGGACATTCTGTAGATGTCGCAATAAAAAGGCCCCGTGCAAAAACGGGGCCTTTGACTTTCAGATGTCGAAGAGCGAAAGGCAATCAGCCCTTCGGCTGCTTCGGCCCACGCTTTTCGAAAGGCTTGTCCTTCTTGCCTTCATATTTCGGCTTGTCGCCGAAGGACTTTTTCTTCTTCCAGGGCTTGTCGTCGCCCTTGCGGTCATCGCGGGGAGCGGCAGCATTGTCCGATTTGCTGAACTTGCGCTGGGCCTTCGCCGGGCGGGTGTCTTCGCGGAAGCTGCCGGTTATTTCCGGCTTGCCTTCCAGCGCCTTCAGACGGATGCCCTTTTCGAGCGTCATATCCTTGCCGATGGCGGAGGTGAAACGGTCGACGGCATCAGCCGCCAGTTCCACGAAGGTCTCCGTCTGCTGCATGCGGATCGCGCCGATATCCTGGCGGGTGATCTTGCCGAAACGGCAGAGCATGGGGATGAGCCAGCGCGGTTCGGCGCTCTGTTTGCGGCCAACGGAGAGCGAAAACCAGGCGCTGTCGGAGAAATCGGACCTGTCGCGGCGCGGCGCATTGTTTTCGGGTGTTTCGAAACTGTCGCGGCGCGGCTTGCGGGTGTTGTCAAGCGCGACCTCGAAAATGTCCTCCGGCGCCGAACGTCCGGCATGATAAAGACGCACGAAGGCAGCGGCGACTTTTTCCGCGCCATGCTGTTCCAGCAGTTTGGTGACGAAATCGCGTTCGTCATCCGCCACTGCTTCGCTTAGCGTAGGATCGGCCAGAAGCCGGGCGCCGTCGCGCTCGACGATCTCTTCAACGGAGGGTGGGTGAACCCATGCGGCACTGACCTTGGCGCCTTCGAGCAGGCGTTCGGCCTTGCGGCGCTGGCTGACCGGCACCACGACGGCGCTGACGCCCTTCTGACCGGCGCGGCCGGTACGGCCGGAACGGTGCAGAAGCGTTTCGGAATTGGTCGGCAGATCGGCATGGATGACGAGTTCGAGTCCGGGCAAGTCGATGCCGCGGGCGGCAACGTCGGTCGCCACGCAAACGCGGGCGCGGCCGTCACGCATGGCCTGCAGGGCATGTGTGCGTTCGTTCTGCGTTAGTTCACCGGAGAGAGCCACGACCGAAAAGCCGCGATTGTTCAGGCGTGCCGTCAGATGGTTCACAGCGGCCCGGGTGGAGCAGAATACGATGGCGTTGCGGGCTTCATAAAAGCGCAGCGCATTGATGATGGCGTTCTCGCGATCGGAAGGCGACACCAGGAGCGCGCGATATTCGATATCCACATGCTGCTTCTGTTCGGAAGCGGTGGCGATGCGCACGGCGTTCTTCTGGTAGCTTTCGGCCAGCTTGGCGATGCTGCGCGGCACGGTGGCCGAGAACATCAGCGTGCGGCGATCGTCCGGCGATTCTTCCAGAATGAATTCCAGATCTTCGCGGAAGCCGAGATCGAGCATCTCGTCGGCTTCGTCGAGCACGACGGCGCGGATCGACGAAAGATCGAGTGCGTTGCGCTTGATGTGGTCGCAGAGACGGCCGGGCGTGCCGACGACGATATGCGCACCGCGCTCCAGCGCCCGGCGCTCATTGCGGATATCCATGCCGCCGACGCAGGAGGCAATGGAGACACCTGCAAACTCATAAAGCCATTCCAGTTCGCGCTTGACCTGCATGGCCAGTTCGCGCGTGGGGGCAATGGCAAGCGCCAGAGGGGCAGCGGCCTGGCCGAAACGGGTATTGTCACGCAGCAGCGTGGTCGCGAGCGCGATGCCGAAGGCAACGGTCTTGCCGGAACCGGTCTGCGCGGAAACCAGCGCGTCCTTGTCGGCGAGTTCGGGCGCAAGCATGGCCTGCTGCACGGGGGTCAAGTCTTTGTAGCCGCGTTTTTCCAACGCCTGCGCGATCGCCGGGGCGATACCCTGGGTGTCTGTCATCTACCGTCTTTCGGATATGAAGCTGCCCGCATCCGCCCGAAACCAATAGATCCTAATGTCTCCGGGGCAGCCGATGCAGGCCATTTCGGCCATCTGGCCGGTTGCATTGCCGCGCTCATACTGCGAATGGGCCCATTTGTACAGTGCACTGCGGTACGCTCTTTTACGGGTGCTTTATCTCGTTAACGGTTCGATGCTGTCTTCGTCCGTTTTATCGGCCCAGAAAGAAGGCGTACCGCATGGTTCATAAACGGCATTGCGTGCCCCCCACCTTTTCGCTAAGAGACCCGCAACTTGAGGCTCTTTTCAGGAAGGGCCGACTGGGTTTGTTCTTGTCCGTCCGCTTCCTGAAGGAGCCGGCGGGAAAATGGGATGGTACTGGTCAAGGCTATGGCTCGCATTGTCATGAAATTCGGCGGCACGTCCGTCGCGAACCTCGAACGCATTCACAATGTCGCACGGCATGTGAAACGCGAAGTGGATGCCGGCCATGAAGTGGCCGTGGTCGTTTCTGCCATGTCCGGTAAAACCAACGAGCTGGTGGACTGGGTGCAGAACGCCGCGAAGGTGGCTGGCGCCAACGCCGCCTCCTTTTTCGACGCGCGCGAATATGATGCGGTTGTTGCATCCGGCGAACAGGTGACGTCAGGTCTTCTGGCGATCACGCTGCAATCCATGGGCATCAATGCGCGCTCCTGGCAGGGCTGGCAGATCCCGATCCGCACCGACAATGCGCACGGCGCCGCCCGGATTCTGGAAATCGATGGTTCCGATATCGTCAAGCGCATGGGCGAAGGCCAGGTTGCCGTTGTTGCCGGTTTCCAGGGCATCGGTCCTGACAACCGCATCGCGACGCTCGGCCGCGGCGGTTCGGACACCTCGGCTGTCGCCATCGCCGCCGCCGTCAAGGCGGACCGGTGCGACATCTATACGGATGTCGACGGCGTCTACACGACCGACCCGCGCATCGAGCCGAAGGCTCGCCGCATGAAGAAGATCGCCTTCGAGGAAATGCTCGAGATGGCGTCTCTCGGTGCGAAGGTTCTGCAGGTTCGCTCGGTCGAGCTTGCCATGGTACACAAGGTGCGCACCTTCGTTCGCTCCAGTTTCGAGGATCCCGATGCGCCGGGCATGGGCGACCTCATCAACCCGCCCGGTACTTTGATTTGTGACGAGGATGAAATCGTGGAACAGGAAGTCGTAACTGGCATCGCCTATGCCAAGGATGAAGCACAGATCTCGCTGCGCCGCGTGGCCGACCGTCCGGGCGTCTCCGCCGCGATCTTCGGGCCTCTGGCGGAAGCGCATATCAATGTCGACATGATCGTGCAGAACATCTCCGAAGACGGTTCGCGCACCGACATGACCTTCACCGTTCCTTCGGGCGACGTCGCCAAGGCGATCAAGCTTCTGGAAGACAACAAGGCCCAGATCGGCTTCGACGTCGCGCAGAACGAGACGGGCCTCGCCAAGGTGTCGGTCATCGGTATCGGCATGCGCAGCCACGCCGGCGTGGCCGCCAGTGCCTTCAAGGCGCTTGCCGAGAAGAACATCAACATCAAGGCGATCACCACCTCCGAGATCAAGATTTCGATCCTGATCGACGGCGCCTATGCCGAACTTGCCGTTCGCACTTTGCATTCCGCTTACGGCCTCGATAAAGCTTGAACCCGAGACATCGGTTCCCGATGCTCCGATTCTTCGGAGTTGCGTTCTTCCGATGCGGCGTTTCATGAAAGCGTGTCCCTTGCGGGACGCGCTTCTCGCGCTATAAATTTTTAAATGACCTTTTGATTCCCGAATATTATGACATTCGGATCGGAAGCGTCGGGGAGCAAACGCGATGAGAGACCTTTCCGCAGGTCCGCGTGTCCTGCTCAAGCGGCTGCGCGAAATGATGGCGGAGCACCTTGAACCGCAGGAGCGTCTGGACCAGATCGTCCGTCAGATTGCCAGCAACATGGTGGCGGAGGTTTGCTCGGTCTACGTGCTGCGTTCCGACAGCGTGCTGGAACTTTATGCGACCGAAGGTCTCAATAAGGATGCCGTGCATCTTGCCCAGCTGAAAATGGGGCAAGGTCTTGTCGGCACCATCGCCGCGTCCGCCCAACCTCTCAATCTTTCCGATGCGCAGGCGCATCCCGCTTTCCGCTATCTTCCTGAAACCGGTGAGGAAATTTATCATTCCTTCCTCGGCGTGCCGATTTTGCGCTCCGGTCGCACTCTTGGCGTTCTTGTGGTCCAGAACAAGGCCAGCCGAACGTATCGGGAGGATGAAGTTGAAGCGCTCGAGACAACCGCGATGCTTATCGCTGAAATAGTGGCGAGCGGTGAATTGAAGAAGATCACCCGCCCCGGCGTGGAGCTGGACCTGACGCGCGCGGTTTCCATCGATGGCGATGGTTATGGCGAAGGAATCGGCCTTGGCCACGTCGTGCTGCACGATCCGCGCATCGTCGTGACCAACCTGCTCAATGAAGATGCCGATACGGAAATCCGCCGTCTTGCCGACGCCATCGGCTCGCTGCGCCTGTCGATCGACGACATGTTGCAGCGCCGTGACGTGCCGACCGAGGGCGAACACCGCGAGGTTCTCGAGACCTACCGCATGTTCGCCCACGATCAGGGCTGGGTGCGGCGCATGGAAGAGGCCATCCGCAACGGCCTGACGGCGGAAGCGGCGGTCGAGAAGGTGCAGAGCGACACCAAGGCGCGCATGATGCGGCTCACTGACCCCTATCTGCGTGAGCGCATGCATGATTTCGACGACCTCGCCAACCGGCTGCTGCGCCAGCTGATCGGTTTTGGCGGGCGTGGGCCGGAGCAGGATTTCCCGCTCGACGCCATCGTTCTGGCGCGCGCCATGGGCGCTGCCGAGCTGCTGGATTATCCGCGTGAAAAACTGCGTGGACTGGTGCTCGAAGACGGCGCGGTGACCAGCCATGTCGTCATCGTCGCGCGGGCCATGGGCATTCCGATCATCGGGCAGGCGACCGGGATCGTCGCGCTGGCGGAAAATAACGATCCCATCATTATCGATGGCGATGATGGTCAGGTGCATCTGCGCCCGATGTCGGATCTGCAGCGTGCTTATGAAGAAAAGGTGCGCCTGCGCGCCAAGCGACAGGAGCAGTTCCGCGCGCTGCGCAATGTCGAGCCGATCACCAAGGATGGCCAGAAGGTCAATCTGAAGATGAATGCCGGCCTTTTGGTGGACCTGCCGCAACTGGAAGAATCCGGCGCCGATGGCATCGGCCTGTTCCGCACCGAGCTGCAATTCATGATCGCCTCCAATATGCCGAAGGGCGAGGAGCAGGAGGCGTTCTACCGCTCCGTTCTGCGGCAGGCCAAGGGCAAGAGCGTTACCTTCCGCACGCTGGATATCGGCGGCGACAAGGTCGTTTCCTATATGCGGGGCCAGGAAGAGGAAAATCCGGCGCTGGGCTGGCGGGCGATTCGCCTGTCGCTCGACCGTCCGGGCCTGATGCGCACGCAGATGCGTGCACTGTTGCGCGCCGCATCCGGTGCTGAATTGCGCATGATGTTGCCGATGGTGACGGAAGTGTCAGAAATTCGCGCCGCCCGCGACCTGTTACAGAAGGAAGTGCAGCATCTCTCCAAATTCAGCCATGCGCTGCCGAAAAAGCTGCAATTTGGCGCGATGCTGGAAGTGCCCTCCCTGATGTGGCAGCTCGATGAGCTGATGCAGGAGGTGGATTTCGTCTCCGTCGGCTCGAACGACCTGTTCCAGTTCTCGATGGCGGTGGATCGTGGCAATGCCCGCGTTTCGGATCGTTTCGACAATCTTGGCAAGCCGTTCCTGCGCATTCTGCGCGATATCGTGCGCGCCGGTGAGAAACACCACACCGCCGTCACGCTTTGCGGCGAAATGGCAAGCAAGCCACTTTCGGCTATGGCGCTGATCGGCCTCGGTTTCCGCTCGGTTTCCATGTCGCCGACGGCGATCGGTCCGGTGAAGGCGATGCTGCTCGGGCTCGATGCCGCAAAGCTTGCCGAAGAGTTGAACGCGGCGCTGGATGATCACAATTCGCTGGAAAGTGCGCGCGAGGTGTTGTTACGCTTTGCCGCGACGCATTCCATTCCCATTTAAAAAGACCTGTTTCATTATTGGAGTGACTGGTGGCGAAGCTTCCCGTCGAAAAAATGCGCGAGTTGGAACGACGTTTCGGCGAGATCGAAGCGCGTATGTCGGCCGGCCCGGCAGCGGATGTCTATGTGAAGCTGGCTTCGGAATATTCCGAACTTGAGCCGGTGGTGAAGAAAATCCGCGACTACGAGAAAGCGACTTCCGAGGCCAACGATCTAGAAGCGCTTTTGGCCGACAAGACGACCGACAAGGATATGCGCGAGCTCGCGGAAATGGAGCTGCCAGAGGTCGAGACCCGTATCGGCGAGCTTGAAAAGGATATGCAGGTCCTGCTGTTGCCAAAGGATGCGGCGGACGAAAAAAGCGCGATCCTCGAAATTCGAGCCGGAACCGGCGGTTCCGAGGCGGCACTGTTCGCCGGCGATCTTTTTCGCATGTATGAGCGCTTCGCATCGACCAAGGGCTGGAAGGTGGAAGTTCTTTCCGCAAGCGAAGGTGAAGCGGGCGGTTACAAGGAAATCATCGCCACGATCAGCGGGCGAGGGGTGTTCTCCAAGCTGAAATTCGAATCCGGCGTGCACCGTGTGCAACGTGTGCCGGAAACGGAGGCGAGTGGTCGCATTCACACATCTGCCGCCACTGTTGCCGTGCTGCCGGAGGCGGAAGACATCGACGTCGAAATCCGTCCGGAAGACATCCGTATCGACACGATGCGCGCGTCGGGAGCCGGCGGTCAGCACGTCAACACCACAGACTCCGCCGTTCGCATCACCCATCTTCCGACGGGCCTGATCGTTACCAGCTCGGAGAAATCTCAGCACCAGAACCGCGCCAAGGCCATGCAGGTTCTGCGCTCCCGGCTTTACGATATCGAACGCCAGAAGGTGGAGAGCGAACGCTCTGCCGACCGTAAGAGCCAGGTGGGTTCGGGTGATCGCTCCGAGCGCATCCGCACCTATAACTTCCCGCAGGGTCGCGTTACCGATCACCGCATCAATCTCACGCTCTACAAGCTGGATCGGATGATCGAAGGCGAGATCGATGAACTTGTGGATGCGCTGATCGCCGATTATCAGGCGGGACAACTCGCCCAGCTTGGCGAACAGCTTTGAGCACGGCGGCTGAAGCGAGTATCGCGAGCGCGCTTGCCGCCGCCCGCAAAAGGCTGCAGACAGCCGGGATCGATGATCCGCTTCTCGATGCGCGGCTTTTGATTGCGGAAGTCGTCGGTTTCTCATTGACCGATTTCGTGATGAAGTCAGACCGCCCGGTCAGCGCGGAAGAAAACGCGCGTATCGCCGCCATGATCGAGCGGCGGGCCTTGGGCGAACCGGTGCATCGCATTCTCGGCCACCGCGCGTTTCACGGCCTTGATCTTCTTCTATCGAAGGAAACACTCGAACCCCGCCCGGATACAGAGGTTCTCGTCGATACGCTGTTGCCGGCGTTAAAGGAGACGGTTTCCCGAACGGGTAGCGTCCGCATTCTGGATTTGGGTACGGGAACGGGTGCAATCTGTCTGGCACTGCTAAAGGAATGTGCGCAGGCGTCCGGTATCGGCAGTGATATTTCGGCAGATGCGCTGGAAACGGCCGCCAGAAATGCCGCTCGAAATGGTCTCAGTTCACGCTTCGAAACCATTCGCAGTGACTGGTTTGAAAAAATCTCTGGCCGCTTTGACATAATTGTGTCGAATCCGCCCTATATAAGAACTGATATTGTCGCAACGCTCGACCGGGAGGTTCGTAACCACGACCCGATGGCGGCGCTGGATGGAGGTCAGGACGGCCTTGCACCGTACCGCCTCATCGCTGCCGATGCAGGCCGCTTTCTTGTGGAAAACGGGATTGTCGGTGTGGAGATCGGTTTCGATCAAAGGCTTGATGTTTCCGCTATATTTGCTTCCCACGGCTTCTCTCTTCTGGACGCCGTCAAGGATTATGGCGGTAACGACAGAGTTTTGACCTTCCGGAGATAGTTGTTCGCGATATGTCTGCGGATTTTTTGCAAGGATATTTTGCACAGCAAAAGAAAAGGCTTGGATTTCCGCGGGAAGCGGGATAGTTTGCGGCCACATGCCGGGTGGCTGAGGACGAACTGAGATTCGTCAGGGTATGGGTCAGTCCCGAAGCGGGTTCTTTAAGGAGCCCTGAAAGGCTGGGCGTTTCCGGCATGTGAATCAGTAAACTTTGTTCGCAGGCGGCTCGGTGCAGCATTTGCGCAGCCGGTCGTCATACGCGAGGTCTTGCCCGGGAGTTATCTTCGGCAAGGCGCGTGATGGAGCAATTTCAGGAAAAAATTTCCAGCGGTTTTCCGCCCGGAATTGCATGAAAACAACCAGATTGTCAGCAAAACAGAATTCAGGTGAGCAATTGATGAGGCCAGGACAGCAAAACAAGCGCGGCCGGGGGCGTGGAAACAACAACAATAACAATGGTGGCGGTAACAACAACTTCAACCGCAAGGGCGGCAACCCGCTCACCAGGACTTATGACAGTTCCGGCCCCGATGTTAAAATCCGTGGCACAGCCCAGCATATAGCGGAAAAATACGCGGCGCTGGCGCGCGACGCGCAGAGTTCCGGCGACCGCGTGATCGCTGAGAATTATCTGCAGCACGCTGAACATTACAACCGCATCATTGCGTCGGCTCAGGCCCAGATGCAGGAACGCTTCCAGCGCGACGACCGCGGCGAGTACAATGCCGCCGACGGTGACGATATGGAAGTGAACGACGGCGATGAAGGTGCCGTTGCGCCGCAGCAGCAGGCCGAACAGGCCGAGCGGGCGCAGCAGCCCGAACGCCAGGAGCGTAACGAGCGGAACGAACCGCGCCAGGAGCGTCGTGAGCGTCCGGATCGCCGCGAACGGCAGGAGCGTCAGCCGCGCCAGCCGCAGGTGACCGCCGAACAGCAGCCTCCGGTTTACGACGCCAGCCAGGCGCCGCAGCCCGTCATTGAAGGCACGCCCATGGAAGTGGCTGTCGAGGAAGAACAGCAGCAGGCGGAAGCGCCAGCGGCTGAACGCGCCCCGAAGACCCGCCGTGCAGCTGCCCCCCGTCAGCGTCGCCCGCGCCGTACCGCCGCGGCGGAAGGCGCCGAAGGCGAAGAAACGCCTGCCGGTGAAGAGGTCGCGCCTCTCGAGAATGCTGCCGAATAAGCAGCGTCTGCAAATCACATGGCGATTGAAAAACTCCGGCTTGCCGGAGTTTTTTGTTTTCGGCGATAGTTCACCTTCTCCAGCTTCATCCGGCGAGGCGAATTGACACTTGTCAGATCGAACGAAAATTTCCCGATACGGCGGATTTGCTCCCCTTTAAACCGATGAAAACGGCTCCCATATTCGTGCAGGAAGGACAAACACCGCATCGTCGGTGCCGACCAGCGAGAGGCGACGGACGTGAAATCTCTTAAACACGGCTGTCGTAGCGGGGCTTGCCTTTTGAGGGAGCCTCAACCCTAACACCCGGTGCCGTGCCGAAAGCGGGCGGGCCGGTCTATGGAGGTTCGACTATGAATATTGAAAAATACTCCGAGCGCGTTCGCGGTTTCCTGCAGTCGGCGCAGACCTTCGCGCTTGCCGAAAACCATCAGCAATTTTCGCCCGAACACGTTCTGAAGGTACTGCTCGATGACGAGCAGGGCATGGCGGCATCGCTGATCGAGCGCGCCGGCGGCGACGCCAAGGAAGCGCGTCTTGCCAATGATGCGGCACTTGCGAAATTGCCCAAGGTTTCCGGCGGCAATGGCGGCCTTTCGCTCACCGCGCCGCTTGCCAAAGTGTTCTCGACTGCGGAAGATCTCGCCAAGAAGGCCGGCGACAGTTTCGTCACTGTCGAGCGTCTGCTGCAGGCTCTTGCGATTGAAAGTTCCGCCACCACTTCGGCTTCCCTGAAGAAGGCCGGCGCAACGGCGCAGGCACTTAATCAGGTCATCAATGATATCCGCAAGGGCCGCACGGCTGACAGCGCCAACGCCGAACAGGGCTTCGATGCGCTGAAGAAGTTCGCGCGCGACCTGACGGAAGAAGCCCGCGAAGGCAAGCTCGACCCTGTCATCGGTCGCGACGACGAGATTCGCCGCACCATCCAGGTCCTGTCGCGCCGTACCAAGAACAACCCCGTTCTGATCGGTGAACCCGGCGTCGGTAAAACGGCGATTGCGGAAGGCCTTGCGCTGCGCATCGTTAATGGCGACGTGCCCGAAAGCCTGAAGGACAAGAAGCTGATGGCGCTCGATATGGGCGCGCTGATCGCCGGTGCGAAATATCGCGGTGAGTTCGAGGAACGCCTAAAGGCGGTTCTGAACGAAGTGCAGGCCGAGAATGGCGGCATAATCCTGTTCATCGACGAGATGCACACGCTGGTCGGCGCCGGCAAGGCCGATGGCGCGATGGATGCGTCCAACCTCTTAAAGCCCGCGCTTGCCCGCGGTGAGCTGCACTGCGTCGGCGCCACCACGCTCGATGAATATCGCAAGCATGTGGAAAAGGATCCGGCCCTTGCACGCCGTTTCCAGCCCGTTCTGGTGGATGAGCCGACCGTTGAGGACACGATTTCGATCCTGCGCGGTCTGAAGGAAAAATACGAACAGCACCACAAGGTCCGCATCTCGGATTCGGCCCTGGTTGCGGCTGCGACGCTTTCCAACCGCTACATCACCGACCGCTTCCTGCCTGATAAGGCAATCGACCTGATGGACGAGGCCGCTTCGCGTCTTCGCATGCAGGTGGATTCCAAGCCGGAGGAACTGGACGAACTGGATCGCCGCATCATTCAGCTGAAGATCGAGCGCGAAGCCCTGAAGCAGGAAACGGATCAGTCGTCCGCCGACCGCCTCAAGAAGCTCGAGGACGAGTTGGCCGATACGGAAGAAAAGGCGGATGCGCTGACGGCCCGCTGGCAGGCGGAAAAGCAGAAGCTCGGCCATGCCGCCGACTTGAAGAAGCGGCTGGATGAAGCCCGCAACGAGCTGGCAATCGCCCAGCGCAACGGCCAGTTCCAACGCGCCGGCGAATTGACATATGGCATCATTCCGAGCCTTGAAAAGGAACTGGCTGCGGCGGAAGCCCGCGACAGCAGCGGCGCCGGCTCAATGGTTCAGGAAGTGGTGACGGCGGACAATATCGCCCATGTCGTTTCCCGCTGGACCGGCATTCCGGTCGACAAGATGCTGGAAGGCCAGCGCGAAAAGCTGCTGCGCATGGAAGACGAGCTTGCCAAGTCCGTTGTCGGGCAGGGAGAGGCCGTTCAGGCGGTTTCCAAGGCGGTTCGCCGTTCGCGCGCTGGCCTTCAGGATCCCAACCGGCCGATCGGTTCGTTCATCTTCCTCGGCCCAACGGGCGTGGGCAAGACCGAGCTGACCAAGTCGCTCGCTCGCTTCCTGTTCGACGACGAAACCGCGATGGTTCGCCTCGACATGTCGGAATATATGGAGAAACACTCCGTTGCCCGGCTGATCGGCGCGCCTCCCGGTTATGTCGGTTACGAAGAAGGCGGGGCCCTGACGGAAGCGGTTCGCCGCCGGCCCTATCAGGTCGTGCTGTTCGACGAGATCGAAAAAGCGCATCCGGACGTGTTCAACGTCCTCTTGCAGGTGCTGGATGATGGCCGCCTGACGGATGGCCAGGGCCGCACCGTCGATTTCAAGAACACCATCATCATCATGACCTCGAACCTCGGTTCGGAATTCATGACGCAGATGGGCGACAATGACGATGTGGATTCGGTTCGTGAACTGGTCATGGAGCGGGTCCGGTCGCATTTCCGGCCGGAATTCCTCAATCGTATCGACGATATCATCCTGTTCCACCGCCTGCGGCGTGACGAAATGGGTGCGATCGTGGAAATCCAGCTGAAGCGTCTCGTCTCGCTCCTGGCAGATCGCAAGATCACGCTCGAACTGGATGAGGATGCCCGCAACTGGCTTGCCAATAAGGGTTACGATCCGGCTTACGGCGCGCGTCCGCTGAAGCGGGTGATCCAGAAATCGGTTCAGGACAGGCTGGCGGAAATGATCCTCGGCGGTGAAATCCCCGATGGTTCGCGGGTCAAAGTGACCTCGGGCACGGACCGGTTGCTGTTCAAGGTCAAACCCGCCAAGGGTGAGGCTGAGACTGAAACGGCCGATGCGGCATAAAATGAAAGGGCTCCGGAAACGGAGCCCTTTTCACTTGACTACTTTTTAACCCGTAAAAGTCCGCCGAGTTACCGGCTCGCCACCTGATTAGGCTTGTCCGCGATGTTGAGTAGATTGTCGATGCGCTTTCTCTCATCGGAGAACCGCGCCAGCGCCTCGCCGGAAAGCGACTTGCCGCCCGGCAGGCGCACCTTCATGGCGTCCACTTTGGTGCCGTTGACGATCAGCTCGTAATGCAGATGCGCGCCGGTCGAAAGGCCGGTCGATCCCACATAACCGATCACCTGACCCTGCCGGACCTTGGAACCTTCGGTGACGCCCTTGGCGATGGCGCTCTGGTGATTGTAGGAAGAGACATAGCCATTGGCGTGGCGGATCAGGGTCTGGTTGCCGTAACCGGATGCCCAGCCGGCCTTCTCCACAATGCCGTTACCGGTCGCGATGATCGGCGTTCCACGGGGCGCCGCCCAGTCGGTGCCGGTGTGCATGCGGCTGAATTTCAGAACCGGATGGCGGCGCATACCGAAACCGGATGTCATGCGGCCGTTCGGAACGGGGTTGCGCAACAGGAACTGCCGGATGCTTTTGCCGTTCTCGTCGAAATAATCGATGCTGTTGTCGTCCGGGTTCTGGAAACGGTAAAAACGTGTCTCGTTGTCGCCGAATTTGGCGTTCACGTAGAGCAGTTCCGACTTGTCCGTCGCCTTGCCGTCCGCGTCCTCCACGGAGAAAAAGGCCTCCAGCGTATCGGCCGGCTTGAGCTGCGCCTGAAAATCGACGCTGCTGGCCAGAAGCTTGATGAGCTGCGAAACCATGCTCTGGTTCATGCCGTAAGCCAGAGCCGCACGGTAGACTCCGTCATAAACGCTCGGCAGATCGCGACCGGCGGCAGGCGCTGGCGTACTGTCGAAGGCGGTCGCCACGGCGTCGAGCTTCGGCGGTTCGCTAGCCTTGACGAAACGCTTGCGATCATCGATGGCCATGGTGACCATGTGGCGTCCCTTGCGATAAAGGCTCACGCGCACGATGTCGCTCTTTTCGTCTTCCTGGATGATGCCGACGCGCAGAACGTCGCCGCTTTCGACATTGTTCGACTGGATTTGCGGCGAAAGCAGCCCGGCAATTTCGGAGGATTGCGCCTTCGAATAACCGGCGCCGAAGAGGGCAGCTTCGATTGTCTCCGTCTGGCGGGCAGGGATGACGTCGTCGGCATATTCCTTGGCGGGAACCGAGGGTGATTGCGGGGTCGAAACAGACATGTTTTGCTCGACAACGCGGGCAGCAAGGCCGGCGGTAATGTCGACATCGCCATCATCATTATCGAAGCGGCGTGGGTCGATGTAGTAGAGTGCCGCAACTTGCTCGTTACCGTCCGTCAGGATCGAGCCGTTTGAACGTACTGCTTCCTCGACCTCATCGAAGCTCAGGGAGCCCGCAAAAGCATATTTGGAGTGCTGGATGGGAAAGGCGACGGTTTTCAGGCTGACTTCGGATTCGACTTCGGAGCCGTAGATCGTGCCGGTGCGGCTCGCCGCCGGAGCGGGCGCATCCTTGTCGTCGTTGCTGGCAAATATGTTCAGCGGATCAAAGGCGGGGTAGTCATCCTGTTTCGCGTAATTGGACGCCAGCGGAATTTTGACGTGAGAGAAGGGGACCTTGCGGACCACTTCCTTGTCGCCTTCATTGATAACGGTGGAAACTTCCATGATCGAGCGATCGGAGGGGCGGGCCGCGATGTTCGGAGCAACGAGGCGAGTGCCGCGACGAGCTGCCTCCGTCACATTGTCGCCCATATCCGTCTTGGCGAAAGCTTCGGCGGGAATGGCAAGCTGCTGGCGACCGTCAAGAGCGGCAAACAGCGCAACCCCCATCAAGATGGAAGAGGTAATCCCCGTGAGGAACGTGCCCGAAAGCCAGCGCAACGAAATCTCACGGCGATCGGGTGCACGTCGTCCTTCCGCCAGAATTGGCGGTTCCGTGCCTAGCGACCGGATCACATTGCGATCCGCAGTCATACCAGCTGTGCCCCGTCGGTCATGCGCTCTCCAGAAACTTCACGCGAAGATGTGCAACTTTCAAAGCCGTGAGTCAAATCGGTCGACGCACCGGAAGACATGTCGCAACCGTCTGTATAGGGACACGCGCCGGCATGTCTCGTGTTAACGCTTCGTTGGCAAAGCAATTAGCGAGGAAGGGGGCTAAAAGAAGGCGCGCGACCCGCCTTCATGCGCGTGGGCGCACTCTCCTGTGCAAAACCACAAGCTCGGTGGCGTCTTATTATGCCGATACGCTCATGAAAACGAAATTTCCTTTTATAATCATGCAGATATCACATTTCTTTATTTTTTCGAATTTGGTGTGTTGACTTGTTTGGTGAGGTTCTCTTATAAGTCCGCTCACTGAACGAGGGCGGCGGCGCTGCTGGCGACGAAGTCTTTCGTTC